>JBIJCA010000213.1:0-8087 GCA_044344935.1 Aquimonas sp. | reverse complement strand
TCATCGTCGAAGGCGTGCGTCTTGAAGTCAGCGGCGCGCCCGCGGTCGGCGACGACATCATGGTCCGCACCGGTTCCGATGCCGCCCGCCAGATGGCGATGGCGATGACTGACCCGAATCGGATCGCCGCGGCGTTGCCGGTCCGGGCCAGCGCCGCTCTGGGCAATCAGGGCACCGGCATTCTCGGACCCTTGAGCATTGCCGATTCCGCCAACCCGAACCTGCAGGACCCGGTCACCATCGAGTTCACCGCAGCGGGGGTGTATTCCATCAATGGCGCCGGCGCCTTCGCCTACACGCCCGGTGACAAGATCTCGGTGAACGGCTGGGAAGTGACCCTCGACGGAACGCCCGCAGCGGGCGACCAGTTCAACTTCAGCGCCATGGGCGCGCGGTCAGGCGACAACGGCAATGCGCGACTGCTGACCGAAGTCGAGGGCTTGGGCATCTTCAGCGGTGGTAATCAGAACCTGACTGCAGCGCTCAGCGAAATGACCTCGCAGTTCGGCGGAATCGCGCGCCAGGCCGAGTACACGCTCGGCGCACAGCAGTCGATCGATACCCAGCTGCAGACCGAGCGCGACGCCGTTTCCGGCGTCAACCTCGACGAGGAAGCCGCGAACCTGCTCAAGTTCCAGCAGTCCTACCAGGCCGCCGCGCAGATCATCAGCATCGCCAATGCGGCGTTCGACTCGCTGCTGGCAGCCGTGAGGCGATAGACATGCGAATCTCGACAAACCTGCAGTTCACCCAGGGCCTGAACGCGCTGCTGGCGCGCCAGTCCGAGTCTTTCAGAACCCAGCTGCAGCTCTCGACAGGGCAGAGGATCAATACGGCAGCGCAGGACCCCGTCGGCGCCGGCAGCATGGTGCAGCTCGATCGCGCCCGTGCCGAACTCGAGCGTTTCTCGGCGAACTCGAACGTGCTGGCCAATCGCCTCAATCTCGCCGAAGTGGCCCTAACCGCCAGCGGCGATCGACTGCTGCGGGTGCGCGAACTGGCCGTCCAGGGCTTCAACGGCAGCCAGTCACCGCAGTCGCGATCGGCCATTGCCGACGAGCTTGAGCAACAGCTGGAGGCGCTCTACGCGCTGGCCAACAGCGACGACGGCAGTGGACGCTATCTGTTCGCGGGCAGCCAGGGTTCGGCGGTGCCTTTCTCTCCCGGGCCTGGCGGCGTGGTCTATGCGGGCGACCAGGTGCAGCGCCGTGTGGATGTGTCGCCCTCGCTCTCGGTCGCCGATGTCGCTCCGGGCAGCGAGATCTTCCTGCGCGTGCCGACCGGCAACGGCACCTTCAGCGCGCGCGCCGATGCGGCCAACAGCGGCACCCTGGTGCTGGCTTCGGCCGGGCTTTCCGGAAGCACACCGTGGACACCCGACGCCTACCGGATCACCTTCGACGGCGCCGGCGGCTACAGCGTCGAAGACGGCGCCGCCACCGTGATTGCCACCGGTACCTACACGCCGGGCGAGGCGATCGAGTTCGCGGGCGCGCAGCTGCGCTTCAACGGCACGCCAGCCGCAGGCGACAGCTTCACGGTCGAGCCCTCGCCTAGGCAGGACGTATTCGCCACGGTCCAGAGCGTGATCGACGCGCTGCGCCTGCCTTCGGCCACGCCGGAGCAGCGCGCACTCCAGCAGAACGCGTTCTTCGCCAGCCTCGAAGATCTGGGGGCTGCACAGGAGCAGATCATCGACGCACGCAGCAAGGTCGGAGCCGGTCTGAACACGCTGGACCGCACGACCGAAGAGCGCGCCTCGCAGGTGCTGAGTCTGGCCACCACGCTGTCGGAAATCCGCGACGTCAACTACGCGGAGGCCGCCAGCCGACTGAGCCAGCAGCTGCTGATGCTCGAGGCCGCGCAGGCCAGCTTCGCCAAGGTGCAGGGCAACTCGCTGTTCAACTACATCCGCTGAGAATGCGGGAGGCGTCGGTCGGCCCTGCGCAGCGGACCGGATCGGTCGCCGTGGGCTATGTCTTGGCCCGTGCGAGGTCGCCAAGGGCATCGAGCGATGGTCACAGCAGGTCGACGATTCTCAGGGGCGCTCAGCCCATGGGCTCGCGGGATGCTCGCTCGTCGTACTGGCGGAACGCGTCGCGGACCTGCTCGCGAATATCCTCGTCGTCCCAGGGCTTGGTCAGGAACTTGTAGATCGCGCCGCGGTTGATGGCGTCGGTCAGGGTGGCGAGATCGGTGTAGCCCGACAGCACGATGCGCATGGTGTCGGGGTACATCTCCTTCACGCGCGACAGAAACTGGGTGCCGCTGATGCCGGGCATGCGCTGGTCCGACACGATCACCTGAATGCGGTTCTTGGCCAGCAGCTCGAAGCCCTCGGTGGCATGGGTCGCGGTGTGGATCACGTAGCCATCCCGGCGCAGCACGCGCACCAGTGCGCGCAGCACGTTCTCTTCGTCGTCGACGAGAAGCAGTCCCCGCTCCGGCCGCGCCAGGCTCATCACCATCGGCGCGACATAGCGCTTGGCCAGCAGCGCTGTGGCTTCTTCCGCCGGCAGCGGCGGGCTGAACAGGAAGCCCTGGAACTCATCGCAGTGGTTGCGCAGCAGATAGCCGAACTGGGCCTCCGTCTCGACGCCTTCAGCGATCACCTTGAGATGGAGCTCGTGGCCCATCGCGGTGATCGCGCGGGCGATCGCGGCTTCGCTGCCGGCGAGCGCGACATCGCGGACGAAGCTCTGATCGATCTTCAAGCGGTCGACCGGAAAACGCTTGAGCTGGCTCAGGCAGCTGTAGCCGAGGCCGAAGTCGTCCAGCGCGAGCTGCACCCCGAGCGCCTTCAGCCTGGACAGTACCTCCAGTGCGCGCGCGAGATTCTCGACGATGGCCGCCTCGGTGGTTTCCAGTTCCAGCATGTGCGCCGGCAGGCCGGATTTCTCCAGCGCATCGCGGACTTCATCGACGAAGCTCATGCGATGCAGCTGCAGCGCACTGACGTTGACGCCGATGCGCAGCTCGGTGTGGCCGATGTCGAGCCACTGACGCCCCTGCCGGCAGGCCTCGTGCAGGACCCAGCGGCCGAGGTCGACGATGCTGCCCAGCTCTTCGGCGACCTGGATGAACCGGCGCGGCTCGATCAAGCCGCGATCGCTGGTGCGCCAGCGCACCAGCGCTTCCATGCCGGTGATGCGACCATCGCTGCCGCTGACCTGCGGCTGGAAATACAGCACGAACTCGTTGGCGTGGATCGCGCTCTTCAGGCGACTGCCCAGCGAAAGCCGCTCGCGCAGCTCTTCGGCATGCGAAGCCGACGACGCCAGCACCGAGTTGCGGCCGCTGCGTTTGGCGCGGTACATCGCCGACTCGGAGCACTGGAACAGCTCGACCGGGTCGCGGGCGTTGTCCGGGTAGAGGGCGAGCCCGATGGTGCCGGACAGGAACAGCTGGGAGCCGGCCACCGGCACCGGCACCTCGAGGGTTTCGCGGATCTGCTCCGCGATCGCCAGCGGTTCGATGTCGCCGGGGCGGTAGCGCAGGGCGAGCACGAATTCGTCCGAGGTCAGTCGCCACAGCTTTCCGGAGGCCCCGGTGATGTAGCGGATGCGCGAGGACAGCAGGCGCAGCACTTCGTCGCCGCCGCGGTAGCCCACGCTCTCGTTGACCGATTGGAAACGGTCGATGTCGATACACCACAGCGCGACCCGCTCGCCGGCACCGGCGGCTTCCGCGAACAGCGGCCGCAAGGCATCGTCCGGGTCGATGAAGCGCGGCAGGCCGGTGACCTGGTCGTGGCGGGCGAGGTAGGCGAGCTCGGCCTCGTGCCGGCGCCGGTCGGTGAGATCGGTGGAAACGCCGATGTAGTGGGTGACATCGCCGACGGTGTCGCGCACCGGCGCCAGCGTCAGCTGGTTCCAGAACAGGCTGCCATCGCGCCGGTAGTTGCGCAGCACCACCTCGCACTCGGCCTGCTTGGCGAGCGTTTCGCGGATCGTGCGCAGGGCCTCCTGGTCGCGATCGTCGCCATGCATGAAGCGGCAGTTGCGCCCCAGGATCTCGGATTCCGGGTAGCCGCTCATGCGCTCGAAGGCGGGATTCACATACACCGTCGGGAAATCCGGGGTGCGCGCATCCGCGATCAGCATGCCGCTCTTGCTCGATGCGAAGGCGCGGGCGAGCAGGCGCGCTTCTGCTTCGGCGGCGCGCTTGGCGGTGACGTCATTGATCAGCACCAGACGGGCCGCACGCTCTTCGAAGCGGATGTCGTGGGCGGTGATTTCCACCCAGATCAGACTGCCGTCGCGGCGGATGTGCCTTACGGGACCACGCCGGTAGGGGCCGGGTACGGTGATCTTCAGGTTGGCAAGAAACGCCGGTACATCCTCGGCGGGCCGCAGATGCGTTGAATCCATGCGCGCGAACTCTTCGCGCGTGTACCCATAGTGGTCGACCGTCGCCTCGTTGACCGCGAGGAAGCGCAGCGTCTCGTTGTCGCAGACCCACATCGGCATCGGGTTCGACTCGAACAGCAGTCGATAGCGTGCTTCGCTGGCTTCGATCAGCCGGATGTCTTCGGCGCGATCGAGTGCATAGCGCACGCTGCGGCCGAGGCGTTCCGCGTCCAGCCCACCCTTGACCAGGTAGTCGGCTGCACCGGCCTCCATGGCGCGCAGATCGACCTCGCGGCTGCCCTGGCCGGTCAGCAGGATCACCGGCACCCGGGTCTCGCTCTGGGCCACCTGTTCGACAAAGGCGATGCCGCTGTCGGGTCCGATCCGGTAGTCAACCAGACAGATGTCGAAGCGTGATTCGCCCAGCAGCCGGAAACCCTGTTCCAGACTGGCGGCGGCGATCACCTCGGCGCGGAAGTCCTCGACCTCGCTGAACAGCGCGCGGGTCAGAAACACGTCGTCGTCGTCGTCGTCGATCAGCAGGACGCGGACCCGCTGAAGCGGACGCGCCATCATCGACCGGCTCCCGGGCCCTGCGCGGACAGCAGCCAGCGGCGCGCGATCAGGCCGACCATCTCCAGCAGGGCGCCATACTCGGCGGGCTTCACGAAGTAGGCATCGCAGCCCGCACGCCGCGCGCGGCTGGCATCGTCCTCCGCGGCGGAGGTCGACATCACCACGACCGGGACCCTCGACAGCACGGGGTCGGCGCGCAGGCGGTCGAGCGTTTCGCGACCGTCCATGCGCGGCATGTTGAGGTCAAGCAGGATGAGGTGCGGTGCGTCGCGGGCGTCGTGCAGGTCCAGCACCTGCAGCAGGCTTTCGCCATCGCCGTGGAACTCGAGTCGGCAGTCGATCCCGCACTGCTGGAAAGCGTCCAGCAGCAGTCTCTGGTCGTCGTTGTCGTCTTCGGCGACCAGGATCCAGCAGTGGCGGGCGACGTGGGCGCTCATCTGTTGGAATCCTCGCAGACCGGAGCCGTACTTGAAAGAGCATGCACGGCTGGAAGATCGAGCTCGAAGCGGGCGCCCTCGCCGGGCCGACCCCGCGCATGGATCTGGCCGCCGTGGCGTTCGACGATTTTGCGGACGATCGCGAGTCCGATGCCCGATCCCTCGTACTCGCTACGGCCATGCAGACGCTGGAAAGGCGCGAAGATGCGGTCCTGGAATTTATTGTCGAAGCCGATGCCGTTGTCTTCGATCACCAGACGAATGCGCCCGGAGCCAGCGTTCTCGGACGAGACGCGCACGCGCGGGCGGCGGCCGGGGTGCGCGAACTTGAGCGCGTTGCCAAGCAGGTTCTGCAGGAGCTGACGCATCTGCGTGGGATCGGCCTGTACCTCAGGCAGCAGCGTCGCTTCGATGGTGGCGCCAGTGGCTTCGATCCGGCTTTCGAGATCCGCCAGCACTTCGGCGAGCACCCGCGACAGAGCGACCCGCTGCGGCTGGTGGGCATTGCGCGAGACCCGCGAGTAGGCGAGCAGGTCGTTGATCAGGGTCTGCATGCGCGCCGCCGCCGAGCGCATGCGCTGGATGTAATCCGCCGCACTGGCATCGAGGCGGTCGGCCAGATGCAGTCGCAGGCGATCACCGAAGGCCTGCACCTTGCGCAGTGGCTCCTGCAGGTCATGCGAGGCGACGAAGGCGAAGTCCTGCAGCTCCTGGTTGCGCGCTTCCAGATCGGACAGCGCTGCCTGCAGCGCGGCCTGCGCGCGGCGCGCTTCGCTGACGTCGGTCTGGATCAGGAAAACGCCGACCGTCGCACCGTCCACCTCGATCGGAAGCGTGGTGTTGACGGCATCGATGCGTTCGCCACGCGTATCGATGCTCTCGAGCTCGAAGCGCTGGATACCACCGAGTGCGGCCAGCTGGATGCGTTCGCTGAACAGGGCGCGCAGCTCGGCGGGCACGATCCGGGTCAGCGGCTGTCCGATCAGGGCGCTGCGGGTGCGCCCTGTCGCGGCTTCGGCGGCGGCATTGCAGTCCTCGATGCGACCGTCGGGATCGAGCGCGAACACAGCGTCGGGCACAAGGGTGAAGAGAGAGCGCAGGCGCTGTCGGCTGTCTTCCAGACGCCGCCGGGCTGTCGCGGTCTTCAGCGCGATCGCAGTCACCGATACCGCCGAGTCGATCGCCTGCACGAGGTCGATGGACGGCGTGCCTGCCTCGGCCAGATAGCAGGTGAGGATGCCGGTGACGCGCGTGTCCACGCTGAGAACCGGTGTCGCCACGATGCAGCGCACACCTTCCTGCCTGCAGATCGCGTGGATCCGGGTGAATTCGGTGTCGGAGTCGATGTCCTCGACGATCACGCGCATCGCGCGCTCGGCGGCGCGTCGGCTCGGAGCGATGCCTGGCACCCCGCTCAGTCGCAGCAGGGTCTCCTTGAACGCGGCGCTGAGCCCCGGCGCTTCGAGCCCGCTGGCACCGCGGTTGAGGTCGAGGTCGTAGGCAATGGCTACCCGCACCGGATGGCTGTGCTGCAGTTGCTCGATGATGGCGCGCAGGCTCTGCTGCAGGCTGCTGCCGGCGGCGATTCCACGCAGCACTCCGATTTTCTCCTGCTCGCGCTGCTGCGCCTCGCGTTGGCGGCTGACGTCCTGCATCGTTCCCAGCAGGTAGACCGGACGACCTTGGGCGTCGCGCGCGATCTCAGCCTGGGTGTGGACCCAGAGCAGGCGCCCGTCCGGGTGGACGATCCGGTAGTCGAGATCAAGCAGACGGCCGGCGTCGAGTGCCCGCAGGAAATGGTCGCGCACCAGCGGGCGGTCTTCGGGGTGCAGTCGCGTCTTCGCGCTGTCCACGGCGAACTCTCTGTCGGACAGACCGAGGATCCGGCGGCAGACCTCCGAGGCCTCGAAGCCAACGATCTGGCCCTCGCTGAAATGCAGTTCCCAGGTGCCGAGGCCGGCGACGCGTTCGGCACCGGCCAGCAGGGCGCGGTTGCGCGACAGTGCCTCAAGCTTCTGCTGCAGGTCGGCGCGGGTCTGCTGAAGGGTGTCGATCAGCGCCGCCCAGTCGCGCGCCAGCGCGAGGATCTGGCCGAACTGATCCAGAACCTCGAGTTCATCGATGCCAAACTCGCCCTCCGACGGGCCGGACAGCAGAAGGTGCCCGCCGCGCCGTCCAGACTGCGAGCGCAGACCGACACTCAGCAGTCCAGCAAGCGGCAGGTTCAACGCGGTGGCGCTGAACTCGCCGTACGCCGTTTGCGCGAGCAGCTCGACTTTGCTGAGCCGCCGCGGCCCGCTTTCGGCCAGGTCGAGCAGGAAGGCGCGCGACTCGTCCGGAAGCGTGTTGGGCCAGGCGAGATCAGGACGGGACGCGACGATCAACTCGCCCTCGGACGCCGCACCGGCGGACCGCTCCATCAGCATCGCAACGCCGCAGGCAAAGGCGCGACGCACTTCGGCCAGCAAGGTCGGCACCAGATCGGGGTCGCCCAGTTTCTGGCTGGCCAGCAGCGAGACCTGGTGAAGCGCCTGCAGCTGGCGCGCCTGCCGCTCCGAGCGTGCCAGTGCCGCCTGCAGTTCCTGCGCCTGCTGTTTCTGCGTGCTGACGTCCTGCAGCGTTCCGGAAATCGCGCGCAGGCGGCCCGCGCTATCGCGTTCCGGTCGCGCCAGGCTGAGCGCGTCCACCCAATGCCCGTCGGCGCGCTGGACGCGGTGTTCCAGAA
>JBIJCA010000021.1:0-26582 GCA_044344935.1 Aquimonas sp. | reverse complement strand
CCGGCGCCGGAGACGCTGATACCGGAGCGGTCGCCGGCATCGATGCCGTCGATGCGGAAACCACCCTCGCCGAGCGCTGCGAGATCGACGGTCATGCTGTCGGTCTTGCCGAACACGACGTAGCTCTCGCCGGCGGCCGATATGCCGCCAGGGTCGGCGGAACCGGCCCCGACGATCAGATCGGCCAGGCCGTCGCCATTGACGTCGCCCGCGGCCGACACGCTGAAGCCGGAATAGTCGCCGGCATCGATACCGTTGATGAGGAAGCCGCCCGCGCCGAGCGCCGCGAGATCAATCGGCGAGCTGTTGGCCTTGCCGAACACCACGTAGCTCTCGCCGGCATTTGACCTGCCGCTGGGGTCGGCAACGGGAGCCCCGACGATCAGATCGGCCAGGCCGTCGCCATTGACGTCGCCGGCGCCGGAGACGCTGGAGCCGGAGCGGTCGCCGGCATCGATGCCCTCGATGCCAAAGCCGCGTCCGCCGAGGTTGCCCAGATCGACGTTCTGCGCAAGAGCCTCTGCGGCGAACCCGCCCAGCGGTGCGGCGATGCAGATCACCGCGATCGCCTGCGCCAGGCGACACCGCTTGAAGCGTGGGGTGGAAAACATGATCGGCCCGCGTGGTCTGTGGATTCCCCCTGATAAGCGGGAAACGCGGCGCGTTCCAATCATCCGCCGGGTCGATCAGCCGGCGTGCTTGCTCCGCAGGACGCATGCGCTACGAAAGGCGGCAACCGGAACCCGCGATCGCGAAACCGCGAACGAAGCGATCCGAGGCCTTCGGCAGCGACCCTTGCCTGCATCCGCTGCGATGCGCCCGTTCTACGTCATCGATCGCGCCCGACGCGACCTGCAACCCGACGCGCGATGCGTGTATCCAACGCCTCCGAAGCGCCGACATTTCCCGGCGCACGCAGGATCGATCCATGGACTCAGGAAAGAACGCAGGGCAGAGCGCCCGGACCTTCGCCACGAAACTGATTGCCGACGCGGCCTCGCACACTCGAACGCCTGGCCGGCTTCCCGTACGCCTCTGCGCGATCTTCCTGGCCCTGACCCTGCACGTCACCCTTGCCATCGCACAGCCCGGCCCTGCACCAGACCCTGCGGTAATCGCTCTCAGCCCCGCCGAGACGCGCGACGTGGTGCTGAGCTTGGCCGAGGTGCTGCGCGAGCGCTTCGCCTTTCGCGAACGCGGCATCGACGCCGCAGGCGAGATCGAGGCGCTTGAGCGGCGCGGCGCTTTCAGCGAAGCCCGCACGGCGGCCGAGCTGCTTGCGCTGATCGAGCAGAAGATCACGCCGATCGTCGACGACGGCCACTTCCGCGCGCGCTACTTCGGGCCCGAGGCGGTCGCCGGCTTCAGCGAGGCGCCGCCGTCGGCGCAAGAAGTCGCCGCCTTCCACGAGGAGGTGCGCCTGCGCGGCGGCGAGGTGCCTGAAGTGCGCTGGTTGTCAGGCAACGTCGGCTACCTGCGCATTCGCATGTTTCTCGATGCGGCCCCCAGCGCCGAGCAGCTGGCCCTGGCCATGGGCATGCTCGCGCACACCGGCGCCCTCATCGTTGACGTGCGCGGATCACCGGGCGGCGAGCCCGCCGGCGTGGCCAACGTGATCGGCCATTTCGTGGGCGCCCGCACTCCGACCGTGCGCGTGCAGAACAGTGACGAGGCCGCGCCCGACCGCACCTTCCACGCGGAGCCGCGAACGCCTGCCTATACCGACAAGCCGCTCTTCGTGCTGGTCGATGGCGACACCGGTTCCGGCGCCGAAGAGTTCGCCTACGACCTGCAGGCCCTGCAGCGCGCGACGCTGGTCGGCGAGACCACCGCAGGCGCGGCCACACCCGGCGGCTATCGCCCGCTGGCGCACGGCTTCGTCGCCTTCATCCCGATGCAGATCGTGGCCAACACCATCACCGGCACGAACTGGGAAGGCGTCGGCGTCATTCCGGATGTCGCGGTGCCCGCGGCAGAGGCGCTCACGCGCGCGCACCGGCTGGCGCTGGAGGCGATCCTGAAAGACGCCCACGGCCTGCGCCGCGCGATTGCCGAAGAAGGGCTTGCATCGCTTGAGCCCGCGCCTGCGCCCTAGGGCACGCAAGCAGCACGGCTCCGGCCCAGCCCCACGCGTGCGCTAGGGGCCGGGAGGCGCAGGATCAGGCACAGCGCGCGTCGAGCACGCCTTGGGCGCCGCTGAAGCCGCGCAGGCCTGCCCTCAGCCTGCGACCCAGCGCACGGCGATCCGCGCGACTTCGGCGAGCACGGCCTCGTGCCGGCGCTCGACCTGGGGCGTGTACTCGCCACTGTCGTAGTAGGCGGTGATCACGATCGGAGCCCTGTCCGGCGGGAAGGTGATCGCGACGTCGTTGCACTTGTTGGTGGTGCCTTCGGCGCGTCCGGTGCCGGTCTTGTTGCCGCTCTGCCAGGCTTCGGGAAGGCCGGCGCGCAGTCGGTGGGCGCCGGTTCGCGTCGCCCGCATCCACTGCAGCAGCCGATCGCGTGAGGCGGGCAGCAGCAGGTCGCCGGTGGTGATCCGTCGGACCAGTTCGGCCATGGCTTCGGGGCTTGTCGTGTCGCGCAGATCGGCGGACAGCACCAGGCCGAGATCCGGCTCGTAGCGGTCCAGCCGGGTGACGCGATCGCCCATGCCGCGGAGCTGGGCCGTCACGGCCGCCGGGCCGCCCAGGCGTCGCACCAGCAGATTGGCCGCGGTGCCATCGCTCAGTTCCTGTGCGGCTTGCGCCAGTCGGCCGATGCTCAAGCCGCCCTCGGCGAGGTGTTCGCGGGTGACGGGCGCCCAGTCGAGCAGGTCGGCCTGCGAGTAGGGCAGCGTCTCCGAGAGATCGAGCCGTCCGTGATCGGCCTCGCGCAGGCAGACCGCGGCCAGCGCCAGCTTGAAGCTCGAACACAGGGCGAAGTGCTCGTCCAGCCGATGACCCATGCGCGCGCCGCTGGCGGTGTCGAGCACGCAGACGCCAAGCCGCGCCGCGCCCGCCTCCAGCGCCTGCAGCTGGGCCTGCGCCGACGCTGTTGCCGAACCGCGCGCCCGGCCCAGCGGTGCAAGCATCGCCCCGGTGGCGCACACGCCACCCAGCAGTACTTCGCGTCGTGAAACCATGTCTGTCTTCCTTGTTCTGTGCCTTGACGAATGAGCGTCGGTGAGGCGTCCCCGTGCCCTCGCCGTGAACCCGATCAGGGGTGAAGCGCATCGACATCGCGCGCCCAAACCTCATGTCGGGCGGCGCGCAGCGTGGCCGCTGAATCTGACACACCACCGTACCGATTCTGGCGACCCTCGGGCATGCCGCGCGGAACGCGGTGCGTTCATGCGTGAGGGGGCAGCGCGTAGGGAGCCCTTGGAAGGCCTGAACACAGGTCGGCGTCAAGGCGGACTCTGGCCCTCGCGCCGCGAACCTCTCTGGGTGGGCTCTGGCCCAACATCAGCCAAACCCCGGACTCGATCACCGCTGGCGAAACTCCACGCGCACCGGGCGCGAAATCCGGATCGGTACACCGGGGTATGCCTCCACGCCCATGGCGGGCCAGGGCCCACCCTATGTCGCGTACACCGGCGCGCGACTCGACGCCTTGGTGGGCCAGGGCCCACCCTATGCGATGGACAGCGGGCATGGCGCGGTCATACCCGCGCAGCGTCTTCGCACCCCGAGCCGCAGAGACAAGAGCGGAAGCCGGGCGCAATAGGGTGGGCCCTGGCCCACCATGAGCTGAACCCTGCCTCAGCCATCGCTACCCCGGCCCCGGTCATCGCTGGCGAAGTGCTGCGCGCACCTGTCCTGACCCCCGAACGCGATACACCGACGCGCGATCCGATGCCTTGGCGGGCCAGGGCCCACCCTATGTCGCGTACACCGGCGCGCGACCCGATGCCTTGGTGGGCCAGGGCCCACCCTATGTCGCGTACACCGACGCGCGACCCGATGCCTTGGTGGGCCAGGGCCCACCCTATTTCGCGTACACCGACGCGCGACCCGACGCCTTGGTGGGCCAGGGCCCACCCTATATCGCGATACTCCGACGCGCGACCCGTCTGGTCCTCGCGCCGCCAGCGCCGCCGGGAGACCGCGATAGACACAAAATCGGAACGATTCAAGCCTTGCGCCCAGTGCCTCTTTCCAATCCAATCTCGCTGCAGCTGCGCGGATCAACCCGTCGGAAACATGACAAATGAGCAACAACCGAAGAAAGGAAGAAGAGCACAAGTCGGCCTGGGTGCGGTTGTTGCTGGCCGTGCAACTCGCGGCGTTCCCTGCATTTGCCTCGGCGCAGGATGAGCTGGGCAGCTTTTATCTGTCCGACGCACTGGTGCACTACATCAAGCCTGATACGGCGCTGTCGCGGACGCCCATCATCATGATTCCGGGGCTGAACCTGTCCTCCTACATCTATCTGACAACCCCGGACGGACGCGAGGGCTGGGCGCAGTTCTTTGCTGCCGCCGGTCATGACGTGTACGCCATCAACAGCCCGGACTACGACTTCGCCCGCGGCGGTTTCAGCCTTGCCCCCTTCACCGTTCCCGCGGGCGGGCCCGCCGGCGTGGCGAGCTCGACACCTGCCTGGAGCCAGGACATCTGGCGGCGCTGGGGCTTTGGCTCATCCCAGGGAAATCCCTACCCGGATACGCGCTTTCCGACCGGGTCATTCAGTGCGTTCGCGGCCAACTATCCCTATGTGGACAGCGCGGTCTCCCCCATCGGCTTTCCCGACGCAGTCATCGACTTGATCGACCAAGTCGGCCCGGTGTTCCTGATGGCGCACTCGGCCGGCGGGCCAAGCGCGTTCGCCGCAGCCAAGGCCCGGCCGGGACTGGTGCGCGGGCTGCTCATGGTGGAGCCCACCGGTGCGCCGGTCGCGAGTGATTTTCCGGCGCTTGCGGGACAGTCGATGTTCGGCGTGTACGGGGACTACCTCGACTCCCGCAATCAGACCACCCGCAAGCTCGCGCTGGAGGAAGCTGCAGCCCTGTTCATCCAGAACGGGGGCATCGCGCAAGTGGATTCCCTGCCCGATGACTACGCGATCGACGGCAACACGCACCTGATGATGCAGGACAACAACAGCGTGTTCGTGGCCGGTCTGTTTCTCGCCTGGCTGCAGCAGCTGGAGCAGGAAGCGGCCCTGTTCGTCGACGGCTTCGAAGCGGCGCCTGTCAGGTAATCGACTTGCGCGGAACCGTGAGCAGGCGGCGAGCAGGTGAGGGCGCGTCGCGTATCCGCCGCTCCGGGGCCCACGTTGCCTTCAAGGCCGTTGCATGCGGTCGCAGCGTTGCCAAATGGCTTCTGTCTCAGCGGAACTGAAGACGGTTTCGGCCGCCATTGCGCGTGGCGGGGCATACGAGCCGGGTGATGCGCGTTGCACGCCTGCAGTCCCCCTGTGTGCAGGGGAGCCGATCTCATCGGGTCGCGCGCAACGACCTTCAGCGCCATGACCTGCGTTGCACGCGCGCCGGACAGTTCACAGCGGTTCGCCACCCTGCTGGGCCAGCCGTGCCAACGCGTGCTCGCCGAAGAATCGGCGCTGAACCACGTCGACCGGATGCCCGAGTCGGCAGGCGCCGTTCGCCCGATGACTGCGGCGGACGGTTTGATCGGCACCAACGCCGACGTTTTCCCGGCCCTCCAACGCTTGATCTCTTCGTCCGTCGCGACACGCATCCTTCGGACAGGCCGTGCGACCCGTCCGGCTGGACGAAGGCCAGGCATGCCAAGCAGACTCGGCGCGCTGCATCCCTTTCCTTCCAGTGAGCCCAGCCATGCCTCGCTCTGCCGCCGCGTTGCTTCTCGCCCTGACCGCGTTCGCGGCGCATGCGCAGGAGGGGCCCAACGATCTCGCGCCACCCGCCGCGAATGAAGCCAGCATGGAGCCTGCGCCAGCCGGTCTTGAGCCCTGGTCGCACGGCAACGATTGGGAATGGTTGCGCCATGCAGAACCCGACACGATTTTGTGCCCGTTTCGCGGCCGCATCGACTACGAACACGGCGAGATCGAGTGCGGGCTGATCCGCGTACCCGAGAACCGCGAAGTGGCCGGCAGCCGGACCATCGAGCTGCACTACGTCCGGATCAAGGCCACCGGCAAGGACCACGAAGAGAACACCGTCGAGATCCGGCCCGACCCGGTGATCTACCTGACCGGCGGTCCTGGCGTGGCCGTCGAGGTGTATGTCGGCCGCCTCAAGGACCATCGTTTGGTGGCGCAGCGCGATCTCTACATCCTCGAGCAGCGCGGCATTGGCAGTTCCGGCGATTTCTGTCCGTTCTTCAGCAGCCGCAATCGCGCCGACCAGATTCACGCCGACCGTGAGGCCAGCGAACGCGCCAATCTGGAGCAAGTCGCGGTCTGCATCGAGGGCGCCCGTTCGCAGGGCGTGGATGTGACCGGTTACAACACCTTCGAGAACGCGCGCGATGTGAAGGCACTGCGCCTGGCGCTGGGGCTCGATCGATGGAACGTCTGGGGAATTTCCTACGGCTCGGTGCTCGGCCAGGCCTACATGAAGGTCGATCCGGAGGGCATTCGCGCGGCGGTGATCGACGCCATCGTGCCGCTGGACATCGGCGAGCTGATGCGCCTGCCCTACTGGCATGACGCCAACCTGACCCGACTGTTCGAGGCCTGCGCGGCGCAACCGGACTGCGCCCGGGCGTATGCCGGCCTGGCCGAGCGCCACCTGGCAGCCATCCAGGCCGTGAACGACGCGCCGATTTCGGTCGAGGTCGAGCCCAGGGAGATGTACCCGCAAGGGAAGGCGTACTTCTTCGCCGATGTGGTCGCCGGGCTGCCGTTCAGCCTGATGTATGAGCAGAAAACCCATCCCGCGCTGCCGGCCATCATCGACGGGCTGACCCGGGCCGTGGAGTCCGGCGACGACACCCTGTTTCGCGCTCTGGCGGTCATCACCAGCGAAGATGCAGGCACGGAGGTCGAGTCCGCCCAGGGCATGTCGTCCGCCGTGCAATGCATGGACGGTTATGTCGACGGCCTTGCCCGGGTTTCCCCCGAAGATTTCCGACAGTTTCCCGAGCTGGCCCACGCCTTCGGTCATCCGGAGATGATCCAGTCGATGCCCGAGCGCTGCCGCGCGATCGGTCTGGCCCTGCGCGATCCGGCCCAATTCGCTCCGGTTCAGACCGATCTGCCGGTAGTCGTGGCCAACGGTCGCTGGGACCCGATTACCCCGGTGGCCCTGGCGGAGCACATCATGCCCGGCTTCAAGAATGGGCAACTGGTGATCTTTCCGCACGCCGGCCACGGACCCACGCGCTCGATCGAGTGCGGTGGTGACTGGCTCAACACCTGGTTTGACGACCCGAGCGCACCCGTGGCGCGTGAGTGCGTGGACGAGGGCGAGGAGGCCGCCGAGTTCATCGCACCCTACTTCCGAAGCTCGGTCGTCATCGACGCGCTGGCACTCAGAGGCGAAGACGAATCCCGGCTCAAGGCGCATGGTGCATGGGTGGGCGTATCGGCCGGAATTACCCTGATCGCCGCGCTGTTCCTGCCGCTGGCTTGGCTTGGCCGGCGCCTCAACGGCCATGCACTCAAAGGCTCCGGCGGCAGCCGGCTGACGGTGTTCCTGGCCGTACTGCTGGCCACGGCCTGGCTCACGGGCCTCGGCTTGGCCGCCTGGCAGACCAGCGAAGTGACCGAGGCCATGCTGCTGTTCGGATTCGTTCCCTGGGCAGCCTGGGTTGCCTGGCTGGGGCCGCTGAGTGTGCTGGTTGCGGTCCTGGCCCTGTTCCGCGTGTGGCGATCGCGGCAAGCGATCGGGCTGGCCAGCCGGATCGGCCTGCTGCTGGCTCCCTTGGCCGTGATTAGTCTGGGAGTGGCGGGACAGGTCTGGTCGTTGTGGCCGTTCTGAGCGATGGCTGGCCCAGTGCGTCCCCCCGGAGCGTGACTCAGGGGCGCACGGGCTCAGCTTGGGCTGTCCCGGTTTGCCGGTCCCGGAGTACCCCTTTGCAGCAAGCCCGCTCTGGTGGAGATGTGCCGCTGCAAAGCGCGCAGCAACAGCGCAAGGACCCGCCCCGGGAATGCACCAGTGCGCTGGCGGTGCGAGCTACGGCGGGCACCTCTCCAACTGACTGCAGGGAATGACCACGCGCCACCGCTGCGTGGCCAGCAACGCCGGCCCGGTGAACTCGGACGCGCTGTTGCGCGCCTCGGACTTCGCGGCGGCGCTATGCCTGCTGGCTGCAGCCTGGAAGGAGATCGGTGGGCTGTCGGTGGGTGGGTCCAAATGTCTGGACCTGACGCCTTTCGCGCCTTTTCAGTCGCGTCCTTTCAGGGCGTCTCTCTACGCTTGGGCGCGGAATAGGCTTGCCACCAGCGGCCGGACCCATGCCGGCGTGCGCCCCAGAGCCTCGGCGTCCATGGGGTCGGGAACGATGAGGCGACCGTGCTCGACCAAGGCGACGCGTAGCGGAGAGGGGATCGGCATGCCGACCTCAACCGAGGCCGAGTTGTCATACACCTGAACCGTATGCACGTGCGGTGCAAGCGCGATCAGGTTGGCGATCGAGGTGTTCCAGCGCGAGCGGATCTTGTGCTCTGGAATGTCGTGGCCGCCGGCGGCGACCCTCGCCTTGACGCGCGCAATATGCAGCTCGGGCGAGGCGAGGCCGCAGTACCAGATCATCACGTCGTGGCTTGCACAGGCCTCGTGCAGCATGCGAGTGAAGGTCGTCGCGCCCAGCGTGGTCTCAAAGGCGTAACTCCGTCCTTGCGACAGCGCCCGTTCGAGGCGAACCTTGCCTTCCTGCCAGGCCAGCGCATCCGCCTCGTCCTTGCCGAGATCCTCTTCGCGCTGCAGGCGCGTCGACAGCTCGTCCGGGTTGAACCATGTGGCCCCGCGACGTCGGAGGGCCGCGCCGCCGATTGAGCTCTTGCCGGCGCCGTTGACGCCCGCCAGCACGCGCAGTACCGGGCGGCGACTAATGGCCGGCCCCCGCGATCACCGAACCAGCGAGATCGATAGGCTCGTCGAAGGCTTCGCGCAGGGCCGCTTCGCCCTCCGGCGACTCGAGCACCTGCAGCCGGCGGTCGAACTCCTCGCGCAGGACATGCAGGCGCGCTTCGATGCGCTGTTCGCGACTGCGTTCGGCTGCCAGCAAGGCCTCATAGCGCTCGGGCGCGACCACCCAAGCCTGCGCCCGGCCATGCGCCAGCACGCGCACCGCCTTGTCCCGATGGGCTTCAGCACGCCGAACCACCGCCACCCAGCTTTCCTTGACCGCACTCGCGGTGACTTCGGCGACGTCTGCTGGTGCTGTTTCGATCCGCTCGGTTGCCATGGCGTCCATCCAAAAAGGGCTATTCTGGCCATAATGTCCCAGGTCTGCGCGCTGCTCAAGCGCTGCGGCGACCCGCGCAAAGCGCGCCAGGCTGGAAACGCCAGCGCGATCCACTTTGGTAGCGGACACGCAGCGCAGCGAGCCTCGACGGGATCGCAGGTTCACCTGATATGTCCGACTCCGCTTGGCGTTCTGCGATCCGAGTCGAGGATGCTACGAGGCTAGACCCCATAGCTGACCCTTCGCCCGTCTTGATCCCCGAAGCATATCGACCATACTGGTCATATCGATTCGGAAGGAGCCCGCCATGATCACCGAAACCAGCGCCGTCGCCTTCCGCCAGAACCTCGGCGAGATGCTGAACCAGGTGCAGTACCGACACGACAGCATCGTCATCAACAAGGACGGCAAGCCCGTCGCCGCCCTCGTCGACGCGCGGCTGTTCGCACGTATCCGCCGCATGCAGGCGCGCTTTGATGCACTGTCGGCGCGCATCGAGGCGGGCTTCGCAGGCACCCCGGAAGCCGAGGGCATGGCCGAGATCGAGGCCGCCGTGCTTGAGGCTCGCCGCACCGCCGCCAAGGGTTGAGACGCGTGGCGACGCTGCGCGTGGTGCTCGACACCAACGTTTTGCTGTCGGGCATCGCCTACCCGGCCAGCGTGCCGGGCAAGATCCTCGCGGCGTGGCGGCACGGTTCGGTCGAGGTGCTGCTGTCTGACTACATCCTCGACGGGCTGCGTCGCGTGCTGCCCAGGTTGGCGCATCGGCATGGACTGAGCGCGAGTGAGATCGATGATCTGGTAGATGCGCTGTCGATCCAGGCGGAGGTGATCGAACCCGCCGCCAGCAGCACGCCAGACCTGCGAGACCCGAAGGACCAGGACGTGCTCGGCACCCTGTTGGCGGCGCTGCAAACCAGCGCTGCCGACTACCTGATCACGGGCGACAAGGACTTGCTCGTGTTGGCCGACAGGCACCCGATCATCACGCCTGCTGACTTCTGGGCCAAGCATGCGGGGCTTTGAGGGGGATGCTGACAGCGGACCGGCTCGGGATCGCTGACAGGCGCAAGATCTGTGAGCCGGGGCGCGGATGCTACGAAGCTGGACCTGACCCCATTGCCTGTTGCCTGCGCAGTTGCAGCTGCAGCGGTCAGAGCCAGTCGACTTTCAAACCCTCAACACCCGCAAAACCACGATCGTCCGTCAGCATCACGTGCTCACGCCCCAACTGCAGGCAGCAGGCGGCCTGCAGGGCGTCGGGCGTGCGCAGGCCCAGGCGCCCGCGCAGCTCGGTGGCGAGTTCCACAACGCTGCGTTCGAGTTCCAGCCAGATCAGATCCGGCTGCTGAAAGAAGGCATCAAAGCGCGCGAGGCGTTCGGGCGAGCCGGCCTTGATGGGCCCCACGCGGCACTCCAGCCAGCTCAGCCGGCTGAGCGCGATGCGCAGATCGGGATGCGCGGCGGCCAGTGCCTGCAGCTTTGCGCGCACGCTCGCGGCCAGCGCGGCCTCGCCCTCGATCAGGTAGATCAGCGCGTTGGCATCGAGAAAGGCGATCACCAGTCGCGCCCCGCCTCCAGCTCGGCATCGATCTTGGCGCGGCTGCGCTGGGCCTGCGGCGCCTGCGTCAGCAGCCACTGCAGCGCGCTCTGGCCGGGCACGGCCTTGGGCTGGGCCTGCAGCAGGCGCGCGTACTCGGCTTCGCTCAGCACCACCGCCGCGCGCCGGTTGCGCTTCATCAGATGCACCGGGCCCTGCGCCAGGCGCTCCTCAATCACGGCCAGACCGTGCCGCTTGATCTCCGCGCTGGTGAGTGTGTTGTCGGCCATCGATGCATCTCCAGTTGCCTCGCGATGGCAGGCTAGCACGGAAGAGTACTGTTATCGGTACTTTAAACAGTGCATAAATCAGACCGCTCAGCCAACGGCGTAGCGAGCCTGGCCGAGCCCAGCGCTGAATCGCGTCGGCGAGTCGAAGATTGCCGACAGGCCAACGGTGAAGGCCCCGCAGGCGTGGGTGCCAGATCTGTGAGCCGGTGCGCGGATGCTGCGAAGCTGGACCTGACCGCGTCGCACGTCCTCACGCCGGGTGGCTTTCCCCTCAGGGCACGAAGCGCGCCGTGGGCACATGCGAGAGGATCCAGTCGCGCTTGCCCGAAACGCGAACGAACCACGAGGTCTGCCCGGCCTCGGCATTGCCGGAACCGTTCGAATTGACGCCGGCGACGACCCAGCGGCCGCCCACCTGCAGGAAGGCCGGGCCGCCGCTGTCGCCGGATCCGAGCAGGCCGGCCAAGCGGCCGCTCGGCGTCAACGCCCCGCCGTACGGGTTCTCGATCGAGCCATCCTCGGCCGGCAGGAACACGCCGAGATAGTTGCCGGTGTCCTCGTCGTCACCATCGTCGTCGCCTTGGCTCTTGACCTCCGCGACCAGACCCTGCGCTGCGGCGTGGGTCGCCTCGCCGTCGTGGTAGTTCGGATCCTCGCCGATGCTGGCGATGCCGCGGCTGCCGTACCCCATGAAGGTCAGCAGTTGGCCGAGCTCCTCGTCGCCGCCGTAGAGCGTGGGTGGACGCCCGGCGTCGTGCACGGGTGCGTCAAGGACCAGGATCGCGATGTCGTAACCGGTCTTGAACAGATCGCCGCCCCACCAGTCCTCGTGGATCACCGCGTCGACCACCTCGAATTCGCTGCCGCCGCGGCTGCGCACGCGGAAGTCCTCGGCGGGGGCCTCCTCGCTGAAGCAGTGCGCCGCCGTCAGCACGTAGCCGTGGTCGGCGTCGTTGCCGATCCAGGTGCCGCTGCAGGTGCCCCAGCCGTCGCCGCCGTTCGAGGCCAGCGCCACCAGTGCACCGAACTGCGGCTGGCCCGCGAGTGCGATCGCCGCGCCGAAGCCCGCGGCGGGATCGTCTTCATCGCCGCCTTCCTCGGCCCAGGTCGAGTCGAGGATGATCACGGCAGTGGCGGGTGGGCAAAAGGCCAGCGCGAGCGCGAGGAGCATCGTGCAACCAGACGTGGGCTTCATGAATTCGCAAGCCAGCTTGAGGGGTCGGGTCGAGTGTAGCGATCGGGGTACGCGGTGCTCCAGTCACCGCCTGGCTGCCTGCAGCTAGGGAGGAGTTTTGTCGGCCCTGTTGACACGGGCGGCGCAATAGTGACCCCGTTGCTTGCTCTCGCTCGGCCTAGAAGTGAACCTGACCCCCTTCTCTCGACCTCTTCTCTGGTCTCACCCGGCGCTGGCAGCAAAGCATTCGCCGAGGCGCGTCGCCCAGGAATTTCCTCAGCGCGCGGGCAAGGCGTCGTCCAGCGCCATCGGCTCGGAGGCACTCAGGCGCGGCAGCTCGATCTCCAGATGGAAACTTCTGCCACCGGACGATACGCGCACGGGCTCGGCTGCCGTGGTGGCGTTCGACGCCGCAAGGCCGGAACTGCTGGGCGCAAACGCAGGCCGCGGCAGGGGGATGACTCCGCAAGGGGCGGTGGGTTTGCGGCAGGCCCAGAACTCACCTTCGCTCGCGGTCAGCTTGATGCCGACCGCGCCGAGATCCTGCAGCTGTGCGGTCATCGGCACCGGCGGTTGGACCCAGCCATCGCCGTAGCGTGCGCGCGCCGGCTGATCGAGGCGCGCATGGTAGTTGCCAGTCAAGACCAGCAGCTTCATCTCCGGGTGTGCCGCGTGCGCGGCTCGCAGGGTGTCGGACATCAGCGCATCGCGGCTGCGCGTCTGACCGGAAAAGCCGGTGTCATCAAAGGCCAGCAGGCGGAGTTCCGGGTGGGTGCCGCGTAGCAGTCGCAGCTCTTCGATCAGCGCGAACATCGCCCGGCTGCGTCGACCGTCGCTGCGTTCCGGTGCGCACTTCCAGAACTCGCTATCGAGCAGTTCGCGCTGAGCCCGCGTCGAGCCGTCGGAGGCCAGATAGGCGTCAAGCCGTGCCTGCTCCTGCGCGGGAATCTCCAGCGCCACGGTGAGCGCCCCCGAATCGAGCAGACGCGCCGCCAGCGTCGCGACCACGGCCGGCGCTTCGACGGTTCCGTGCAGCTCGCCAAGCACCAGCAGGGGCGCCTCGGCGTGACGCTCCAGAATGGCCGCAGCTGCGGCCTCGATGGGTTCGGCCGCCGCGCGCAGCGGTAGGACGAACGCGGCCAGGAGCAGCAGGGAGAATCCGCGTGAGGGATGGATCAGCATGTCGACATCTCGATGGTGAGGGCCCCACTGATCTGGGCACGGCGGCTGTTTGTTCAAGCGCATTGCAACGCGGGCACTGCAGTGCCCGACCTGATCGCCTGATGAGCGCACGTGACGGCATGATCGCCGCCATCGCCCGCATCCACTCGGCGCCGCTGGCGACGCGCAACGTGGCGGACTTTCGGGAGACGGGGGTGGGGCTTGTGGATCCTTGGCGGGGCTGAGCGTGGGGGTTGTGTCGAAGCAAGACCTGACCGTCGCGCATGACCCTCGCGCCTCTCGCTCGGCCTAGAAGTGAACCTGAAGACTCATCGCGCCGCCCCCGACTGCTGACAGGACAGTCCAAGGTGCGGAACCTAGCTGGCTCATGTCCAGCAGCAGTAGGAGGCGGCGATGACACTGTACGCAGCGATCGATCTTCATTCCAACAACGGGGTGCTGTCCGTCATCGACGAGCAGGACCATGTGGTGTTCGAGCGGCGTTTGCCAAACAGCTTGGCGCAGGTGCTGCAGGCGCTTGCGCCCTTCCTCAAGACGCTGAAGGCGCTTGCCGTTGAGTCGACCTACAACTGGTACTGGCTGGTCGACGGTCTGATGGATGCCGGCGTGGATGTTCGGCTGGTGAACACAGCGGCGGTTCCGCAGTACGCGGGCTTGAAGCACGGCAACGACCACACGGATGCGCGGCATCTCGCCCATCTGCTGCGGCTGAATCTGCTGCCCGAGGGCTACATCTACCCGCGCGAACAGCGCGCAGTGCGCGATCTGCTGCGACGACGCTTTCTCCTGGTTCGCCAGAGCGTGACGCTGACCAACTCGCTGCAGAGCGCATGGTCGCGGCGGACCGGACACGGCATTCGTACCAACGACCTGCGGCAGCTGACCGCCGAGGCGATCGAGAGCACATTCATCGACGTGCATGAGCGCTTGGCCGTGCTGTCGGAGCTCAAACTGCTGCAGTGCGTGCACACACAAGTCGACCAGATGGAACGCTGGGTGCTGGAGTCGATCCGTTCCACGCCAGAACTTCAAGCGCTGCGCAGCACGCCCGGAATTGGAGTCATTCTCGGCAGCACGATCCTGCTGGAGACGGGCGAAATCTCTCGCTTCGGCAGCGTCGGCGACTACGCCTCGTACTGCCGCTTGGTCGAGAGCACGCGGCTGTCCAACGGCAAGAAGAAGGGCAGCGGCAACGCCAAGTGCGGCAACCGCTACCTGAGCTGGGCGTGGATCGAAGCCGCGAACTTCGCGATCCGCTACAGCCCCGAGATCCGCCGCTGGTTCGATCGCAAGGCGAGCAAGAAGCCGCGCCCGGTGGCGATCAAGTCCGTGGCACACAAGCTGGCCCGCGCCGGCTACCACCTGATCAAAGACGGAGGCCAGTTCGACGTGAAGCGAGCCTTCGGCTAAGCACACCGGCGGCGCCTGAGGTCGGAACATGGGGTTGGCTTGCAACCACCAGATCTGAATGATCCAGGCGTCGTCGGACCCGATTCAAAGGCAGGGGCCGCCTGCCCGGCGAGCCAACAAAGGGTTGGACGCGCACCGCGCGAACCACGTTACCTGTGCAGCCGAAACCGGCCACATGGACGCCAGGGCAGAACCGATGAGTGTTTGGGGCAGCGATGCCTGGGGCTCCCGAAGGAGCCTAGATCCAAAATGGTGACTGGTGCGGCCAAGAGCCGCAGCCACACGTGAACACAGGCGGGGACGGTCAAGCCAAGAGCGGGTCAGCAGGAGAAGAGAGAAGCCCGGGAGACGGGAGGAGTTTTGTCGGCCCTGTTGACACGGGCGGCGCAATGGTGACCCCGTTGTTGCTACGAAGCTAGACCTGACCCCGTTGTTGACCCAAACCTGCCGGCGGTCCGTACTTATCCCGAGCCTCGTCCTTGCCGATCAAGCGAAGGCATGGGGGGCCACCGCCGTGGGCTTCGGTCTGCGGATAAATAAGCTCCCAGAGACGGCCGTCGCTGGGATCTCTATACAGCGCATCCCATCCGCTGGAATCGCGAGATATCTGCTGGAGATGCGACCCAACAAGTTGACCTATGCGTTCGCATACTGGGTCAGCGACGATCTTGCCACTCTGAAAGCTCCATGTACCCTTTAAGAGCGACTCCGTTGGAAGTATCTTCATCGGACTTCTCGGACTACTGAATCTGGTGGGAGAGGACTATTCGGGAGAACGAACTCCCTGGCGCCTCCGGCAGTTAATCCGCCGCCTACAAATCCCGGATCAGACCGAAGAACTGGAGACGCCAATCCGGACGGAGGAGTGGCAAACTCGATCACCATAAAGCCTGTTGAGCTTTCCGGGATCGTCAACCGATTAGATATCTGAGATGCGTTCATTCCTGCGATATCGTCCGCCGCAGTAACAAACACATCCGCCGCACCTGGCCGCCCCAAAGTATTTGCCGGCACTCCATTTGGGATGACACGCGCTAGAACGGATGGAACTGCGTTGGCGACTGCACCGCCTGCAATTGCAGCACCACCTATCGCATCGCCAGCAGCAATCTCCGCCGCGGCATTAAAAATAGTAGTCGCTCGAGGGACATTTGCCGCGATCCCGGCGACAATTGCTGGCCCTGCGATCGCTGCTGCACCAGCAGCATAGACCCCTGCCCAAGCCACTTCAGCGGCTGTGTTTCGCTCCGTATATAGATTCCTGCCGCGAGCGTCCTGCCCACAGCCACCACCACTCAGACTATCGCACGCCCTCCCATCGGGATCCCAATTGGTATACGGATTGTTGTTTGCATACCAATACCGATTGAAATTCAGCGGATCCGCACTTACCGGGTCGGTGCTGATGAAGCGCAGCGTGGCCGGATCATAGTAGCGCTGCTGCATGTAGACCAGCTCGCTGGCCGAGTCCATCACGTGCTTGGTGTAGCCCGGGCCGTCGCGCCAGCCGTCGAGGGGGGCGCCAAAGGCCTGGTAGCGCGCGCGGAAGACGACCGAGCCTTGACTGGCGGTCTTGACGCTCAGGCTGCCGAGCAGGTCGCTGTGCAGGTAGCTCGTCGTCGCGGTGCCGCCGTTGAGCGGCTGCTGACGATCCGCCACCAGCTGGCCGTTGAACTGGATGTAGTCGTGACGCGTGTTGGTCGGGCCGTCTTCGACGTACAGCAGCAGACCGTTCTGGCTGTAGACCTCGAAGCGGGTGCCGAAGAACTGCTGGCTGGTGCGCACGCGACGGCCGTGGGCGTCGTAGAGGTGGGCGATCTGGCCGTTGTGCGAGCTGGTCAGGCGGTTGGCACGATCGAACTGGAAATCGGTGTGCGATTCGAGCAGCCCGCTTTCGAAGCCGCCCCGAAAGATCGTCGGCGGGTTGATCGGCGGTATGCCTTGAGTGAAGTGCGTACGCCGCGTCATCTCGCCGCGCGGGTTCCATTGGTAGCCGAACAGGTTCTGGCCCGTGGGCGTGCGGATCCACTCCAGCCGCTGGGTGGAGGGCGCGTAGTGGAAGCGGCGGTCGGTGCCGGCCTGGACCGTTTGGCGGACGTTGTCGAGCGGGTCGTAGACGTAGCTCTCGTTGCCCTGCGGGCTGGCCGTGATCGAGGTCAGCCGGTTGCGGCCGTCGTAGTGCAGCGTGCGGCTTTCCAGCCCGCCCGGTACGCTGTCAGTGATCGACTTCAGGTTGCCGGCCGAGTCATAGGTCAGCGTGTGGTCCAGCACCGGCATGCCGAGCCGCTGATCGTGGATGCGCTGCGGCAGCTGGCGGCTGTTGAGGGTCAGGGCGCGCGCGACGCCGTTGCCGTAGTTGAATCCGACCACGCGACCGCTGGGGTGGTAGCTCGCCGCGGTCGCGAAGCTGCCGGCCTGGCGGGGCTCACCGTAAGCGTTGGGGTTGAAGTCCAGGCTGAGGCCGCTGGGATAGACCAGCCCGGCCAAGTCGCCGCGGGTGTTGTACGACCAGTCGAGCGCGAAGCTCCTGTTCTCGGGAAACACCTGCAGCGTCTCGGACTCGAGCAGGCGCCGACGGTTGTAGGTGTAGGTCCAACGGTTACGGGTGCTGGTCCAGGCGCTGGCCTGCGCATTCAGCACGCCGACCGTCGCGGTGGCCAAAGCGCCATCGGGCTCGTAGCTGTAGCCGACATCGTCGGTGCCGGTCGGGTGGTCGATGTAGAGCAACCGGTTCAGCGCGTCGTAGTGGTGCACGCTGCGGTTGGCGGTGACGACGGCGCCGTGCTGGCAATCCTGTGGCGCGGTCAACGCGTTCTGGGCGGTGGCTCGCCAGGCGATGTTGCCTGCCGCGTCGTAGTCCCAGACGGTGACGCCCGCATCGGACTCGACCGTCTTGCACAGGCGCTGATGGATGTCATAGACGTAGCGGCGCGCCAGACTCAGCGACTCCGTCGCCGCGCCCGCGGGGGTGAAGCTGCCGCTGCGGGTCAGGGTGAGGGGCTTGCCGTAGATGTCGCGAGTGAAGGTGGTGGTCAGGCCCTCCGGGGCGCTGATCGTCAGCGGCGCGTCATGCGATGGCTGGTCGAACGCCTGGTAGGTGGTGGTGGTGCTGAAGCTTCTGGCGTCGGTGAAGACAGTCGTCAACGGAGTCTGGTAGACCGTGCTGGTGGTGAGCTGCCCCAGCTCGGAGTCTTGCGTCGTTCCGATGACGCGGCCGAGCACATCGAAGCGGGTTCTCAAGCCTTGCGTCAGCGCCGCGAGGGTGTCGAGTGCAGGGGTGTTGAGGGTGTCGACCGGATAGGACGCAAACACCTCGCGCCCCTCGTGGTCGAAGTGTCGGCGCACGGACCGACTGCCCACGCTGCCGTCCGTGCTGGCCTGGCGCGTCAGTACGGGGCGCCAGAGTGCGTCGTAGAAGGTTTCGTGTCGGCGAGTGCCCGTGACTTCGACCCGACGCCAGTGACCTGCGGGCAGGCCGTACTCGACGGCGTTGACGGGTTGGTAGGTGATCGAGGTGGATAGCCACGGCTGCACATCTTGGCCCGGCGGCGTGATCTGACTGATGCGGCCGCCGTTGTCGTAGGCGTAGACGGTCGATGCGCCCGTGGCATCCGTGACCTGGGTGATCTCGCCCAGATCATTGATCTGCGCGCCCATGCTCACGTTGGTCGGTAGGGACACGCTCTCGGGGATACCGCGCTTGTAGTTGTTGAGCGTGATCCTGTTGACGTCGCCGCCGTCAAAGATCTCGTGGACGAGACCTGCCTGAGCCGTGGTGGTGTGATAGGTGCGGCGCGACTGCAGCTTGCCGAACGCATAGCTGTGGGTCGGCAAGGCGGTCGTGCTGTCGTAGGTGGTTTCCTGCGGAACGGTCGTGCCTACTTGAGTTTTCTGCAGCTGCCCCAGCACCCAGCGCGCGGTGTTGTCGTGGTAGGTCAGGGTCTCGGTGCGGCTGTGGCCGATGCTGCTGGCGCGCGTGACGACCGTCGGGCGCGCAAAGGCGTCGAACTGGCTTCCCGTCCATGTGAAGGAATCGAACTCGCGAATGGTCGTGTGCTGGATGCGCGGCCGCGGCTGCTCGCTGATGAAACCATCGCCGCGCGCCGGCAGGCTGCGTCCGCGAGGCAGCGCGTAGGGCTGGCCGCTTTGCGCCAGCTGATACGCGGTCGTTTCGATGTGCAGGATGTTGCTGGGGTCGGTTCCGTGCTCGACCTTGCGGAGCAGGCCCTCGTCATAGCGGTAGCTGTTGCCGAAGGTGTAGCGGCGCCAGTCGTTGTTCGGGCCTGCAACGATGGCGGTGGCTGTGCCCGCGCAGCTGTCGCTGGTGCAGAGCGGCTGGATCGTGGCCGGACAGCTGCCTGTCGAGAAGGGTGGGTTGTCGTTCGCGCAGGCCCATGTTGCCTCTGCGATAAAGCTGTAGTTCCAACGCAGGGGGACAGGCGACGCGCCAGGCGCTGCGGTGTCCAGCCCGGGGCCGGTCACCGTCTTGCTTGAGATCGCGAACACCCATGCCTGCTTTGGGATCTTCGCGACATCGTCGCTGGGATTGCTGTTCCCATCATCCCAATTCACGCAGATGCGCGAGACGTTGCTGCGACCGTGCAGGTTCGGCGCCACGACGAAGGTGCCGGTTGCGCCGGCAGGGTGCGTCACCGAGCCCTGCACGGGAGTCTGGCCAAGCGGAAACCCCGAAGTGGTGCAGTTTCGCGCCCCGTCGTCCTGGCTGTACTCGATCTCTGCCGTCGACAAGGGCCGCAGGTTGAGCTGCCAACGGCTGTCGTCGGGCTGGCGAACACTGGTCAGGGACGCGTTCTGGAAGGTGGACTGGTCGTACCCGTAGATCCAGTCCCGACCGTGGGCCGTGGCTGAACTGATGCGCCCGTTGGTGTAGGTCACGTTGATCTGGCGACCATCGCTGGCGGTGATGTTCTGCAGCTGCACCGGGCTCGTCGCCGTTTGGCTGGGGACGTAGGTGTAATTCACCCAATGCCCGAAACGGTCTGTGATTTGGGTGACGTAGAGCGCATTGCGCTTGCGGATCAGGCTGCCGCTACCGCTGTAGCCGCTGTTCATCGGACGGGCCAAGGGCGTCTCGAAGGTCTGCGCCATGTGCGCGAAGGTGTACTTCGTGCCGTCGGCGGTGAGGGCTTCGAAGCCCTCGCCGGTGGTATTTGAGCCCGCAGGAAGATTGATGCAGCGAACGTAGGTGAAACCTGGGGTCAGGAAGTCCCAAGAAGTTCCATCTGCCGGCTCGGGCGAGCCGGTGTCCGCGACGAGCAGTTCACCGCCGCCGGGCATTTGGGCATGAAGGCCCTGCCAGTAGTCGAGGGGGGTGTATTCGGTGCCACCTGAATACGCCAGCCCCGGGGTCGGGCGCGAACAACGATTGCCTGCCCACGTCGGGCCGTACACGCCTTCGATTCGGGGAATGTCGATATCCCAGTCCCCGAACGCACCGTCCATGGGCTTGCCAACCGGGTAGGCGCCGACGCTGAAGGTGCGAGTCAGGGCCACCGGCAGACTGGAGTTGCCGGGCAGGCTGATGTCGGTGACCGAGAAGGACAGCGCGCCGTTGTAGAGATTGACGTTGTCCCCGAACAGATCGGGGCCGTGGGCGGTCAGGGCTTTGCGCGACTGCAGGTGCTTGTCGTAGTCCTCCCACGGCTTTTTGGCCGTCGACATCAGCGCTTGAAGTCGCACGGGGTCGTCTTCCAGCGGGCCGACCGGGTTGACCTCCTGCGCGGCGAGCGTGCCGGCCATCAGGCAGGCAGCAAAGCCAGAAAGGAGAAGCGCGGAGCGCAGTGAGGAGGTGACGCGCAGTGCCGGGGTCATAGGGAGGCTCACAGAAACGCCAAGGGCGGAGAGATCGAACACTTTCGGGGGCGACGGATGATTGTTATGCCGGACCGTCTAGGACGGCAGTCGGAGATTGCCTTGAAAAGGGGTAGGAAAACTCCTACCCGCCACGCTAAAGCCAACACATCCAGCCCGGTAGCGGATTCCCGCGGCCGAGGTTCGAGCCCCGCGCCCGGAGGCGCTGGGTGAGTCCATCGGCTGTTTGGTCGCGGCTGAGCGGCCGTCGCGGCCTCCGCGCGGCTGCAAATGCTGAGCGTGCGAGTTCTGCACGCTGGCCCTTGCGCGCCGGGCGCGGCATCCTTGTCGCATGAGCCCGAAGAAAGCGAAGACCAGCGCCGGCGGTCCGCCGCCTGCCCTGACCATGTCCGACGTCGCCCGCCGCGCCGGCGTTGCCGAGTCCACCGTCTCCCGCGCACTGGCCGACAACCCGCTGGTGTCCGAGGAAACGCGCAAGCGCATCCAGGCACTCGCCAAGAAGATGGGCTACTCGATCAACCCGGTCGCCCAGAGCCTGCGCGTGCAGCGTTCGCGCACCATCGCGGTGGCGGTGCCGCTGGTGCATGAGGCCAGCCAGTCGCTGTCGGACCCGTTCCTGATGAGCATGCTGGCGCAGATCGCCGATGCGCTCGCCGAGCGCGGCTACAGCATGCTGCTGTCGAAGGTGCCGGTGCACGAGGACGACTGGATCGATCGCTTCCTGCAGCCGGGCCGCGCCGACGGCGTGATCCTGATCGGCCAGAGCCACGAACACTCGACGATCAACGCCGCGGCAAAGCGCGGGCGGCCGCTGGTGGTCTGGGGCGCCCATCTGCCGGACCAGGCCTATGCCTGCGTGGGCTGCGACAACAGCGCGGGTGGGGCCATGGCCACGCGCCATCTGCTGGCGCAGGGCCGTCGCCGCATCGCTTTTCTCGGCGACGAGCGCCTGCCCGAGATCGGCCTGCGCCACCAGGGCTATGTCGAGGCGCTGAAGGCCGCGGGCATCAAGCCGGAAGCGGCGCTGCGCATCCGCACGCGCTTCAGCGCCGACGACGCCTATGCGGCCATCGGCAAGGCGCTGGCCAAGGGCCTGCAGTTCGATGCCGTGGTGGCGGCCTCGGACGTCATCGCCACCAGCGCGCTGCGGGCGTTGGCCGAGGCCGGCCGGCGCGTTCCCGAAGACGTCGCCGTGGTCGGTTTCGACGACGTCGAGCTGGCGCGCTACACGCTGCCGCCGCTGACCACGATCCGCCAGGACATCGGCCGCGCGGCGCGGCTCCTTGTCGAGATGATCCTGGACGGCCGCTGTGGCTGCGAGGACTCGGTGCAGATGGCACCCGAACTGGTGGTGCGGGCCTCGGCCTGAAACCTGTGCTTCAGCGGAAGCTCCAGACGATGGCGGCGGTCAGCGCCAGCAGGGCGATCGCCTGCACGCGGTAGTTCTGCCATAGCGGCAGTGCGCGCAGCTCCTCGCTTTCTGCGCGGAAGGCCGCGGGCGTCCACAGCAGCGGCGCCAGCGCTTCGCGGCTGGGGGCCTCGGCGAGCCGGCTCGCAAGCAGGTGGGTGGCCGTGCAGAGCACGAACAGGATCGGCGCCACCAGCAGGAAGTGCAGTCCGATCGGCTCTGCGGCCAAAACGTTGAGATAGAACAACACGGCGCCGCCCAACGCGCCGGCGATCAGGGTTGCGAAGGCGCCGGTGGCGTTCGCCCGGCGCGAGAACATGCCGACCACGAACAGCGCCACGATCGGCGGCACCGCATAGGCCAACACCGCCTGCAGGTACTGCCAGAGCGAGCCGAAGCGCTCGATCTGCGGCGCCCACAGCACCGCCACCAACATGAACACGAGGGTGGTGATGCGGCCGACTCGCACCAGGCTGGCGTCACTGGCCTGCGGCCGCAGCGGGCGGACGAAGTCCATGGTCACCAGCGTCGCCGCCGAATTGAAGGTCGAGGCGATCGACGACATGATCGCGGCCAGAAAGCCCGCCACGACCAGACCCAGCAGGCCAGCGGGCAGCAGGTCGAACAGCAGGGTGGGGTAGACCATGTCGGGTGAGGACAGCTGCGGGTACAGCAGGATCGCGCAGGTGCCGGGCAGCACCATCAGGTACAGCACCGGCAGCTTGAGCAGGCCGGCGAACAGGCTGCCCCAGCGGCCGTGATTGAGATTGCGCGCGCTCAGCACGCGTTGGACCATGAACTGGTTGGTGCACCAGAAGTAGAAGCCCAGCAGCGGCACGCCCAGCAGCAGGCCGTGCCAGGGCACGCCGGGGTCGTCCATCGGCCGGATCAGCGAGAGTTTTGCCGGGTCGATCTGCGCCATCAGCGCGTCCCAGCCGCCGACCTTGGAGAAGGCGAACACGCTGATGACCACCGATGCCACCAGCAGCAGAATGGCCTGCACGGTCTCGGTGACCATCACCGCGCGCAGGCCGCCGACCAGGGTGTAGATGCCGGCCGAAAGAGCGAGCACGGCGACGATCTGCCACAGCGGCACCTCGGGAAAGGCGAGCTTGAACAGCAGGGCGCCGCCGTAGAGCGCGCCGGCGGTGTCGACCACCACGTTGAGGAACACCGTGAGGCCCGAGAACGCCAGCCGTGAGCGCCGGTCGTATCGGCGCTCCAGGTACTCCGGCATGGTGTAGACCTGCGAGCGCAGCAGGAAGGGCAGCAGGAACACGCAGAAGAAGGCCAGCACCACCGTGGCCATCCACTCGTAGTTGTAGACCGAGATGCCGATGGCATACGCCGCACCGGCCAGCCCGACCAGGGTGGTCGAGGAAATGTTCGAGGCCAGCAGGGCGAAACCGATCACCGGCCAGCTCGAATCGCGCGAGGCCAGGAAGAAGTCGTCGGTGCTGCTGCGTCGGCGCGAGACGTACAGGCCCAGAGCGATCACGCCGAGCAGATAGGCCGCGATGATCGCGATGTCGAGGCCGGCAAGACCGGCGGTGAACGGGCTGGGCATGCGCTGGGGATCCGGTGTTTTGATAGGGACGCATGCTAGGCCGGCGACGACGACGACGCATTCTGCAGTGCGTATTGCAATCGATTGCAGAGGGGCGTAGAAGGTGCGCCTCGGGCTCCGCTATGGCCCGCGGAAGGCCCGCGCAGAGGGGCCATCGACACATGCGGACGAGATCGGCAAAGCCGAGCATCCAAACATCCCGGGGAGGGACCCAATGAACAGCAGCAACCAGATCCGCGGCAACATCCGCTCCACCTACGGCACCTCGCGGCGACTGCATCCCTTGGCCTTGGCCATCGGCCTCGCTTGCTTCGGCCTGCAGGTTTCCGCGCAGGACGCCGCGGCGCCGGACGACGCCGAGCAGGCCGCCGAGGAAGACCGCGGCCTCAGCATGGACCAGATCGTGGTGACCGCCGCCGCGCTGCCGATCTCGAAGATGCGCGCCAGCAACTCGGTGAGCACGCTCGGCGTGGAGGCGATCGGTGAATCGGCGCCGCGCAGCACCGCCGAGATCTTCCGCAACCTGCCGGGCGTGCGCTCGGAGAGCACGGGCGGCGAAGGCAATGCCAACATCGCCGTGCGCGGTCTGCCGGTGGCCGCCGGCGGCGCTAAATTCCTGCAGCTGCATGAAGACGGTCTGCCGGTGATGGAATTCGGCGATATCGCCTTCGGCAACGCCGACATCTTCCTGCGCGCCGATGCGACCCTCGACCGTATCGAGGCCGTGCGCGGTGGCAGCGCCTCGACCTTCGCCAGCAACTCGCCCGGCGGCGTGATTAACCTGATCAGCAAGACCGGCGAGTACGCCGGCGGTTCGGTCGCGCTGAACTACGGCCTGGGATACGACAACCTGCGAACCGATTTCGAATACGGCGCGCCGGTCGGTGACGGCTGGAACTTCCACATCGGCGGCTTCTGGCGGCAGGGCGAGGGCGTGCGTCGCGCCGGCTACGATGGTGAGTCCGGTGGCCAGATCAAGGGCAACCTGACCCGTCAGTTCGAGCAGGGCTACGCGCGGGTCTACTTCAAGCGTCTGGACGACCGCGCGATCGGCTATCTGCCGATGCCGGTGCGCGCCAGCGGCCGCAACAGTGATCCCGATCTCGGCAGCCTGCCGGGTTTCGATCCGCGCAGCGACACCCCGCATTCGGCATTCTTCCTTTCGAACCTCGGTCTCGACGGCGAGAACAACCGCCGCCGGTCCGACATCGCCGATGGCATGCGTCCGCAGTCCACCGCCTTCGGCGCCGAGTTCGCCTTCGATCTCGGCGGCGACTGGTCGGTGCTGAACCGCTTCCGCATCGCCGACAACAGCGGCCGCTTCATCTCGCCCTTCCCCGCCGAGGCCAGCAGCGCCGCAGCGCTCGCCGCATCGATCGGCGGCGCGGGCGCGCGCCTGGTCTATGCCAATGGCCCGCAGGCCGGGCAGACCTTCAGCGGCCAGGCCCTGCGCATCCACCTGTTCGACGTCGAGATCAACGACTTCGGCAACGCCCAGAACGACCTGCAGCTGACACGCGCCTTCGCCCTGGGCGGCGGCGAGGCCAGCCTGAAGGGCGGTCTGTACGTGTCGCGCCAGAGCATCGACATGGACTGGCTGTGGAATTCCTATGCGCTCGAACTCAAGGGTGACAACGCCGCCCTGCTGAACGTCATCGGCGCCGATGGCACGGTCTTCTCGCAGGGCGGCCAATACGCCTATGGCGTGCCGTTCTGGGGCAACTGCTGCACGCGCAGCTACGACACCGACTACAGCGTCGAGGCCCCCTACCTCGCCTTCACCCACAACATGGGCGCCTGGGACTTCGACCTGAGCCTGCGCCGCGACAGCGGCAAGGCCCGCGGCAGCTACGCGGGCAGCGTGCAGCGCGAGAACTTCGACGTCGACGGCAATGGCGTGATCAGCGCCAACGAACGCAGCGTGTCGGTGATCAGCGCCGTGCGCCAGCCGGTCAACTACGACTGGGGTTACACCTCCTACTCGGCGGGCGCCAACTACCTCTTCAACGAGGACCTCGGTGGCTTCGCCCGCATCAGTCGCGGTGGCCGCGCCAACGCCGACCGCCTGCTGTTCGGCGTGGTCGCAGCGGATGGCTCGGTGCGCAGCCAGGACGCGATCGATCTGGTCGACCAGCTGGAGTTCGGCCTGAAGTACCGCAGCGGCCCGCTGAACCTGTTCGTCACCGCATTCCGCGCCGAGACCGAAGAGCAGAACTTCGAGGCTACCAGCCAGCGCTTCCTGGACCGCGTCTACACCGCCAACGGCGTCGAGTTCGAGGCCGCCTGGTACCGCGGGCCCATCGCGCTGAGCGGCGGCCTGACCTTGACCGATGCCGAGATCAGCCGCGATGCGATCACGCCGCAGTTCGAGGGCAACCGTCCGCGTCGCCAGGCGCGTGCGATCTACCAGTTCACCGGCAGCTACGCCGGCGAGCGCTGGCTGGCCGGGCTCAACCTGATCGGCACCACGGATGCGTATGCGCAGGACAACAACGTACTGGTGATGCCCGGCTACACCCAGGTCAACCTGTTCGGCGAGTACGAACTGCGCGACGGTCTGAGCGTGGGACTGAGCGTGAACAACCTGTTCGACACCCTCGGCCTGACCGAAGTCGAAGAGGGCGCGATCGTCGAAGGCCAGGACAACATCCTGCGTGCGCGCTCGATCAACGGCCGCACCGCGAACCTCGTGCTGCGCTACACGTTCTGATGGCCGTGCCGAATGGGCTGACGCCCTCGACCACGCGCAGCGACGGGGTTGGAGGCCCGTCGCTGCGCGCGCGTCTGCGGCGCATCTACGGAGACACGGTCGGTTTCGAGCGCTGGTGCGAGGGCCTTGAGCACAGCCTTGACCGGCTCGCTGCC
>JBIJCA010000383.1:0-3503 GCA_044344935.1 Aquimonas sp. | reverse complement strand
GACGGGGCCGCGCACCTTAGCAGGCTGGAGCCTTGCAGCGCAGGGGTTAGGTCGATCAGCTCAGCAGCCTCAAAGCCGGCTCAGCGAAGCTTGTCACAGACATGCAACTGCCGCAGTCTCACCCCCGCACCGTCAACCATCTGCAGGCCGCGCGCATGGACACCGTCCCCTTCCACTTCGATTCCCATGGCGGCTTTGGCGAGGTCAAGGGACTGGCGCGACTCGACGAGTACGGCCTGGAGCTGCAGTTCAGCACCCGCGATGCCGTGTTCGGAGTGATCAAGTCCGACATGCGCAGCCTGCGCATTCCGCTGGACAGTCTGCTCAGCGTGCGTTTCTCGGCGGGCTTTCTGTGGCTGATGCCGTCGATAGAGCTGCGGGTACGTGATCTCAATGTGCTGGCCGGCTTGCCGGAGTCGGAGGAAGGCCGCGTCAAGCTGCGCGTGAAGTTCGGCGAGCGCCACGATGCCCGCGCGTTCGTGCGCGACCTCGAAGCCATGCGCACGCATTTCCGCATCCAGATGCTGGATCGCACCCTGGATCGCATGACCCAGCACCTGCCGGGCCGCGAGCCGCCGCCGGCACCGCTGCAGACGGGGTCGGATGCCCAGCCTAGCGCCGCTCCACAACGCTCGGCCAACGTAATTTCGATGGGCAGCGGGCCGCTGGGCTCACGACCCCGCGATCCGCAGTCGGAAGGCTGATACGGCTTCAGAGAGCTCCGCCTGCTTCGGCGGACGGCGTCGTACGGGCGCCATGCACGAATGGCTGACAGGCGCAGTCCGCAGATCCATACGCCAGCGTCCGATCCCGCTGTCGTCCACCACTACAATGCGCCGCCTCTTCCACCTCAAGAACCTGAGCGCATGACCCAGCTCCACGAGCTGCTTGAACGGAACCGACAGTGGGCGGATGCCGTGCGGGCGGAAGACCCGGGGTTCTTCAAGCGGCTGTCGGCACAGCAGGCACCGAAGTACCTGTGGATCGGCTGCTCGGATTCGCGGGTGCCGGCGAACCAGGTCACGGGCCTGCTGCCGGGCGAGGTGTTCGTGCACCGGAACATTGCCAACGTGGTCGTGCACACCGACCTCAACTGTCTGTCGACGATCCAGTTCGCGGTGGACGTGCTGCGCGTCGAGCACATTATCGTCTGCGGCCATTACGGCTGCTCGGGCGTGCACGCGGCGATGGCCAAGACCCGCGTCGGCCTCGCCGACTACTGGCTGCGGCACGTGGGTGACGTCGCCTACCGCCACGCCGACATCCTCGCCGAGGCCGAGTTGGAAAGCCTGCGGCATGCGCGCCTGTGCGAGCTCAACGTGATCGAGCAGGTCGTCAATGTCTGCCAGACGACGATCGTGCACGACGCCTGGGCGCGCGGGCAGCGCCTGAGCGTGCACGCGTGGATCTATGGCCTTCTGGACGGGCGCATCCGCGAGCTCGGCTTCGGCGTGGACGGCCCCGACGACCTTGAGCCCGCCTACGTCGCCGCGATCGGATCGGTGCGCTGCAGCGACCGCTGCGACGAACGCGGCAAGCTCAAGCCTGTGGCCTGAAGGCGCTCGCCGCGCGTCTGCCGGGCCTCAGCTTCGATCGTTGCCAACCACCTGCGCCCAGAACCGGGCGCGCGGCCTGCGTGCGCCCGGTTCGGTTTCTCTCGTGCTCCGCCCTCTCGGGCTGGATCAGTGCTCCACGCCGCCGGCGCCATGCACGTGGCCGTGCAGGCTCTCTTCCAGCGTGGCTTCACGCACCGAGGCGACTTCGATATCGAAGTGCAGGGTCTGCCCGGCCAGCGGGTGGTTGCCGTCGATGGTGACGGTTTCGCCATCAACCGCAGTGACCGTAACGGCCATCGGACCCTGTGGGCCCTGCGCATGGAACTCCATGCCGACCTGCACTTCGTCGACGCCGGCAAAGGCCGCGCGCGGCACCTGCTGCACCAGACCTTCGTGATGCACGCCGTAGCCTTCTTCAGGCGCTACCGAGACCTTGAAGGCGTCGCCGGCCGCGCGTCCGGTCATCGCTGATTCCAGGCCAGGGACGATGTTGCCGGCGCCGTGCAGGTAGGCCAGGGGATCACGGCCGGACGAACTGTCCAGCACCTCGCCGGCGTCGTTGGTGAGGGTGTAGTGGAAGGAAACGACGCAGCGGTCGGCAATCTGCATGAGGGGCTCCGGAGGGGTAATGCAGGGGCTTGGCCCGGCAATTGGCTAGGAAATCGGCAGCTTGCGTGCAGATCTCGGGTCGGTGACGGCCGCAGGCGCTGCCGCGGACGCGCGACAGGCTAGGCCAGGACGCGGTTCGCGGCAAACCTGAAGAAAGCTTGACAGCGCGAAATCTAGTGTTATAGTCAACTACAACACCACGCACCCACCCGTGCCGCAGGAGCGTCCCATGAAGCGCTACGCCCAACCGATCACCCACTCCCTCGCGCTCAGCCTGCTGATGGCAGTCGCCTACAGCGGCCTGGTGGCGACGCTGATGGCCCTGCACCCGGGGAGCTCCACCGGAGCTGCCGACTGGGCCAGCAAGCCGAACGAGACTTCGACCTCGCCCGTTCCGCTGCCCAAGGTCGCCGCACCGGGCAGCCTGCGACTGCGCATGACCCTGCCCTACATGCCGGGCGCCGGCGCCCGCGAGGCCGAACAGGAGATCTGAGGATGAGCGTGATCTGGAACGAGAACACCCCGATCTACCTGCAGCTCAAGGAGAAGGTGATCGGCATGCTGCTGGACGGTGTGCTCAAGCCGGGCGATGCGCTGCCTTCAGTGCGCCAGGTGGCCGCCGATTTCCAGCTGAACCCCATCACCGTCTCCCGCGCCTATCAGGAGCTGGTGGACGAATCCCTGGTCGAGAAACGTCGAGGACTTGGCATGTACGTCACGGATGGCGCCCCCGAGAAACTTCTGGCCAGTGAGCGCCAGCGTTTTCTGAAAGAAGAATGGCCGGCGCTGCTCGCCCGAATCGAGCAGCTGGGCCTGAAGCTGGAAGAACTCATGAAGCGCAGCGAGGACACGGAGAAATCGGCATGAGCGCAGTCATCACCGCACGCGGCCTGAGCAAGAGCTACGGCAAGACCACCGCCCTCAAGGGGCTGGATTTCAGCATCGAGGCCGGGCGCATCGTCGGCCTGATCGGCCCCAACGGCGCCGGCAAGACCACCGCACTGAAAGCTATCCTCGGGCTGGCGCCGTATGAGGGCGAGCTGCGCGTGCTGGGCCTCGATCCGCGCACCCAGCGCAACCAACTGATGCAGGACGTCTGCTTCATCGCCGACGTCGCCGTGCTGCCGCGCTGGATCCGCGTGCGCGAAGCCATCGACTTTGTGGAAGGCGTGCATCCGCGGTTCTCGCGCGCCAAGTGCGAGGCCTTCCTGAAGGCGACCAAGCTGACCCCGGACATGAAGGTGAAGACCATGTCCAAGGGCATGATCGTGCAGCTGCATCTGGCCCTGGTGATGGCCATCGACGCCCGCCTGCTGGTGCTCGACGAGCCGACCCTGG
>JBIJCA010000316.1:0-4747 GCA_044344935.1 Aquimonas sp. | reverse complement strand
TTTTACCAGCACCTGCTGAACGATTACTTCGACCACGACAAGACGATCATCGTCACCACCCATCAGGTCGAGGAGATCGAACACATTCTCACCGACCTGATCTTCATCCGCGACGGCGAGGTCAGCCTGTCATCGAGCATGGAGGACGTCGGCGAGCGCTTTACCGAAGTCATGGTCGGCCCCGAGCACGTTGAAACCTGCCGCGCGATGAAGCCGCTGGATGAGCGCCAGGTGTTCGGCAAGAGCATCTTCCTGTTCGACGGCGCCAACCGCGCCGAGCTGAGCCGCATGGGCGAGATCCGCACGCCCGGCGTCGCCGACATCTTCGTGGCCACCATGAAAGGAACCTACGCATGAAGACCACCCTGCCCTGGCTGTTGAAGCGCGAGTACTGGGAGAACCGCGGTGGTTTCTTCTGGGCGCCTGCCATTGGCGCCGGCATCACCCTGCTGCTGACCGTGATGGGGCTGATCACCGCCGAGGTGTTCCGCTCCCGGTTCACCGGCGACATCCAGATCGGTATTCCGCTGCGACGACTGACCGAGAAGCTGTCCGAAGAGGATCTCTCGACGCTGGGCGGCGTGCTCGACATGGCCCTGCTGTCGATGTCAGGCCTGCTGCAGTTCATTCTGTTCTTCGTGGTGTTTTTCTACCTGCTGGGCGCCCTCTATGACGATCGCCGCGACCGCAGCGTGCTGTTCTGGAAGTCGCTGCCGCTGTCGGACAGCGCGATGGTGGTGTCCAAGGTGCTGGCAGCCGCCGTCGTCGCGCCGGTTCTGTCGACTCTGATCGCCATGGCCCTGCAGTTCGCGCTGTTGATCCTGCTCAGCGTCTACGTGCTGTTCCACGGCATCAATCCGCTGACCGTACTGTGGGGGCCCGCTTCGCTGCTGAACGTGTGGGCGCAGATGCTGGCCAACGTCCCGATCAACGCGCTGTGGGCCCTGCCTACCATCGGCTGGCTGCTGCTGGTCTCTGCCTTCGCGCGCAGCAAACCCTTCCTGTGGGCGCTGCTGGTGCCGGTATCGGTGGGGCTGCTGATCAACTGGTTCGACCTGCTCAGCATCATCAATCTGGAGTACACCGCTTACTGGAAGCATGTGGTCATGCGCATCCTGCTGGGCGTGCTGCCGGGAAGCTTCCCGCTTCACCTCGCGGTGACCGACCCCACCCAGCTGGTCGCTGAGGGTGACATGCAGAACATCACCAGCAGCTTCGGCTGGAGCCTGATGGGTCAGGCCCTGAGCTCACTGAACCTGTGGATCGGCGCTGCAATCGGCATCGGCATGACCGTCCTCGCCACGCGCCTCCGCCGCTGGCGGGATGAGGGCTAGCCAGCCGCGCTTTGGGTCCGCCTTGAATGGCGGACCCAGCGGCTGGCTAGGCCCGCGCAGGGATGCGCGGGCGGGCGCACCCTGCCATGGATGGCTCAGCCCCTCACCATCCGATGTGCTTGCGGACTGCGTTGAAGCGCAGTCCGAACATCGAATCAGGCCCGCGCATGGATGCGCGGGCGGGTGCAAGTCGCCAGGGATGGCTCGGCCTCAGCTGCATTCGACGCGCTTTGGGTCCGCCTTGAATGGCGGACCCAGCGGCTGGCTAGGCCCGCGCAGGAATGCGCGGGCGGGCGCAAACCGCCAGGGACGGCTCAGCCCCAGAAACATGGAAGCGAAGCTCCGTAGGGTGCGCGTGTCGCGCACCACACCCACACGTGGGAGTGGGCTTGAGCTTTGATTGGGGCTTCGCGTCTCTGAAATTGTAGGTGCGCGACATGCGCACCCTATGCGCACTTCGGCTTGGGCTTTGATCGGGGCTTCGCGTCTCTGAAATTGTAGGTGCGCGACATGCGCACCCTATGCGCACTTCGGCTTGGGCTTTGATCGGGGCTTCGCGTCTCTCGAAATTGTAGGTGCGCGACATGCGCACCCTATGCGCACTTCGGCTTGGGCTTTGGTCGGGGCTTCGCGTCTCTCGAAATTGTAGGTGCGCAACACGCCCAACTGACAGGCACATCGGCTTCCGCTTCGATCTGCCTAAGCCGTCACTCGAAATCACGAGCGCTTCATTTCAAACGCTTGTTTCACTCTTCGAAACGCCTGATTCCCAAAGGGTTTCACGTTTTCCGCGCTGACAGCGGCTTCTCCCTCCGGCATACTGCGCGTCGCCAACATACGGCCGCGTATGGCTTTCGCCCGCGGCTGCACTCCCAACGCCCGCCGGAGCCCAGCTCATGCCCAGCTACACCGCCCCCCTGCGCGACATGCGTTTCGTACTGTTCGAAATGCTGGATGCCGAAAGCGAACTGAAGGCACTCCCCGCCTACGAAGCTGTCGACGCGGAAACCTTGAATGCGGTGCTCGAAGAGGCCGGCAAGTTCGCGGCACAGGTGATCCATCCGCTCAACGCGAGCGGCGATCGCGAGGGCTGCACCTTCCACGGCGACGGCGTGGTCACTGCGCCGACGGGCTTCAAGGCCGCTTACCAGCAGTACGTTGAGGCCGGTTGGCCGTCCTTGGCCTGCGATCCGGCCTACGGCGGACAGGGCCTGCCGATCGTGCTCAACAACGCGATCTACGAGATGTTCAACTCGGCCAACCAGGCTTGGCTGATGTACGCGGGCCTCTCGCACTCGGCCTACGAGTGCATCAAGGCGCACGGCAGCCAGGCGCAGAAGGATCTGTACCTGCCGAAGATCGTTTCCGGCGAGTGGACCGGCACCATGTGCCTGACCGAGCCGCACTGCGGCACCGACCTCGGCATCCTGCGGACCCGCGCCGAGCCGAACGGCGGCGACAGCTACCGCCTCTCCGGCACCAAAATCTTCATCTCGGCCGGCGAACACGACCTGGCCGAGAACATTCTGCACCTCGTGCTGGCGCGACTTCCGGACGCGCCCTCGGGCACCAAGGGCATCTCGCTGTTCCTGGTGCCGAAGTTCGTGCCCAACGCCGACGGCAGCCTCGGCGCGCGCAACGGCATCAAGGCCGGCTCGATCGAACACAAGATGGGCATCCACGGCAATGCCACCTGCGTGATGAACCTCGACGACGCCACCGGCTGGATGATCGGCGAGCCCAATCGCGGATTGAACGCCATGTTCGTGATGATGAACTCCGCGCGTCTGGGCGTGGGCATGCAGTCACTGGGCCTGGCCGAAGCCGCGTACCAGAACGCCGTCGCCTATGCGCGCGACCGCCTGCAGAGCCGTTCGGCGACGGGCCCGAAGCGCCCGGACAAGGCCGCGGATCCGATCATCGTGCACCCTGACGTGCGCCGCATGCTGCTGACCGCGAAGGCCTACACCGAAGGTGGCCGCGCGTTCACGACCTGGATCGCGCAGATGATCGACCGCGAGCTGTCGCATCCGGATGCCGCCGTGCGCGAAGAGGCTGCCGATCTGGTCGCCCTGCTGACGCCGGTGGTCAAGGCCTTCATCACCGACAACACCTGGGAGACCAACACGCTGGCCCAGCAGATCTTCGGTGGCCATGGCTACATCGAGGAATGGGGCATGAGCCAGTACCTGCGCGATGCCCGCATCAACATGATCTACGAGGGCACAAACGGCATCCAGTCGCTGGACCTGCTGGCCCGTAAGGTGCTGGGTGACGGCGGCAAGCGCCTGCAGAAGTTCGGCGCGCTGATCGCAAAGTTCGCCGAAGCCGAGCAGGCCTATCCGGGTATGGCGGAGTTCATCGCGCCGCTGGCCGAGCTTGGCCAGAAGTTGACCCAACTGACCGCAGAGCTCGGCGGCAAGGCGATGAGCAACCCGGACGAAGTCGGAGCCGCCGCGACCCACTACCTGCGCATCGTCGGACATCTGGTCTACGGCTACTTCTGGGCCCGCATGGCGCGTATCGCGCTGGAGAAGAAGAACAGCGGCGACATCTTCTACGCCGGAAAGCTGCACACGGCCCGCTTCTACTTCAGCCGCCTGCTGCCGGAAACGGCGTACCACTTCCGCGCTGCACGCGCCGGCGCGGACAGCCTGATGGCGATCGAAGAAGGGATGTTCTGATCTGAACTACCGCCTGCGCTTGTGTAGCGTCACCAAGCGAGCACGCGTGCAGTGGAGGACGCCAGCATCCGAACGGATGCTGGCGCCGTCCCCTCAGTTGCGGCCAGCCATCACGCCGCCGTCCACGTCCCAGACTGCACCGGTGACCCAGGCTGACTGGTCCGAGAGCAGAAACGCCACCACGTTCGCCACGTCCTGCACCGTGCCGATGCGCCCAATGGGGTGGAAGCCATCGAAGCCCTGCAGCGCAGCCGGAACCTCGGCGGCCGGGATGAAGCCCTCGTAGATCGGCGTGTTCACCACGGCGGGCGAGACGGCGTTGACGCGGATGTGATGCTGCGCCAGTTCCATCGCGAGGTGCTGCGTCAAGGCATGCAGGCCGGCCTTTGCCATGGAATATGCGGAGGATGGGGTGGCCGCAATTGCCTGCCGCGCCCACATGGATCCGATGTTGACGACCGCACCCGGCCTGCCTGCGGCCATGAGCCGCGACGCCACACCCTGGGTGATGAAGAAGACCGCCTTGTTCAGAGCCATGTAGGCGTCGAAATCTTCTTGACTGTGCTGCAGGAACGACTTCGGCGCAAAAATGCCGGCTGCGTTGACCAGCAGATCCACGTCAGCGTGCTGCTCGGCCAGTGCTCGCTCCAGCCCGGCAAGGCCTTGAGGGCTGGACAAGTCGCCGTTCAACGCCCAGGCAGGGCCCAGCGAAGACAGTTCTGCCAGTGC
>JBIJCA010000020.1:0-26667 GCA_044344935.1 Aquimonas sp. | reverse complement strand
GCGAGCGGTCTACCCCTCTCCCCCGACCCCTCTCCCTCAAGGGGAGAGGGGGTAAGAGCTTCGCGTTGATGGACGACGACCGACTTCGCAAAGAGGGGAGAAGGCTTTTGCTCTTGCGAATCCCCAATCCCCAATCCCCAATCCCGGCATCACAAGGTGATGCCTTCCCTCCGCGCAATCGTGTACATGTCCTTGTCGCCGCGCCCCGAGAGATTGCAGAGGATGATGGCGTCCTTGGGCATCTGCTTCGCCTTCTTCACCGCCAGCGCGATCGCGTGGCTGGACTCCAGCGCGGCGAGGATGCCCTCGGTGCGGGCCAGCAGGTGGAAGGCCTCCATGCACTCGGTGTCGGTGATGCCCTCGTACTCGGCGCGGTGACTGTCCTTGAGAAAAGCATGCTCGGGGCCGACGCCGGGGTAGTCGAGACCGGCAGAGATCGAGTGGGTCTCGATAATCTGGCCGTCGTCGTCGCACAGCAGATAGGTGCGGTTCCCGTGCAGCACGCCGGGGCGACCCGCGGCGAGCGAAGCGGAGTGGCGGCCGGTCTCGATGCCGTCCCCTGCGGCTTCCGCGCCGAAGATCCTGACCTCACGATCGTTCAAAAAAGGATGGAACAGGCCGATGGCATTGCTGCCGCCGCCGACACAGGCAACCAGCGCATCCGGCAGGCGGCCGTACTGCTCCAGCATCTGCGCGCGCGACTCGCGGCCGACCACGGCGTTGAAGTCGCGGACCATGCGCGGGTACGGGCTGGGGCCGGCGACGGTGCCGATGATGTAGAAGGTGTCGTGGACATTGCTGACCCAGTCGCGCATGGCTTCATTCAGCGCGTCCTTCAGCGTCTTCGAGCCCGAGGTCACGCCCACCACTTCCGCGCCGAGCAGCTTCATGCGGAAGACGTTGATGGCCTGCCGCTCGATGTCGGTGGCGCCCATGTAGACCACACACTTCAGACCCAGGCGCGCCGCCACCGTGGCCGAGGCCACGCCGTGCTGGCCAGCGCCGGTCTCGGCGATGATCCGGGTCTTGCCCATGCGCTTGGCCAGCATGGCCTGGCCGATGGTGTTGTTGATCTTGTGCGCGCCGGTGTGGTTCAGGTCTTCGCGCTTGAGCAGGATCCTGGCGCCACCCACATGCCGGGTGAGTCGCTCGGCGAAATAGATCGGCGATGGCCGGCCGACGTAATGCTTCAGGTCGTACTCGAGCTCGGCGATGAACTCGGGGTCCCTTCGATAGCGCTCGTAGGCGGCTTCGAGCTCGCGCAGGGGCTCGATCAGGGTCTCGCTGACGAAGCTGCCGCCGAACTGGCCGAAGTGACCGCGGGCGTCGGGGTACTGGGAGAAGTCGCTGACTTCGATGGGTTCAACTCGCTTGGCCGCGGTCTGCACGTTCCACCTCGCTTACGAATGCCTGCATGCGCGCGAGGCTCTTTTCGCCCGGCGCATCCTCGATACCACTTGATACATCGACGGCGAACGGCCGTACCGCCCGCACCGCCTCGAAAACGTTGTCGGGCTTCAAGCCCCCTGCCAGCAGCAGCGGAGCGAGTCGCTCGCCGGGCAGTCGCGCCCAGTCGAATCCGTGTCCACTGCCGCCCTGCCCGCCGGCGCCGTGGCTGTCGAACACGAAACCTGCCGCGCCCGGGTAGCTGCGCTGGTACGCCAGCGGATCCTCGACGCTGGCCATCGGCACCGCCTTGATCCAGGGTGTAGCGAAACTCGCACAGAACTCCGGCGACTCCGCGCCGTGGAACTGCAGCAGGTCCGGCTGCACCGCAGCGACCGCGGCGCGCGCGAACTCCACGTCGGCGTCCATGAGAAGCAGCACCGCCTTCGCCAGCACGGGCACCTCGCGGCGCAGCGCGGAAGCCTCAAGGATAGCGAGACCACGCTTCGTACCCGGCACAACAATCAGGCCGATGGCATCGACGCCGAGAGCGACCGCTGCGCGGATGTCCTCGGCGCGTTTCATGCCGCAGAACTTGATGCGCGTGCGCTGGCGGATCGGAGCAATCATCAGGCGCGTAGTGTGGAGCATCGCGCACGCGCACACGTCAAAAGCGCGCGATCAGGACACATCCGACCATGTGAATTCTGGCGGTAGCGCAAACCGCGCCGGGTACAACGGGCCTTCGAACACCAGACCCTGCGGCTGCGCGGTCGGGCCGGCAACCCGGCGATCGCGTCCTGCGAGCAGTTCGGCAATCCACTGCTCGGGCCTCTCGCCACGACCGATCGGCAGCAGGCTGCCAACGATGTTGCGGACCATGTGGTGCAGGAAAGCGTTGGCCTGCACCGAGATCTCCACCCAAGCGCCGGTGCGCACGACATCGATGCGGTGCATCTGTCGGATCGGGTGTTTCGCCTGGCAGGCCGTCGTGCGAAAAGCGCTGAAGTCATGTTCGCCGATCAGCGCCTGCGCCGCGCGATGCATGGCATCGGCATCGAGCGGCAGGCGCTCCCAGGCCGCCTGCTGGCGATCGAGCGCCGGCCGCACGCCGCGGTTGAGGATGCGGTAGCGATAGCGGCGCGCCAGCGCCGAATAACGCGCGTGGAAATCTGCTGCCACCGGCTGCACCCAACGCAAGGCAGCCGCATCAGGCAGGCGCGAGGTGCCGCCCATCAGCAGCGCCCGCGAGCTGCGCTCGGTCTGAAGATCGAAGTGGATGACCTGGCCGCGGCCGTGCACGCCTGAATCGGTGCGTCCTGCGCAGATCACCTCGACCGGTGCCGCGCAGACGAAGGACAGCGCTTCCTCGACTGCAGCCTGCACGGTGCGCCCATGCGACAGGCGCTGCCAGCCCAGGAACGCGCCGCCGTCGTACTCGACCGCTGCGGCGTAGCGGGTGGGGGACGGAGGAACGGACTCGGGCACGGGGGATTCAGGATTCACAGCCGGCGGGCTCGCGGACACTGGGCTGACACAGGGACTTGCGGCGATCAGCGGATTTCGTCAAGCAGGCGCCGGGCGTCCTGACGCTGCTCGCTGGTGCCTTCCTGGGTGACTTCCTCCAGCATGCCGCGCGCGCCCTCGACGTCGCCCATGTCGAGGTAGGCGCGAGCCAGCTCGAGCTTGGTGGCGGCCGCCTCGATGGCATCGGCGCTGAGCGAGCCGGCCATATCCACCGGCGATTCCAGCGGCGCAGGCTGCGCTGAGGCCGCAGGTTTCGCGGGCTCCGGCGCCAGATCGAACTCCAGCGGCTCCGGTGCATTCACCTCGGGGACCACGCACTCCGGCTCGGACAGGTCGATGCGGAACTCGGGTTCGTCATCAAAACCCACGCTGGCCGGTTTCGGGGATTCGAAGCTCGACTTTGGCGGGGCGCCGGCAGGCTCGCTGGGAGCAGCAGGCTCCCAGGCGCCCATCGATGGCTCCGCGCCGGACGCAGGCAGGTCCATGAACAGCGGATGGTCCGGGAGCATTTCGCGGCCCATCTGCAGGGCCTGCTGCCAGGCGATGTCATCGGGGTCGTAGACCTGTGCGTACATGGCTTCGACCGCACCCTCGAAGCGGGCCGGATCGTTGAGGCCGTAGTAGTAGCGGACAAGGTCGATGTGGCGCTCGAGATCGTCGGGCTGTTCGGCCACGCGGTCCAGAAGCTCGCGCTCTTCGGCGTCGTCGAAGGCCTCGGCGCTGTCGCTGGTGTCCTCGGCGCTTCCGGGCACGCCGAAATCGGCGCCATCAAAACGCGAGGTCGCCCCGGCCGCGGCAGCGGCAGCGGCTTTCTTCTTGCCGCGCCCGCGCAGGCCCAACAGGGCCAGGAGTCCGAGCACCAATGCACCGCCGCCGCCCAGCACCAGCGGGTTCTCGTACCACTCCGGACGCGGCGGACGCGATGGCATCGTTTCAGCCGCCGCGGCTTCCGCCGACGCTTCGGGCGCGGGTGCGGGCGCTTCAGCGGGTGCGGGTTCGGATGCTTCAGCGGGCGCCGGCGCGGGGGCTTCCGCTTCAGCCACGGGCGCGCCTTCCTCGGCGCCGGTGGTCTCAGTCGTCTCGGTCGGTGCGGCGGATGCCGCATCGTCCAGATCGGGCACCTCGGAGGCCGTACTGGCCTCGGGCTGCGGCGCTTCCACCGGCGGCGTCACCGCGGGCTGCTCCACTGGCGCACTGGCCGCCGCCGCGGCCGCGCGCTGCGATTCGAGCTCGGCAAGACGCTGCTGCAGGGCCTGCAGCTCGCTGTTGCGCAGCTCGAGCAGGCGTTCGCTGTCGCCGCGGATCTTCTCGAGTTCCTGCACGCGCGACTTCAGCTCGCGGTTCTCCTGGTCGAGCGTTTCCGTCTGCTCGCGCGCACGGGCGAGGTCAGCGCGCAGTTCCCTGCCCTCGCCAGCATCAGCGGCGCCACTCTGCGCGGCCGAAGCGGGTTGGTCGCCGCGCGGCGGCACGATGGCAAGACGCGAATCCGCAGTGCGCGTAGAGGCTGCCGGCGCCGGGGCAGGCGCCGTGCTGCGATCGGTCTCGATCGGCTGCAGCGGGGTTTCCGTCGAGGTCTGTTCGCGGACGATCTGCGAGGCCTCGCTGGCGCCCACGGCCGAGATCTCGTCCCGGGTGGGAATGCGCAACACCGCGCCCGTGCGCAAGCGATTGATGTTGCCACCGACGAAAGCGTCCGGGTTCGCGCGCTGGATGGCGATCATCATCTGATTGATGTTGACCGAACCGTCCGGAATCGATCGGCTGGCGATCTTCCAGAGCGAGTCGCCCGAGTTGACCGGGCCGTAACTCTCACCCGGCGCGTAGGTGGGTGCGCTGGGTGCGCTTGCCGCGCTGGCGCGGGGCGCCGCCATGGGCGGTGGTGCCGCCAGCGATTCGGAAGGCGCCGGCTGCACATCGCCTTCCGGCAAGGCGCGGGTTTCGGAGGGATTGGCCCGCGAGGGCACCGCCAGCGGGGGATCAAGCAGAAGCGTGTATTCGCGCAGCAGCTTGCCGCGCCCCCACTCGGCTTCGATCAGCAGGCTGAGGAATGGATCGTTGATCCGGTTGGGCGTGCTGATGCGGATCACCGGACGCCCCCCCTCCCCGCGCACGATCTCGAATTTGAGCGAGCTCAGCAGCGCTCCGCTCGGCTGTTCCAGACCAATTCGGGCAAACGCCTCGGAGGATGCCAGCTTGATCTGCAGATCGGCCGCTTCCCCGGGCGCGTTTTCCAGCACCGGAATCTCAGCGAGCAGCGGCTGGTTCAGGCTGGACTTGACCTGCACTTGCCCGAGGCCCAGGGCGAACGCATTGGAGGCACCGAGCGCAAAAGCGAGCGCAACCGGCAGTCTGAGCATCTTGTTCATTGGACTCTGTCCCCCATCCGCGGCGGATGTCTGGTGGTGACGACTTTGGAACGCGCTGGAGGTCGAAATCCGACCCCTACGCACTCCCGGACCGCGCCCGCCAAATGCTGGCTGAACGGCCCAAACCTAGAAACGACATGACAACGGCGCGGTAACTATAGGTCAACGGTGACATTTCACCAACAATCGAGCCCCCGCCGGAATTGCTCCGGCGCGGGCTTGGAGGTGAACGCAATCACAGTTTGTGACATTGGCGCGACGCAGGACAGCCCTCGCCGCATCGGCGGCCGCCGTCAGCCGCGCTCTTGGAGCAGCAGTTCGGCGATCTGCACGGCGTTCAGCGCCGCGCCCTTGCGGATGTTGTCGGCGACGATCCACAGATTCAGCCCGCGCGGATGACTGATGTCCTCGCGGATACGGCCGACGAACACCGGGTCCTTGCCGGCCGCATGGGTGACCGGCGTCGGGTAGCCCCCCTTCGCACGCTCATCGACCACGACCACGCCGGGACTGGCCTCCAGCAGGGCGCGCGCCGCGACCGCGGTGATCTTGTCGCGGGTCTCGATGTGCACGGCCTCGGAGTGCCCGAAGAACACCGGCACGCGCACGGCGGTCGGATTCACCTCGATGCTGTCGTCGCCCAGGATCTTGCGCGTTTCCCAGACCAGCTTCATCTCTTCCTTGGTGTAGCCGTTGTCCAGAAAGTCATCGATGTGCGGGATCAGGTTGAAGGCGATCTGCACCGGGAAGCGCTGCGGCTCGGGGTCCTGGAAAGCCAGCATCGCGGCGGTTTGCCGGCCCAGTTCCTCCATCGCCGAACGCCCTGCGCCGGATACCGACTGGTAGGTCGCCACATTGATGCGGGTGATGCCGTACTGGCGATGGATCGGCGCCAGCGCCACCAGCATCTGCATGGTCGAGCAGTTGGGGTTGGCGATGATGCCGCGCGGGCGATGGCGGATCGCTTCCGGATTGACCTCGCTCACCACCAGCGGGACATCGGGCTCGCGGCGGAAATGCGAGGTGTTGTCGATGACGATCGCACCTGCTGCCGCGGCGCGCGGCGCATGTTCGGCGGAGACGCTGCCGCCGGCCGAGAAGAAGGCGATGTCGACGCCAGCGAAATCAAAGCTCGCGAGGTCGCGCACCGTGTAGCTGCGCTCGCCGCAGCGGACCAGGTCGCCGGCCGAACGCTCGGAGGCCAGCGGAATCAGCTCGGTGAACGGGAATTTGCGCTCGGCCAGAATCTCCAGAAGGGCCTCACCTACGGCGCCGGTGGCGCCGACCATTGCGATCTTCAGGGGCTGGGTCATCGAGGGCATTCCATGGGAGAGGGGCTTGCAGCAGGCCGCGCACTCTAGCGCGCGCGGCTCGGGATTCAACGCGGCCGGCGCCGCGCTGCCAGATGTTCATGTCGCCCGCTGGCGGTTCAAGGGCAAAACCGGGCGCCCGGCGGCACTTCTACGGCTGCTGTTCGGCGACCCGCCCAGGCACCCGCGGCGGCGTGACCACATCGCCGCACTGCGCGCGATGCAGCAGCGCCTGATCCATCAGCACCAGCGCCACCATGGCCTCGGCGATCGGGGTCGCGCGAATGCCGACGCAGGGGTCATGGCGGCCGTGGGTGACGACTTCAGCGGCATTGCCCTGGCGATCCACGCTGCGCCCGGGCAGACGCAGGCTGGAGGTCGGCTTCAACGCTGCGTGACAGATCAGATCCTGACCCGTGCTGATGCCGCCAAGCACGCCGCCGGCGTGGTTGCTCAGGAAACCCTCGGGCGTCATCTCGTCGCGGTGCTCGGTGCCGCGCTGGCCGGCCGCCGCCATGCCGTCGCCGATCTCCACGCCCTTGACGGCGTTGATACCCATCAGCGCAGAGGCCAGCTCCGCATCGAGCTTCGCATACAGGGGCGCACCCCAGCCGGGCGGTACGCCCTCGGCGACCACGGTGACGCGTGCGCCCACCGAATCGCCGGATTTGCGCAGGGCGTCCATGTAGGCCTCGAGCTCCGGGACGAACGCCGCGTCGGGCCAGAAGAAGGGATTGTCTTCAACCGCATCCCAGTCGAGACGCGCAGGCTCGTGCGGCCCCAGCTTCGACACATAGCCGCGCACGCGCACGCCGAAGCGTTCGGCGAGCCACTTCTTGGCGATCACCCCGGCTGCCACGCGCACCGTGGTTTCGCGGGCGGACGAGCGCCCGCCGCCGCGGTGGTCGCGGATACCGTATTTCTGCAGATAGGTGTAGTCGGCATGCGCAGGCCGGAACACGTCGACCAGGTTGCCGTAGTCCTTGCTGCGCGCATCGACGTTGCGGATCAGCAGCGCCAGCGAGGTGCCGGTGGTGACCCCTTCGAACACGCCGGACAGGAGTTCGACTTCATCGGCCTCGCGGCGTTGCGAGGTGTGGCGCGACTTGCCGGTGGCGCGGCGCTCGATGTCGTGGCGGAAGTCCCCGGGCGCGATCGCGATGCCCGGCGGCAGGCCGTCGATGACGCAGCCGATGGCGGGGCCGTGGCTCTCGCCGAAGGTGGTGACGCGCAGCAGGTGGCCGAAAGTGTTGTGCGACATGAGGCTTCCTACAATTGAGGGCCGGCTCCCTCCGGAGCGGGCATAGGGTGGGCCCCGGCCCACCATGGCAGTTGAGGCGCCTCGGTGAGGACTTGGTGATCACCCTCCCCTTCGGGACATCAGGCAGGGCGACGCGCACGCCGTCGCGACCCACACCTGAATTGATTCTGCCCAACGCCGGGAGCACCTGCACCGAGGCGGAGTCGTGCTGCGGCGGGCCAGGGCCCACCCTATGAACTTCCGTCAACCGCGCGCTTCAGCGCGCGCCCGCCAGCGCCCGGATCGTAGCGGCGTGCGCCACGAGGTCGCCGCGCTCGACCACGAAAACGCCCATCTGTCCTACCTTGAACTCCACCCAGGCGAACGGCACTTCGGGCAGCAGTCGCACCAGCGCGCGCTCGCTCTCGCCGACCTCGACGATCAGCAGGCCGTTCTCGGTCAGGTGTTCGGGCGCATCGCGCAGGATCTTGAGCGCGAGGTCGAGGCCGTCGTCGCCGGCGCGCAGACCCAGCTCGGGCTCGTGGGCGTACTCGGCCGGCAGCGCATCCACTTCGGCATGCGTGACATACGGCGGGTTGCTGACGATCAGGTCGTACTGCTCGCCCGCCAGCCCGGCGAACAGGTCGCTGCGGATCGCGCGCACGCGCTCGCCCACCTCGAAGCGGGCGATGTTCTCACGGGCAAGGTCCAGCGCGTCCTCGCTGATGTCGACCAGATCGACCTGCCATTCGGGGTTGTGCACGGCGGTGGCGATGCCGATGCAGCCCGAGCCCGTGCACAGGTCCAGCGCGCGCTGCACCCAGCGCCCGCCCAGCCAGGGCTCGAAGCCGGATTCGATCAGCTCGGCGATCGGCGAGCGCGGCACCAGAGCGCGCGGATCGGTCTTGAAGGCCAGCTGCGCGAACCAGGCCTCGCCGGTGATGTAGCAGGCCGGAATGCGCTCGCGGATGCGGCGTTCGAACAGGCTGAGCACCAGGTCGCGCTCCTCGGCGGTCAGACGCGCCGCGCCGTAGGCCGGCGACAGGTCGTGCGGCAGATGCAGGGCGTGCAGCACCAGCTGGGTCGCCTCATCCAGCGCGTTGTCGTAGCTGTGGCCGAAGGTGAGGCCGGCCTGGCCGAAGCGCGTCGCGCCGTAGCGGATGAAGTCGATAAGGCTGCGAAGTTCGGCGGGCATGGCGGACGGGGCGCTTGGAAACGGCCGCGGAGTATAGCGGCTGCCCCCGACTCACCTCGGCAGGGACGCGGGCGCAGACGCTTCGAAGCCATCCGCAAACACCGCGGAACGCAGGACACCCGCGATCCACAGCCGGGCCGCCGCGCTCTCCACGGCCGGCGGCGGCACATGGCCGAGACCCGCGACTTCAACGTACTGATGCGGCACGCCGGACGCGGCCAGCGCGCTCGCCAGCCGACGCGACTGCTGCACGGGCACCACGAGATCGGCCGCGCCGTGCAGCAGGTAGGTGGGAGGAGCGGCAGGGTCGAGCGCGTACAGCGGACTGGCCGAGCGCGCTGCGGACACGCGCGCGGGCCAAGGGGCTAGGGGGTTGGCGAGGTTCTGACGGATCAGCCCGATGCCCTCGCCGGCAGCGCCGAAGCCGATCAGATGCGCATGTGGCTGACCGGGCCCCTCCACCGTGGCGACCAGATCCGGTCGCCCCGGCGGCGTGCGCGCGAAGTCGGGCCCGAGTTCGATCAGCTCGCTGGGCGGGAAGTAGGCAAGCACCGCCTGCACTTCACTGGACACGCCGAGATGGCTGCCGACCGTGCCTTCGTAGGCGCTTTGGCCTGCGGTGTAGGCCAGCGCCAACGCCAGGTGTCCGCCGGCACTCTGGCCCCAGATCCCGATGCGCGCCGGATCGAGCGCGAGCGCGGCCGAGTTCGCCCTGAGCCAGCGCACAGCGGCCTTCAGATCGTGCAGCGGCAGCGGCCAGTCGACGCCGGCCGCGTTGGCGCAGTTCGGCGTCGTCGAGATCAGTCGATAGGAGGCCGCGGCGACCGCGAAACCCTGCGCGACCAGAGCACCGGCATAGTCGGGCAAAGGCGCGCGTGCACCCGAACACCAGCCGCCGCCGTGCACCCAGAGCACAACCGGTGAACCGGCCGCAGGGGTCTCGGCCGGGCGAAACAGATCGAGTCGCAGCGAGAAGCCGTCGACCTGAGCGTACTCGAGGCCCAAGGCGGTGGTTTGCGCCGGAACGGCGGCGGCCCAAAGCGATAACAGCAGGCCAAGCCTCATCGCCAACGGGCCGTGCGCTGTCCCCGCATGCGTGGTGGGACCGCCGGACCGCCGAAGCGTCCACGCCCGTCGACCGGGCCCACCGGCTCCTTCTGTCATCGGGGCAGATCCTCGAAGCCATCGATGAACAGCGGCACCTCCGGCCCCGGCGTCAGGCTCGCAAACCAGCTCGCGAAGTCGCGGCCGATGAAGCCGTTCATCTGGTTCAGGCGCACCAGTTCGCTCTGCACGCGCTGGCGCAGGGCGGGGCTGCCGTCTTCCGCCCAGCCGAGCCAGACCGCGCGCGCCGCGGCGACCATGCGTGCATCCATCCGGAACTCGCTGCCGCGTCCATCCACCAAGGCCTCCAGGCCCGGCAAAAAATCCGAATACGTGCGCATCCGCTGGTACATGCGCTGCGGGCTGCGCAGGGTCAGGGCGATCACCTCGGGCCCATGCAGGCGCCAGAGATCGAGGTAGTAGCGTCCTGCCTCCGACTGTTCGAAGTGGTTGCGCAATCGCGCGTTGAATTGCGTCCCGGTGCCGCGCTGCGCGCTGCTGTCGACGGCCGCGGGACGGAGGGGGTTCCACTGGCAAGGTTGTTCCTGGCTGCACCCCCCGAAGGGAGGGCATTGGCAGCAGACAAAGTCAAACAGCATTCGGGCGAAGCCCGCGTAGCGAGAATCCAGCCGATCCTGCTGAAGCGGCGGGTCGATCGGGGGCGGCGTTGGCAGGCCCGCGCTGTACACCCGTGCGATCCGCAGCCCCTGCCCTCCCGTTCCAGCATCGCGCCACAGCAGGCGCTCGTCGCCGAACGCCGAATAGACGAAGCGGCGCTGCTGCGCAGGGCTGCAGGCCAGGCATCCGCCGGAGGGCAGCGCGCCGAACTCCTCGATCACCGGCGGCGACACGAGGTCATTGCGGGTGCGCACGCGCAGATGTTCCTCACCGTTCGGACGTCGCTCGATCCAGACCAGCCGTGACTGCGCACTCAAGCCGTCGCGGAACGCCAGCTCAAGCTCGATCAGGTTCGCGGACACCGTGAACAGTTCATTCCCGAGTTCGGTCCAGACCTCCCCACGCAATGCGCTGCGCCGCAGCTGGGTACCGCCAGCCACCGCATGCGTCCACTGCAGTCGGGGCTCGGCGCGCAGGTCGATCGCGATGTCCGACACCGGGCCTGGCTGTAGCGCGGCCGGCACCGCGACCTCATCGCGCTCGAATCGCCAGACGCCGCCCTCGTTGCGCAGGCGCACCACACGCAACGCGCCCTGGCCCGGATCGAAGTAGCTGGCGTAGACCAAGGTGTCGCCGGACTGCGGATCATGCCAGGCCTCGGCCGAAAGGCCCACGCCCGTGCCGGGGCCGAAACTGCCGCCGGGATGATCGAGCAGCTGGGTCGATCCGTCGGAGCTGCGGCTCCAGGCGCGCAGGCGGTCCGAGGCCAGACTGCGGAACAGCACCAGCCGGGCGTTGTTCTGGAAATGGAAGGCGCGCGGGTGCGCCGCCTCGCCCAGCGCCAGGGTCTGCCATTGGCCGGGCAGATCCCGGGTCAGCACATGCAGCCGGCCCGGCTGCCCCGGCGCATCCTCGATATACGCCAAGGTGCGCTGCACGCCGGGCCCGGCGCCCAGCGACAGGTCAGGCACGCGCACCACGCTGGCCAGATCGGAATCGAGCGGCTGGCCGTCGTTCCAGTGCCGCAACCACAGCACGCCGTTGTCGACAAACGCCACCTCCAGCTCGCCGCGCCCATCGGTCACGGCGGCGATGCCGTTGCCGTCGGCAGGCGAGCCATCGAGCGCACCCGTGTCGAATGACTGCCAGCGCGGGCCGAAGCGGACCTCATCGATGTCACCCGTGTCCACCCGCACCTGCAGCACCCGCAGCTGCCCACCGGTCGGCACGGCCGCCAGCGCCTTGGGGCCGTTGGGTGCGTTCGTCGGCAGGTAGTTCTGGCTGCTGATCGCGCCTGACGCGGACTGGCTGAGCAGATCCACCCGCGTGGTGTTCGCCTGCCCGTCGTAGCGGAAGCGCAGCACATGCAGACGCCCATCGTTCTCCAGCGCCGCGGCATCGACGTTCAAGCTGTCGAAGCGCCCCGCCGGCAGGGCCAGCGTTTCCAGCACCGAGCGGGACTCTGCCGCGCCGGCGACGTCGTAGCGCACCGCGAGCACGCGACGCACCGCCGTGCTGGCGGTGTTGGCAGGCGCTTCGGAATAGACCATCGCATGCGCACCGCCGCCCGCCTGCACCAGCGCGAGCGACCCGATCGCAGTGCCAGCGGGGCCTTCGCTGACGGGGCTGACGGACCATGTCCCGGTGGTCGAGCGGCTGGCGCGCTGCACGCGCTCGGGATTCTGGCCACCGGTAAAAAAGATGCGGGGCTGGCCGGCCAAATCGATCGCAAGGCCGAGCCAGGGCCGAACGCTGCTGGCCGAGGTCGGCTCCGACTGCCAGCCCGCGGCCCCGGGCTGCGCCAACATCACCGCACGGGTCTGCGCGTCGCGCCAAGCGATCTGCGGGCGTCCATCGGGCGCAATGGCCAGCGCCGGCGCATCCGCCGCCTGCGCCACTTCGCTCACGGTCCACTGCCCCGAGACCTCGCGCACGGCATGCACCAGCACATCGTCGGCCACGCCCGCGACGGCAGTGGCCGCATCGACCCAGACCACGTGCGCACGCCGCTGTGCATCCACTGCCAGGGCCAGAGCCGGGCGTCCGTCGCTTGGCAGCGCCTGCAGCTCGGCCACGGTTTCCTTGTGCCAAGCCAGCAGACCGCGACGCGCGTACACCAGCAGGTAGGGGCCCGCGGGCCGACGCGTCTCGTCGAGGTAGAGGGCATGCAGCTGGCTGCCAGGGCCGAACTCGGCAGCGACCTGCACGCCGAGCAGACCAGCATCCGCGACCGGCTCGGGCACCCAGGAGACAGGTGCCGCGGGAGGATCTGCCGGCCGCCCGGTCTGGGGCCAGACGAGGCAGAGCAGCAGCACCCAGAGGGCGACGGCGGGAGCGAGGGCGGCACGCAGCGGTGCGTGCGAACGCGTGGAGATTCGGCAGGACATGCGGAGCTTGGCCTCTTGGTCTACGTGCTTGCCCGAACAGACGCAGCGACCTGTGGGGTTTTCTCAGTGCCGGCGTCGATCGACTTGCGCCCGCATCGACGCGCTGCTCTACCGACCCGCCACCGCGCCCTTGCGGCAGCTGGCTGGCGCGTCCGCCATCGGATTGGGCAGACTCCACGCCATGCCTGCCCTGCCCTCCCCCATCGAGCGCGCGCTTGCAGCCGCTGAGCCGAGGCTGCGTGCACTGTTCCAGCGACACGTCGCGCGCGAGCCGGGGCTCGACGTCGACGAACTGGTGCAGGAAGCGCGGATCCGCCTGTGGAAGGCGCTGGACAGTGAGAGAAACATCGACGCGCTTGCGTCCTACCTTCAGAAGATCGTCACTTCGGTGTTCATCGATGCACTTCGTCGGCGCGCCGCGCGGCCGGAAGACAGCGCCGAGCTCGAGCTCGAGCAGTCGCCCGCGCCGACCTCGGAGGCGCCGGAACAGGCGGCTGCACAGGTCGAACGGGCGCGGCGACTGCAACAGGCGCTGGCGGTCATTCCCGAACGCCGACGCCAGCCCACCCTGCTCCTGCTGCAGGGGTTTTCCACTTTGGAGATTTCGCGCCTCATGCAGATCACCGAAGCCACCGCGCGCAATCTCGCCTACCGCGGCGTCGAGGATCTGAAGATCCGATTGGCCGATGCCCTTGACGAGGAGCGCAGGGATGACTGACGCCGTGCCGGATCTCCCCACGGAAGCCATGGCGCTGCTCCGAGCGCGCGACAGGCACGCCTGTCTCGACGCTGACACGCTGGTCGCGCTCGCGCGGGGCGCGCTCGGCCCGGCGCGCCGGGAGCACCTGCTGACCGAGGTCGCCCGCTGTGGCGACTGCGCGCGAGCCCTCCAGTTCGCGATCGATGCGGAGTCCGTGGCGGAGTCCCTGGCTGACTCCCTGCAGCCCCTGATCGGCAGGTCGCGGCAGTCGGTCGACGCGTTCGGCGCTCCCAAGAATGGCGCCAGACCGGGTCGTCGCTGGCTACGCAGCCTGGGTATGGCCGCCGGTCTGCTCGCCTCGGTGGGCCTGGGCCTGGCTCTGCTGCGACCGCTTCCGGAGGATGTGCTTCGCGGCGAGCCAGGCCACGCGCTGGAACCGCCCGACGGCGCGCTCATGTCCGCGGCGCCGGCCCGGCTGGCCTGGCACTGCGATCCGGCACAGCCGGCGCTTGTGGAACTGCGCGACGCCAGCGCCGCGCTGGTCTGGCAAGGCCAGAGCGCGCGCTGCAGCGTCGACCTCCCGCCCGGGCTGAAGCTCGGTGCAGGCCTCTGGCTGTGGCAAGTGCGCTCGCCCGACGGACGCCTGCTGGCCGGACCGTTCCAGCTGCGTATCGAATGAAGCACCCGGCACGCTGCCTCTTGTGGCTTTCGATTTCGCTTGCGTTGAGCGGGGTCTGCCATGCGGATCGCATCGTCATCGAGCTGATGCCGGGCGCGCTGCAGCCAGGCATCGAGCTGCAGCCTGGCGATGTGCTGCAGCTCGAAGACGGCAGTGAAGCGCTTGACGCGCTGCTGAGTGCCTCAGCGGAAGCGGATGCAGTGCCGGCATCGCTGACGCGCGTTCGCGGCGGCCGCAAGATCGTGCTTTCCGCCGCCGCGATCACGCCCGGGGTGATCACCCTGCCGGCCAATGCCCTGGAACACGCGTCGCTCGATCCATTCTTGAGCCGCAGCGCGGCGGCTGAGGCCGCGCTTTCCGAGCTGATCGAGGACACGTCGAGCGTCGAACTGCGCGCCGAAGCGCTGGCGCTCAAGGCACGCCGCGCCCTGCAGGCGCAGCGCTTTGAAGACGCCCACACCCATCTTCAGCAGGCGCTGGAGGCGGCACCCCATCTGGCCGGACCGATTCTGCAGACGCATCTGCAGCAGTTCGAGCGCTGGCCCGACCGCCAGATCGCGAGCGCAGCCGCGGACCGTCTGGTCGCGGCGCGCGCCGATTCGACGCCGGCCCTTCGCGCCCAGGCGCTGCTGCTGCGCGCCCGCGTGCGGGCGGCGCTGCGCAACCACGCAGGCGCCGAAGCGGACCTCGCCGCGCTGCACGCGCTTGCACCTTCGGCCGGTCTTGTGGCGCAGGCGCAGAGCCTGTCCGGCCTGATTGCGCTGAGACTCGGGCGACGCACGGACGCGCGCGGCCTGATCGAGAGCGCCGAAGTCGCACTGCAGGCCAGCGCCCCCGACAGTGCCGAATGGGCAGAAGCGCACCTGCGCAGGCTGACCCTGGACGGGATTGAAGGGCGGCCAGAAGCGCTGCCGCAGCTTGAGCGCCTGATCGGGACCTTGCAGCAGCGCGCACCCGGCAGCAGCCTGCTCGGCGGAGCAGCCTTCAATGCGCACCTGATCGCCTTCAACCGACGCGACTACGCACGCGCCGAGGCCTTGGCGCAGACGGCACAGCGCGCCTTGAACGAAGCCGCACCCGGCACGCTCCAGCTGCAACAGTCCCAGACCGGGCTCGGTGAAGTGTTGCTTCGCCGCGGCGCCAGCGCCGAGGCCCTCGTCATGTTCGAGGAGGCACTGAACACCGCCGAAGCCATCGATGCGACCAGCTATGAGGCTCTGAGCACCCGCCTGCAGCGCGCCCTCACGAGGGAACGCCTCGGCCTGCTCGCGGCCGCGATCGAGGATGCCGACACCGTGCTTGCCCGCTACGCGGCACTGCCCGATACGCACCCGCTGCGCTCCACCCAGCTGGAGGCCGATGCGCGCCTGTTCCGCAGTGGCGCATTGCGCCTCGCCGGTCGACTGGAGGAAGCGCGCAGCGATGCTGCGCGCGCGCTCGAGTCGAGGCTTCAGCGCGGCAATCCACTGGCCATCGCCGAGGCGCGACTGGCGCTGGCGGAAGCAGCGCGCGCTGCGGGTCGTTTGCCGGCAGCGGTGAGCGAGGCCGAAGCGGTACTCGCGCTCTACCGGGAGGCCCAGGTCGGCGGACAGCAGCTGGCGATCGCGCACCTCCTGCGCGCTCGCCTTCACAGCGCCGCGAGCGAGCGGGAGGCCGCGTTTGCGGCCTATGCGCAGGCGCAGGACGCACTGGAAACGCACCGCACTCGGGTCGGGGGCGATGAAGACGTGCGCGCCCGCTGGGCGGCGCAGTACCGGGCGATCTACGTCGAGCCGCTGCTGCTGCATGTACAGGACGGCGACAGCGAGGCCGCGCTCGACGCCGAGTGGCGCTATCGGCAGGCCGCTCTACGGCGCTTTTCGCCGACGCCCGGCACCCACGCAGGCACGCCCGCGCTCGCGTCCGGCGCGAGCGGTCAATCGCCGCGTCCTTCGGACCGCCTGGCGCAGGAACAGGCACTGCTGTCGTTCGTGGTGGCAGACACCGGCGTGATCGTCTGGGTGCACAGGGCACAGCGCCCCGCACCAGCGCCGCGCTTCGTTCCGATCGCGCGAAACGCGCTCGCGGAACGCATCGACACCCTGCGCGTGCTGGCGTCGCGCGGGGATCTCGGCGAAGCCGGACTGCGCGCCTTCATCGCCCAATCGCATGCCCTGTACCGCGACCTGCTTGAGCCACTGCAGGCAGAGCTGCAGGGCGCACGCCGCTGGCTGATCAGCCCAGACGATGTGCTGCGCTCACTGCCCTGGGCGGCCCTGGCCACCGCTGACGCGGACGATCCCGCATGGCTGATCGAGCGCATCAGCCTTTCACAGACGGTTTCGCCGGAAGCCTTCGCCAACGCGCATGCCCCAGTGACCTCGGCCTCGGCCGAGGCGACAGTCATTGGCCTCGCCGCGGGCCCTGCTGGCAGTTCGCGTACTGCGGGCGCGACTTCGCAGACCCAGTCGCTGCCGGGCGCGCGCGCTGAAGTGCTGGCGCTGGCGGAGCTGTATGGTGCGCGCGCGACCCTGCTGCTCGACCAGCGCGCCACCGAGTCCGAATTGCGTCGGGCTCTGCAGCACACCGCCGTCGACGCCCTGCATCTCGCCGTGCATGGCGAACTTGTGGCGCGCGACCCCATGGCCTCGTATCTGCAGCTGGCGCCGACCGCAGGGCCCGCCGCATCCAGCGCCGAGGACGGCGTGCTCAGCGCGCGCGAAATAGCCGCCGACCTGCGGCTGCGCGGAGGTCTGGTGGTGTTGAGCGCTTGCGACAGCGCACTCGGCGGCGATGTCGGTGGCGAGGGTCTGCTGGGCCTCGTGCGCGCCTTCCACGCAGCGGGCGCCGATGAAGTGATGGGCACCTTGTGGCGCGTCGCCGACCGCCCCACCGCGCAGTTGATGCGGCATTTCCATACGCGACGCCTGCAGGGCGACTCCAGCGAAGATGCCTTGGCGCATGCGCAGCGCGCGTGGTTGCAGCGTGCCCGCCATGCGGGCTGGGCCGAAACGTTCACGCGCTGGCTGGACCTCGCTTCGGCGCTGCCCGAGGAGGCAGAACAGCCCTTCTACTGGGCGGGCTTCGCCCTCGAAACCCGAGATGGCGCGCGCTGAGCACCTCTGAAGCTGAGCACAGCCTCGCGGCCATCGGTACAACCAGCGCATCCGCCGTTCGATCTGCCCGGCGATGAGTCACGCCGTCTGACCGCCCGCAGCCCGGCCCCTCCTGGCCGGGCTGCGGGTAGCGTGTGCAGCGCGGCGCTCAGTCGCCAATGTGGTAGTCGTAGGTCTTGCCGTTGATCGTGGTGCTGTGCGACAGCGAGCCATCACTGCCGATCCAGGTCGAGCCCTTGTTGTCGCCCGACCCCCAGGTACGCCAGATCGAATCACCGCCACCGGCGCGCGCGGCCCCGGCCTGACGCGCCACGGCAAACACGTTGAACGTAGCCGGAAAGCCCTCGGGGCCGGCGTTGCCCCAGGCGTCGACCCACCAGCGACCGCGCTGCGCAGGGATGCCGAGCGACCACAGTCCGGCGATGTCGCTGTCCGCCAGTTCACGACCGTTGATGAACACGCCGGTGCGCCCGTGCGAGGCGTCAGCACGCAGCGCCCCACCGAGCGCAAGGCCCGGCGACATGAAGCCCGCGGTGCCTTGACCTTCGAGTCCCCAGGCGCCGGTGGCGGCGTCGTACCAGTAACGCCCCGGGCGCGGCGTGTACCCGAAGCGCTGCGCGAAGGCTTCGCGCGTGGCCTCCGCCATCGGCAGGCCGTTGACGACGATGACATCCGGTGGCGGCGTGGCGCCGATGCTGGCGGGCAGGGCGCAGGCGGCGGCAAGAAGCCAGGACAACGTGCGAAGCATGGGGGTCTCCTTGAGCGGGATGTGGACGTCCGGGCGGCGGCATGCCGCCGCAGACTCTCAGCGCGCGGCAGATTCGAAGCTGTCGGCGAACAGCGGCTGTGGTCCGGGCAGTGCCGCGAACCACTGCTCGGCAGTCAGGTTGATGAAGTCGCGCAGCCCATCGGTGCGCACAAGTTCGGTTTCGATCGTGGCGCGCAGTTCGGGGCTGCCGCGGTCGGCCAAGCGCTGCCAGAAAGCGCGCGCGCGATCGAGCATCGGCGCCGTCATCCGAACCTGGCCGCCACGGCCGTCAACGAAAGCATCCAATACGGGCATGAACATCTGGAAGGTCTGGATGCGTTGACCCAGCAGATCGGGGTCGGCGAGCAAAAGGCGCGCCATCTCGACGCCGTGGCGGGCGTGCAGTTCAAGGTAGTAGCGGCCCGGTGCGGTGGTGGAGAAGCGGGCGCGCAGCGCAGCTGACAGATCCTGCGGAGCGGCAACGGCGCCGCGGCCCGCCGGCGGCAGCGGGCAGGCGATCAGCAGGCACACGCACTGAGCCAGCGCACCGCGCAGCGAGTTGTACTCCTGGTAGGTGGGCTCGCGGACGGTCACCGGCTCGATGACCTCTTCGTTGCGCGGCACCGGCCCGCCCTCGATGCGGCGGACCTCCAGAAGCTCTCGCCCACTGCCACCGGCGATGTAGGTGCGCCCGCCAACGGCGAGTCCGAGGCCGGCCGCCATTTCGGCGTCCGAGACCTGGCCGAGCGAGGTAAACCGAAAAGCTGCGGTCGGCGCGGGCGAGATGCGCTCGCCGAACATCGCGGTGTGCGTGGTGATGATTCCCGGAAAGCGCGAGGCCACGATCAGGCGCGCGTCGGTCGGGGCTTCTCTATGCAGAGCCAGGCGCAAGGCGGTCAGGTCCTCGCCGGGCTTGAGCACAAGGCCGGTGTCCTGATCGACCGTTGCGCCGAGCCGGTCGTAGCGATAGCGCACGGCAATCGCCGCGTCCGTGCCGCGCACGCCATAGGCCAGCGCGGGCAGGCCGTCGGCGGCGGCTGCCAGCGCGTGTTCCGCCTGTACGCCCGGCAGCGCCACGCTGTCGAAGGGCACGAAGTCGCCTTCGCCACGACGGTAGAGGCGCAAGGTCGCGCTCGCGGCATCAAAGAAGCTGAGGTAGACCATGCCCGACCGGCTCAAGGCTAGCCGCGGCGAGGCATCGGCAGCAACGACCACCGGCAGCACGGCCTCAAAGGCGAAGCTGCCGGCATCACCCTCTCGCTGCTCGGCGTATCGCACCGCGCCGACCGATCGATCGAACCACGCGACGGCAACACGGCCGTCGAGCGCGGCCACCTGCGGCGAGTAGCCGGTGTCGTTGGCGCTTTGCAGCACGGTGCGCGTGGTTGCGAACGTCCCAGGGTTGCGCTCGATCACCACCAGGTCGTTCTGCGGCACGGCGCGGGCTGCCACATAGAGCGCGCCGTTGTCGGCGTGCGCAGCGGACGCCTCGGCATAGCGTTCGCTCGGCGGACGCAGACCCTCGCTGTCGAGGCGCTGCACATCCTCGCGCCAGCGCGTGGCGCGCAGCCCTCGCGACGGGCCGTAGTCGGCCACCACCACCGGTTCACCTGCGGGGTCGATCGATAGTGCGACCGCACCGGACGCTGGCCCCGTGCCGTCGATTGGCCGGTTGCGCCATGGCGAGGCGCTGCGCGCGCCGTACAGCCGGTCCTCACGATGCAGGACGCCGAAGCGCGTGCCCGCGCCGGCGCTCTGCACGAAGTCGAGGTCGAATCCATCCCGCTCGGCGGCGCCCGGCGGCAGCGCGTCGAATTCATCAATCGTCAGCGAGCCGCGCGTAAACGCGAAGCCGCGCACCACCGGCAGGGCGTCGATCGGGTCCGTGGGCCGCCGCGAGCGGATCCAGCCGCGGACCTGCCCGCTACCAGCGGCGCCCGCCACAGCCAGGCCGCCGCGGCCTGCCGAACGGTACGGAAACGTGCACCCGTTGCCAGTGATGGGTTCGTTTTCGCATTCCCAGTCCCCGGGCCCAGCTCGTACGAGCAGCGTCATCGAGAAGCCCGGATTTTCCGACAGCAGGACGAGCCGGCCGAGATCGTCGCGCGCCAGTCGGTGGTGGCCGAGGTCGCCCGGCAGCACCGATTCGACTGGCTCGTCCGTTTCGCCGCCCGGACCCGAGCGCCACACCCGGATCGGTATCCGGTTGTTGGAGATCGGCCCCTTGTAGGCCAGGGCCACGCCGTCGCCGGGCACGTCGATGAAGTCGAGCAGTTGCGTGGACCCGGCCGGCAGTGCCAGCGTGAACTGGTTGGGTGTACTCGGCAGGCCTTCGGTGAGGAACACGCTGGCACCGATCCGCCAAACGACGCCGATGCCCGCGCCGGTTCGGTCGATTGCGATATGGAATTCGAGCACCGGGCCGGCAGTGAGCAAGCGACGCGTCACGGCGCCAGTGGCGAGATCGATCCGCAGGTAGTGGAGCGACTCCGCACCGTTGTTGGCGTCGCGCAGAAGAGCGGCGGCATGCAGGAAACCGCCGCTGAGCGCTAGGTCGATCGGCCGGTCGCCACTGATGCCGAGTCGTTCCGGGGCGATCGAGCGTAGTCGCCAGACGAGCCCGTCGAACCACGCGTGACGCAGCGGGGGCGCATCGCCCTGGGTACCGCCGTAGATCACGTGCGGCTGTCCGCCCGCATCCAGCACGAGCGCGCTGCGAAGTCCATCACCGACCGCAAGCAGAGTTTCCTCCGGTTCGTCCGGCAGCACCGGTGGCTGCAGACTCGCCCGGGCGCCAGGCGCGGCAAGCACGGCAAGCACGGCCGCGAGCAGTGCAGCGGCAGTGCTGAACCAACCCTGCATCGGCGCGCGCCAACGGTGTCCAGCGTGTGCTTGCGAATTTGGCATCTCGAGTCGCCTTCATGGGGTTCCTGGTGAGAGACGCGCAAGGCTGGGCGTTTCTCTCGCGCACACGTGTCGCCAGCGCCTCCGTGCGCCGTCGGGTCGACCTGCTCCTTCCGGTTGCACGGCGCCCGCGAAGAGGCGCTGCGGTGCACTCGATCACCCAACGTTTTCCCTTCGACGCTGCGGCTCGGTAACGAGTCCGCGGCTGCGCCTCCCGTGCAGCCGTGTCCGAGCGAGCGGGCGGACCCGGGAACGGGGCGCTGCACCTGCTGCACGTTTCCGTGCACTGGCGCGCTCGCTCGCAAGTCGCAGACTGGCGTCGACCCGCTCGGGCTGCCATACGGCCGTGCGCTCGCCCGGCGAAGCCCACAGCACTGCGGTGAGCCCGCCCCCGCGTGGGACACGCAAAGCGCGGTGTTCCGCGCACCCCGCAGGCACACCGCGCACGGGCAGCACCCACCGCGGCTCTCCGTGTTCGACCCGCGCCCCCGCGGCAGAAGTCGTCGCGCTGGCGCGCGACCTCCCCTTCAGTACGGCCGACCTGCGCCGCCAGCGCTGACAGTTCCTCGTGCGAGCGCCTGCCGTCGCTCGGCAGCCGGGGGCGATGCGGATCGAGCTGCGGTGCTCATCCGCTTGGGCTGTCGCTGCGATCGCTTACAGACGACGCGACACTGCGCGGCGCTGACTCGAAGCCGCTGCCGAATAGGGCCTGGGCGTCCAGTGGCGGCTGCAGCGCGGCGATGGCCGCCGGCAGTCGGGTCAGCAGAAGTCCGGTCTCCTTGCCCAGCACCTGCGGTCGCGCTGCGAGCGCATCGAGGCTCTGGACAATCAGGGACTGCGCGAGCGCAAGCAGCGCGGGATCGCCAGACAGTCGCGCGGCGCGTGCGACAGCAGCGCTGAGAAAGGACTTGCCCGTCACATACAGACAGGCATCGAGGCAAGGCTGCGGAATCGATGCCGGATGCCAATCGGGTTCGAGGCCGCGCAGCTGGCCACCGATGCGGGCTCCTGACCACTCGAACGCCAGCGCATTGGGCCAGACACCAGAGGCACTGCCATCGCCACCGGGCGCCAGACGCGATGCCAGCGCGAGGGTACGTCCCCATGCCTCGATGACCTGCTCGGGCATCAGCACCGGCTGGCCCAGCCCGAGCCCGGGCGCGGCTGCGGAAAAGCGTGCGAGCTGCTCGAAGTCGTAGCCGGAGGCCATCCACAGCTGGGCGCTGCTGTAACGGCCAGGCGCCAGGATCGACAGGCCCGCACCGACGCCGGAAGGTGCGAGCACACCGAGGGTTTGGCCGCGCGCGTCGACACCCTGCGCGTAGTGCAGGCTCAGCCAGCGCGCAAGGCCACCGCGCCAGTCCTCAAGGAAACTGGAGTCGACGCTCTGGCCAAGCGCGCGGAACACGTCGTACCACTGGCTGGCAGCGCGATCGCTCAGCTGGACCCAGGGATCCGTCCCGGGTTCGGCAGGCGCGCACATCGGACCGGGAGAAGGCCCGAAGCGCGCGGGGCACAGATAGCCGCGCATGCTGCGGGCGCCCTGCAGCAGGCGCTCAGGCACCCACGGGTCAGCGCTCAGGAAATAGTAGAGAAGAAGGTTCTCGAAGTAGGCGTGCGAGCTGTTGAAGTGCGCACGGTAGCCACCGCCACCCGAGGGCGCCTGACCGCAATAGAACCAGGGGTCTTCCGGGGCGCACTGTTGGATCTGGGTGTGCAGCATGCGCCGTGCTGCGGGCAGCGAGAACGCTCGCCAGCGGTGCGGATCGCCGGCCCGGAAGGCGGCCAGCGCCGGGACGATGGCGACGTTGTGGTAATCGGTCCAGCTGGCACACCAATAGGTGTCGTCCCACGCCTCCGCGGGGGTCGGGTCCGCGCCAGCGCAGGCGATCGGCGGATCGGACGGGGTGCCCCAGTAGCTCGGCCACAGGCCGTGCGTCATCAGCCCATGCAGTCCCTCCGCCTCAACGCGTTCTCGGGTGTGCTCCAGCACTGCGTCCACGGCCTTGTCGAAGCCCGAGAACGCGGGTGGCAGGGCGCCGTGCGGAAACTCGGGCACCGCGCCTGAGGCCGCGAACTGCGCCGCCGACGGCCACAGCAGGAAAGGCTCAGAAAGAGCGTCGGACACGCGCTCGGTCAGCGCCGCGTGCTGCGTCGCTGCGGGCACAGCGTCACCCGGCAGCACGGCAATCGCGACCTGCGCGTGCAGGCCCTGACGGTTGCCGAGCCAGACCCCGGGCGCCGCGACCCAGTCCAGGCGCAGCTCGCGAGCGGCAGGGTCGAGCTGCAGGCCCTGCGGCTCGTTGAGGTCGATGCGCTCGATCCCGGCAGCCAGCGACGCCTGCGAGAACACAATAGCCATGGCGGCGGCATCGGCCGCTGTGCCGCCCTGCACATCGCTGCCGTCCACGCTGAGCGCGAACCGCCGCGGCTGCAGACGCTGCTCGCGTCGCAGCTGCACCAGCCGGGTGATCTGATCCGCGCGACTCGCGTGCGGAGTATCGCCGCGACGTGCTCGGGTCAGGACGCGACGCGCTGCGGCGGGCTCGAACACGAGGCCCTCGTGCGCCGACCGCACGCGCAAACCGTTCACGCCGGCGCTGCACACCAGCTCGTCCGCGCGGCCGCACAGTCCGCCCTCCCAGGCCAACACAAGGCTGACCCGAGCGGTGGCCGAGCCCGCCTCGAAGCGGTAGTGGCGACGCAGTACCAGCGCGCCGCCGCCCTGCTGAAGTGGACTGAGCAGATGCTCTGTCAGCAACGAAACGGCCAGCGACCCGGCGCTTTCAATGCGGGCAAAGCGCAGCGAGTACGGCACCTGCACGCCCGCAGGCGCTTCGAGCTGAACTGCGCTGGGCCGTCCCCGCGCAAGCACCTCCCCCTGCGCAGTACGCACTTCACTGAACAGCGCACCCTGCGTCGGATCGACCAGGAAAGCCGCCGCACCGGTGGTGACGAGGTAAGCGCTGCCCTGTTGGACAACGCGCAGCGGATGCGTGGGCTGCGGCGATTCCGCCGGCGATGTCCGCCGACGCAGCCAGAGCCGCTCGTCGCCGCGAAGCTCGGCGTGCACATGCAGCCACTGGATGGGCGCCGCGGGATCTGACCCTCCGGCCATCCAGCGCGCGAGCACGCGCGCCTGCATCGGCACCTCGACGCCGTCGCCATCCACGAGTTCGAGTTCGGCCGGCTCGAACACGCGCTGCGCGTGCGCGAGCGGTATGCCGCCGCTGGCGACCCACGGTGCGAGCTCCGTATGCCTCTGACCATGCACGCCAAGTTCGATGGGCAAGGCGCTGGCCAGCCCCGATCCTGCACAGACGACCGCCAGCGTGCACCTGCAGACCCATGGCCACAGCGAAACCGACATCACCCCGTCTCCCCGGGGCATTGCCCCTGTTTGCAGACCGAAGACGGATTCAGGGCCACACTTCTCTCACTCAGGCCTGCACAGCGACCCGCTCCGACGGGCCCGACCCACCGCAGTCGTATACTTCCCCCATGAATACGCCCGCCCCCTCCAGCAGCGGCAAGCTGCCCGTCATCGCCGTGCTGATCGCCGCGCTCGCCGCCGGCGTTGGCCTCTACAGCGGCCAGCATTTCTTCGCGCCTGCCGGCCTGCCGCAGATGCAGAACAGCCTGCTGTATCCGCAGTTCAAGCAGATCCCGGACTTCAGCCTGACCGCCGATGACGGCCGCGCCTTCACCCAGGCCGATTTCAAGGGCCGCTGGAGCCTGGTGTTCATCGGCTTCACCCACTGCCCGGACATCTGTCCGACCACGCTCGCCGACCTCGCCAAGGCGCGCAAGGCGATGGAAGATCTGCCCGAGATCGATCGGCCGCAGATCGTGTTCGTCAGCGTCGACCCCGAGCGCGACAGTCCGCGCCTGGCCGGCGACTACTCCCGCTACTTCGACCCCAGCGCACGCGGTGTGACCGGCGAGCACGAGAAGCTGCAGCCCTTCGCACGCAGCCTCGGCATGGTCTACATGCAGGTCCCGCAGGAGGGCGGCAGCTACACGGTCGACCACTCGGCCTCGATCGCGATCGTCGATCCGGAAGGCCTCCAGGTCGGGCTGGTGCGGCCGCCTCTGGACCCGGCCAAGATCGCTGCGGATCTGCGCGCGCTGGCCGCCTACCGCGCCAAGGCGGGCTGAGCCGATGTCGCCGTCACTGCTGCTGCAGCACCTGCTGCCGCACCGCTTCCTTTCGCGTCTCGTGATGTGGGCCACGCGCGCTCGCCTGCGACCCTGGAAGAACTTCCTGATCCGCCAGATCAGCACACGCTTCAAGGTGAACTGGGAGGAAGCAGCGTCTGCGGATCTCGCCGACTACCCGCATTTCAATGCCTTCTTCACGCGCGCGCTCAAGCCCGGCGCACGCCTGCCGGATCCCGCCAGCGACAGCGTGCTGATGCCCGCCGATGGCCGCATCAGCCAGCTCGGCAGGATCGAACAGGGGCGGATCTTCCAGGCCAAAGGCCAGAGCTTCAGCGCCGCCGAACTGCTGGGCAGCGAGGCCGACGCCGCGGCGTTCGCTGACGGCTGGTTCATCACGGTCTATCTGTCGCCGCGGGATTACCACCGCGCCCACATGCCCTGGACTGGGCGACTCGTCGAGACGGTACACATCCCCGGCCGTCTGTTCAGCGTCGCGCCTTTCGCGGTGAACGGTATCCCACGCCTGTTCGCGCGCAACGAACGTCTGGTCTGCCGGTTCGAGACCGATCGCGGGCCGATGGCGGTGGTGATGGTGGGCGCCATGCTGGTATCGGGCGTCGAGACGGTCTGGGGCGGCGTGGAGATTCCGCCCTACGGTTCGGGCGTCGTCCGGCGCGATCTGCGCGAGCGCGACATCACCCTGCAGCGGTTTGCCGAAATGGCGCGCTTCAACATGGGCTCGACGGTCATCGTCTGCCTGCCGAAGGACGGCTTCGAGCTGGACGACGGGCTGTTCCCGGAGAACCCCGTACGGGTCGGCCAGCGTCTGGGCTGGGTGCGCGGCGCCTGATCTGCCATGCAGCTCTACCGCTTCCACGGTGGGCTGCCGCTGGACGGCCGCAAGGGCCGACTGCCCTTCGAGGCCATCCGCCCCGCGCCCCTGCCGGAGCGCCTGGTGCTGCCGCTGCGCATGCACGCGCGCGGCCGACTCGATGCCTGCGTACAGGTGGGCCAGCGGGTGCGTCGATTCGAAGTGCTGGCGCGCCCCGCGGACAGCGGCGGCGCCTGCCTCAACGCACCGGCGTCGGGGGTGATCGAAGCGATCGAACTGCGCGGCCTTCCGCACGCGCCGGGCGAGGTGGACCTCGCCCTGGTGCTGCGGGTCGATGGCCTGAACCCGCTGGACGCCCTGCCCTTTGCAGCCATCACCGACTGGGCGCAGCGTGACCCCGCCGAGCTGCGCATTC
>JBIJCA010000210.1:0-8320 GCA_044344935.1 Aquimonas sp. | reverse complement strand
CATCCCACGTCATCGCCCACAACAGCATTGGATTCTCATGCGACCGCGCAGCCACCGAACGCAGCAGAGCCCTCACCCGATCGCGTTCGGGCTGCGCCAGACTGCTTTCCATAGCCTGCTCGCGACGGCTGTCGATGACCGAAAGAATGCGGGCGGCCAGCAGGCAGCTGGAAACCTCTCGCGCAGGTGGGCATGAACCTGCCGCCCGTTGGCCCATCAATAGGCGTTCAGCAACTTCCTGCCAGTACGCGTCAGCGGCTTGCCGGTTTGTCTCATCCCGTGCCCTATCCGTCGCATTCGCGAGAGCATCGGCATCTGCGACATGGGCCATGTTCGCGGGGGACTGCATGGCCGCAGGGTCGCTGGCCAAGCTGGAGCCCGCTTCCAGCCACAACGCGCAGGCCCACAGGCACGGGATCAGACGAATCGAAGGGTTCATGGTCAACTCCAGACGGGCACAGGCACCGCCTCGACAGGCTTGGCGGCCACGCGTGACAGGCAGAGGTCGCATCAGGACTTTACGGACATCGCCCGCCGCCCCGGGGCGCCTAAACTCGCGGCTTGTGGGCCGAGCGCCCTGCCCGCCCCCCAGGAGATGCCCATGCACATCCGCACCCCGCTCGCCGCCGCTCTTGCGCTCTGCCTCGCCCTGCCCGCCTCCGCCGCCGATCTGCTGGTGCAGGCCGGGCGCCTGCTGGATGCGCCCGGCAAAGCGCCGCGTGCGGCCAGCACCCTGCACGTGCGCGACGGGCGGGTGGTCGAGGTGCGCGAGGGCCATCTGGATGCGGCGGCGTTTGGACTTGAATCGGCCGAGGTGCTGGACCTGCGCGCGCACTTCGTGCTGCCGGGCCTGATCGACAGCCATGTGCATCTGTCCTCCGACAAGGGCGGCGTGGCCGGCCAGCTGGCGTCGGTGCAGATGGATCCGGTCGATGTCGCCTACGAGGCGCAGATGAATGCGCGCAAGACCCTGATGGCGGGCTTCACCACCGTGCGCAACCTGGGCGACTCCGACGGCGTGATCCGCGCCCTGCGCGATGCGGTCAAGGCCGGCAAGGTCGAGGGCCCGCGCATCCTCACCGCCAACAGCAGTATCTCGGCGACTTCGGGCCATGCCGATCCCACGCTCGGCTTCCGCGGCGACCTGCGCGCGGCGGTGAACCGCAACGGCAATGTCTGCGACGGCGTGGACGCCTGCCGGCGCGCGGTGCGCACGCAGATCTCGGAAGGCGCCGACGTCATCAAGATGACGATCACCGGCGGTGTCAACAGCCGCATCGGTGCGGGCTTGGGCGTGCAGATGTTCGAGGACGAAGCGCGCGCCGTGGTCGAGACAGCGCGCATGTACGACAAGAAGGTCGCCGTGCACGCGCACGGGGCCGACGGCATCAACCTCGCCCTGCGCCTGGGCGTGGATTCGATCGAGCACGGCACCCTGCTCGACGACGACAGCCTGAAGCTGTTCCGCGACAGCGGCGCGTACTACGTGCCGACCCTGTCGACGGTGAACGGCTATCTGGAGCGCATCGCCAGCGATCCCAATGCCTACGCCGGCGAGGTGCGCAGCAAGATCGATTGGCGCATCGGCATCACCGGCAAGGCGCTGGAGCGCGCGGTGCCGGCAGGGGTCAAGATCGCGTTCGGCACCGATGCCGGCGTCAGCCTGCACGGCCGCAACGCCGACGAGTTCGAGCTGCTCGTGAAGTTCGGCATGACCCCGATGCAGGCCATTGAAGCGGCCACCACCAACGCCGCCGATCTGCTCGGCCTGAAGGGCACGGTCGGCGCGCTCACGCCTGGCCATGCGGCGGATCTGATCGCCGTCGAAGGCGATCCGCTGGCGGATGTCACCGTGCTGAAGCAGGTCGACTGGGTGCTGCGCGATGGGCAGGTGCTGAAGCGGCCGGAGTAGGTGAGGCCTGCGGGCTTCGGTTGGCTGTGCGCTTCTTTCGGACGGGCTGGTAGATGCGCTGCGCTTATCTACCCTACAAGTGCAGGTGACGCCATACGCCAAGCGAAGTCGAGCACCGTTGTCCGAGTAAGGTAGGTAAGCGCAGCTCACTCACCAGCAAAGGGTGCACCCGCGGCGCACCAACACCGGCATCAACCCGCTCAGCCCGCAAGCAGCCGCGTCATCAGGCTGCGCAAAGCCAGCGGCTTGAGCGGCTTGTGCAGCAGCCAGCAGCCGGCCTCGGCGACTTCCGCACGCACTGCTTCGCTGTGGTCGGCGGTGATGATCGCGCAGGGGATCGCAGTCGCCGCGTCGCCCAGGCGACGACGCAGCTCGATGCCGGTCAACCCTGCATCCAGGTGGTAGTCGAACAGCAGCAGGTCCGGCGGCGTCGACTCCAGCGCCGCACGGATCGTCGAGGTCTCGGTCAGGGCCAGCACTTCGCAGCCCCAGCCGACCAGCAGGGCCTGCATGCCGGCGAGCACGCCGGCGTCGTTGTCGACCACCAGCACGCGCGCCTGCAGCGCGGGTCTGGGTGCCGCCGGCGCCGCAGCGGGCGCCTGCGGCTGCGGCTGGGCGCGCGGTACTTCGACCGAGAAGCAGGTGCCGCGCCCCGGCTGCGAGACCAGATGCAGGGGCAGTTCCAGCAGGCGCGCGATGCGTTCGGCGATCGACAGGCCCAGGCCCAGACCCTGGCCGCCGCGCTCCAGGCGCCGGAACTCCTCGAAGATCAGGCGCTGGTGTTCGGGGGCGATGCCCGGCCCCTGGTCATACACACCGATATCGATCCCCGCGCCACGGCGACGCACCCCCAGCAGCAGACGACCGGACTGCGCGTACCGCACTGCATTCGAAAGGAAGTTCTGCAGCACCCGCCGCAGCAGGTTCGGGTCGGTGCGCACCCACAGGCGCGTGCGCGGCGCGCGCAGGCGCAGTCCGCGCTCCTCGGCCAGCAGGCTGAACTCCGAGGCAAGGCCCTGCAGCAGCACGTCCAGCGAGAACACCTCGACCTGGGGCACGAGTCCGCCCGCGTCCAGCCTGGACACATCAAGCAGTCCCGACAGCAGCGTCTCGGCCGAGACCAGGGCCGCATCGATCTGCGCCAGCGAGTCGCGCAGTGCGGCTTCGCTGCTGCGCTGCTGCAGCGCATGGGTGAACAGATGCGCGGCATTCAGCGGCTGCGCGAGGTCGTGGCTCACCGCCGCGAGGAAGCGGCTCTTGGCCTGGTTGGCGCGCTCCGCTTCGGCGCGGGCGGCCCGATACTCGGCGGTACGCGCAGCCACGCGCTGCTCGAGCGTCTCGTTGATCTGCTTGAGCTGAGCTTCGGCGCGGCGGAAGTCGGTGACGTCGGTGAACGTTGCCACGAAGCCGCCGCCCGGCATCGGATTGCCGCGGATCTCGACGATGCGGCCCTCAGGAAAGCGCCGCTCGGTGACATAGGGCGTACCCGCGCGCATATGGGCGATGCGCTTTTCGACCTGCTGCTCGACATCCACTGCGCCGACCAGGCCGCGGCGCAGATTGTGGCGCACCAGGGCAGCCACCGGCACACCGACCTGCAGCAGGGCATCGTCGAAGCCGAACAGGCGCTGGTAAACCACGTTCCAGGCCACCAGCCGCAGCTCGGCATCGACGACGCTGATGCCCTGCGCCATGTTCTCGAGCGCGGCCTCCAGCAGGCGCTGGTTGAAGCGCAGGGCGTCACTGGCTTCGCCGACGATCGCGGCGACCGCGTCGAGATCGCGGCCGTGCGCGCGCCGCGCAGCGTCCAGCAGCAGCCGCGCGGACGCGGCACCCAATACGGTCGCCAGCTCCGACTCGATGCGCGCCTCGGCCTTGAGATCGATCAGGCTATCGTCCTCGCCCGGCGGCAGCAGGGCCGCCAGACGCGGTTCAGACAGAAAGCGACCGGCCACTTCGCCGAGGGTGCGGCGGTCGAGACCGGCCAGCGGGCGCGCATCGGCGGGTTCGCGCGCCTGGCTGCGCAGGGCCAGCGCCCAGGTCACGGCGCTGCCGGCGAGCGTGCTCAGCACCAGCGCACGTGCGGTGCGACTCCACTCGCCGAGGCCAAACAGGGTGTCGGGCGCGAGCAGGGCGAGCCCGAATGGCCCCTCGCGCAACCAACCGACCGCGCCCTCGAAGCCTTCGAACAAGCTTGGTAGCAGCAGCACCCAGCTCCACAGCGCGAAGCCGGCCAGCAGCCCCCACAGCACGGCGCGCGGCGGCGTCTGCGGGCGCCAGATCGCGAAGCCCAGCGCCGGTGCCAGCGTGGCCAGCGCCGAGAAGCTCAGCGCGCCGATGTCGGCCAGCGCTTCCGAGCCGGCGATCGCCCGGCTGTACATCCAGGACAGCAGGACCACCGCAAGAATGATCAGACGGCGCTGCAGCAGCACGCTGCCGCGCAGATTGCGGCCGGCGCGAGCGCTCCAGCTGCCACGCAGCAGCAGCGGCGCCAGCCAGTGGTTGCCGATCATCAGGCTGAGCGCCAGCGTCGACAGGATCACCATGCCGGTGGCGGCCGACAGTCCGCCGAGAAAAGCGAGCAGGGCCAGCCCGCTCTGGCCGTCGGACAGCGGCAGAGCCAGCACATACAGATCGGACGGCACGCCCAGCGGCGCCAGCACCGCCGAGCCGGCCGCAGCGATCGGCAGCACCGGCAGGGCGATCAGCAGCATGTACAGCGGAAACAGCCAGCGCGCGGTGCGCAGATGCTGCTGCTCGCGGCACTCCACCACGCCGACGTGGAACTGGTGCGGCAGGGTGAACATGGCGAGCACGCCCAGCGCGATCAGCGCGGGAAAGCCGCTGGCGCCTTCCGGTGCCGGCGTGGGTGGCGTCGACACGTCGAAATTGAAATAGACGTAGAGCCCGAGCACGCCCATCGCCGCCAGCTTGAGCAGGGACTCCACCGCCATCGCCAGCACCAGGCCGCGGTTGTGCTCGGTGGCGCTGGCGCTGCGCGCGCCGAACAGAATCGCGAACAGCCCCATGGCCAGCGCGACGTAGAGCGCGCTGTCCTGCCAGGCCGGTGCGTCCAGCGCACTGCCGCGGGTGAGCAGGCCGAAGCTCATGGCGACGGCCTTCAGCTGCAGGGCGATGTAGGGCAGCACGCCGAGCACTGCGACCAGGGTCACCGCCGCGGCCAACGCCGAACTCTTGCCGAGACGGGTGGCGATGAAATCGGCCAGCGAAGTCGCGCGATGCGCCTGCGCCAGCTTGACCAGCTTCATCAGCAGGCCGATGCCGAACAGGTACAGCAGCATGGTGCCGATGAAGGTCGGCGGCAGCCACCAGCCCGAACGCGCGGCCTGGGTGACTGTGCCGTAGAAGGTCCAGCTGGTGCAGTAGACCGCCAGCGACAGGCTGTAGATCGAGGCCCAGTGCCGCTGCAGCAGCTGCGGCCGGCGCTCGCCCAGCAGGGCAGCGCCGAACAGCAGTCCGAGCCAGACCAGGCCACCGCACATCAACAGGGCCTGGCTCACCGAATTTCAGTCCCGATCAGACGCCCAGCGCTTCGAGCACGCGTGCGACCCAGCGCAGTTGGGCGCCGTCGCGGGTGTCGTAGTGCTCGCCGGTGTAGCCCCACCAGTCCCAGCATGCGTTCGGATTCAGGGGCGCGTAGCTCGCGCGGGTCTGTGGATAGAGTACGACCACGCCATAGGCATCGGCCCAGCGATTGAAGCCGCCCTCGCGGACGAAGGCCTCACCGACCTTGTCGGCGTTCTGCAGGCAACCGTGGAAAGCCAGCAGAAGCCCGCAGGTTTCACCCTCGCATTGCGCAGGCACGTAGACGTAGCCGGTCTCGGCAAGCACCGGGTCCGGGCCGTCGCCGATCAGCGCCTGCTGACTGAAACTCTGCACTTTGCCGGTGGCGGAGGTCGCCTCGCGCGGCGCGGGGCCATACAGGGTCTCGAAGACGAGAGCGGCCGCATCCACGCCGCAGCGACCGAGGTAGGGCGCGGGCGGATCGGCGCATTCATCGCCTTCGCCGGGCAACGGCATCAGATGGCCGAACGCGCCGTCGAGACGCGCCTGCACCTGCAGGCCCGGCGCCTCGCTCTGCAGAGCGCGATAGAAATCGGCGGCGGCCGCGCCGACTGCCGGCGCCACCTTGAGATCCTGCGCACCGTGCAGCACCAGCACGCGATCGCCCGACAGGCCGGACAGCGCCGCGATGCGCCCCTCGGAGGCGCGCGCGCGCGCGCGCTCGGCCAGCTGCGTTGCATCCGGAGCGGCAGGTTCGGCCTTCATGCACACGCCCAGCGCCTGGCCGAGATCGCCGGCCGCGCAGCCGTAGGGACCACCTGCGATGAGTGCCGCGCCCCTTAAGCGATCGGAAAGCGCGACGTGCACCTGGGTCGCCATATAGGCGCCTGAGGACAAACCGGTCACTGCCACCCGCTGCGAATCGATCTGAAGCGGCGGCAGCGGCGGCGCCTCGGCGCGGCTGGTGCATCCAGCCAGCACCATGGCGGACGCCAGCAGCGTCGCCAGGGGAATACGGAGTTCCTGCGGAATCGCCATGCGATGCACCTTGCAAAAAGACGGCCGGGCCTCTTGCGAGGCGCCGGCCGGACGCGGGGGAGCCGCCTTGAAGTATGGAGCCGCCTTGCCGCTCTGCGCTGCCTGCGGGTCCGTGCGGTGTGGGATGCATCGATCTGCGTAGGCCCATCCGCGCAGCGGCCGGAATCGACGGTGGGCGGGCCTGCAAACACGGCCCGCCCACGCACGCTGCCGCCTGCTCAGAAGTCGTAGCTTGCAGTCAGGCTGTAGGTGCGCGGCGCGCCGTAGAAGCCGGTGAGGATGCCCAGTGCGCCGATGTTGTAGCCGGTGGTGCGGTACACCTTGTCGGTCAGATTCGAGCCTTCGAGAGCGAAGCGCCACGCGCCGTCGGTCTGCCAGATCAGACCCGCCGACAGCAGGCCATAGCCGGGCTGCTTGATCGCTTCGGACAGGTCGGTGGTCGGGTAGACCTCACTCTGGTAGCTGTAGCTGACGCGGGTGGTGAAGCTGCCGCCCGCCGTCAGCGGCAGGGTGTGCAGACCGGTGATGGCCGCCGAACGCTCAGGCGCGTTGGTGAATCGCTGGCTGCCGGCGACATTGATGTTGTTGGTGATGAACTCGTCGTACTCGGCATCGAGCAGGGCGAAGTTGCCTTGCAGGGTGAAGTTCTGCGTCAGCAGCGCCTGATACTCGATCTCCACGCCCGAGACCGAGCCCTTGCCGGCGTTGGCGAAATCACCAAAGAAGACCGGGGGGTTGCTGCCGGGCACCGCGGTGAACACCGACAGCTGGATGTCCTTGTAGTCACTGTTGAAGTAGGCAACGTTGAGGAACAGCCGGTCGTCGAAGAAGGCGTTCTTGGCGCCGACCTCGAACGTGGTGACGGTTTCGTCATCGAAGGGCAGGCGCGAGCGCGGCACCGCGGTTGCCTGGGCGCGGATGTTGAAACCACCCGACTTGAAGCCACGGCTGGCCAGCGCGTACAGCAGGATTTCGTCGCTGACCTTGTAGTCGATCGAGATCTTTGGCGAGAAGTTCTGGAAGCTTACGGAGTCTTCGAAGTCGGCCGCCACCACGCCGCTGGGGCGGGTGAAGGTGGCATCGGTGTAGCCGATGTTGAAGACGTCCGCGGTCTTCTCCTCGTCGGTGTAGCGGCCGCCGAGGGTCAGCGCCCACTGCTCCGCGAAGTCCCAGGTGAACTCGCCGTAGAGCGCGATGCTGTCGGTGTCGACCACGCCCTGGGTGTCGCCGAAAGACAGTCCGAAGAAATTGTTCAGAACCTGGCCACCGGCCGAACCGGTGAACCAGTACAGACCGGTCACGCCGCGGATGTCGCCGCCGGCATCGTAGTTCAGCTGGAACTCCTGCGAGAGCTGATCGTCCGAATAGAACGCCTTGACGTCGGCGATCGTGTTCGGAAGCGTATCGAAGTCGATGTTGGTCTCGGTGTCGGACTCGCGGTAGGCGGTGACCGACTTCAGCACCCAGGCATCGCCCAGGTTCCAGCTGAAGGTCGCCGAGGCGCCCAGCATCGAAGTGTCGTTGATGTTGGGCATGCCGTTGCGCACGTCGTAGCGGCTGCCCAGCGGCAGCGAAGTCGGCGCGAAGCGGTTGACCGCCAGCATCTGGGCGCCGCGCACGCCGCTCTGGTCATCCATCCAGTCGACGGTGAACTTGGCTGTGAAGTCGGGGGATCCGAGGTAGCCGAGGGTCGCGCGCGCGGCGAGGATCTCCTTGTCGGAGACCTCCTGGCCGGTGCGGACGTTCTGCCCGAAGCCGTCACGCGAGAGCGAAGCGACGGCCATGCGGGTCGCCCAGCCGCTGCCCAGCGGCAGGTTGACGCTGCCCTTGACGTCGAGCTGGCTG
>JBIJCA010000381.1:0-3542 GCA_044344935.1 Aquimonas sp. | reverse complement strand
ACATCAGGCGTGCGCCGCTCTGCAGGTTCAGGGCCTGCACGAAGCTCAGGCGTCCGCCCTCACCCGGCACCAGCGAGCGATCACGGTTGAACACCAGCACCGCGTTGGAAATGGAGCTGACACCCAACAGCTGTCGGCCATCGCGACTGACCAGCAGATCGCGGATGCCCGAAAGGCCACTGACCCCCGCGTTGCCGTTGCGAACCTGTCCCTGATAGGTGAGTACGCGAGTGACGGGATCACGCGCAAAGATGGCGATCGCCGCCTCGAAGCTGCCGGCCACATACAGATAACGCCCGTCCGGATCCATCGCCATGCCCTGTGCACCGAGCAGGCCGTCGATGCCAGCGACGCCGTCGCTGAATCGGGTGACATAGGTCAACAGACCGAAGCCCGGCGAGGCTTCGTCCCCATCGCGAGCGAACACCGTGAGGCTGTTGCGGTCCTCGCTGCTGACGAACACGCTGCGTCCATCCGGGCTGACCAGCACGCGGCTCGCACGATCAAGGCCACCGACAACGCCGTTCTGGCCATCGACGTACCGCGCGCGGTACTCCAGATGGTCACCCTGGGTTGCGCCATCGAGTCCGCGACGACTGAACCGTTCGAACACACTGAGCGCGCCGTCCTGCAGACTGACCGCGTACAGATGGCGACCGTCCGGGCTGACCGCGAGATCGGCAGGCGACAGCAGGCCGTTGACGCCGGCTACACCGTTGCGCTCCTGTTCCAGGAACGCGAACAGCGGGTCCGGCGCACGTCGCGCATAGGCGTGAAGTGGGCGCCCTGCCCCGGCGTCATTGACGATCAGGACATGTCGGCCGTCACCGCTGACAGCGACTGCGCGAGCGGAGCTCAGTCCCGGCGTAGACACGCCTTCAAAGAGGACGCGCCCCTCGCTGAGAGTGCCGCTCAGGGTGTCGCGACGGAAGCCCAGCAGGCTGCCGGCATTGGCCGAGACGCGGTACAGATGCTCGCCGTCCGGGGCGATCGCGATGCGGCCGTCCCCCGCCAGAGGATCCGCTGCTGCACCCGGCGCATCGGTGGCGCTGCGGGTATAGCTGGCCACCGCGGTCAGGCCGGCGTCGGAATAACCGAGGAGATTCAAACGCGCGGAGCCCGGTGAGCTCGCGTAGAGGGTCTGGTTGGCAGGTGCCACCGCCAGCTCGACGACGCCGCTCAGTCCCGAGTCGAAGCTGGGGCCCTGCGCGGTCAAGCGACCCAGCGGGCCACTGGCGGCATCGGTGTTGAGCGCGTACTGCACGATCTGCGCGCCGCTGCCGGCGACGAACAGACGCGCGCGGCTGCGGTCGATGGCCAGTGCCGATGCGCCCGCTGGCATCGAGCCGGTGTGGACGCTGTCGTGGATCGGCAGACCGCTGGCGGGATCCCGGCGGAACACGCTCACCGACGCGGGGCTGCTGCCGCTGACATAGAGGTGGCTGGCACTCGATACGATTCGCTGCGCCTGCGCGGGCACGCCGGTCGACAGGGTCCCGGCGTAGGACAGTCGCCCGAACGAAGGATCGGCGGGGTTGCTGACCCGGTTGAAGCTGACCAGCGATGGCAGCGCCGGTCCACTCGTTGGACGCGTCAGAACGAACAGCAGCGTCCCGTCGGGACTCAGGCTCAGGTCGATCGGATTGAGCAGGCCGGCCACTGCGGCGCCACTGTCGCTTGGATCGTTGGCGCCGTTGGTTTCGGTCTCCAGCACACTGAGCTCGCCAAAGCCCTGGCCCGGTACGGCGTTGCGTGCAATCACCTGGATGGCGTTGGTTTCGGGCAACACGAGATAGGCATGCTCGCCGCCTTCGCTCATGACCAGCGCCCGGGCCCTCTGGTTCTGCAGACCACCGGCATGGGCGAAGTCCAGATCACCCGGAATCGGGGTGATCGCCGAACAACTCCAGGACACGCTTTCCAGCGCCGAAGGAAACAGCGCGGACACCCGCGCACCGAATGCGTCGTCCGGCCCGTCATTTCGCACCCGCATCGAGTAGCTGGTCGCTGTGCCGGGAACGGCTTCAGTGCGACCGTCGGTGAGGGTGATCGACAGCGCCGAGACACCGGTCAGCCCCGAAACGGCCGTGGCTTCCGCACTGCCGGCCGCCGAGGCGACGCGCGCGGTGTTGACCACTTCACCGCTGGCGATGGCAGTGGTGTCGACACTCAGATCGACCTGCACGACGCCGCCCGGATCCAACCGCAGGGTCTGACTCAAGGGGCCGGTACCGCTTCCGGGGGCCGCGCAGGCCGTCAGCCCCGCCGATTCGACCACACTGCAGTTCCATGCACCGGTGCTGCTCTCGAGCAGACTGCTCTGCAGGTCGTCGGTCAAGGTCGCGGCGCGCGCCGCGCTGGGGCCTGCATTGCTGACCTGCAGCCGATAGGCCAAGGTGAATGGCGGGCCTTCAACGGCTCCATCCGCCGGCGTGACCGAGTCCAGCACCTTCGTCAGGCTGAGGTTTGCGGTCGGCACCAGCGCGGTGTCGACATCGCTGCGCCGGTTGTTGCCAGGCACACTGTCATTCAGACCCGCCGGCGGCGTGGCTTCGGCGGTGACGGCCAAGGTGCCCAGCGCACGCGGATCCAGGCGGCCACTGAAGGTGAACTCGACCCGCGACTGTGGCGGCAGATCGATACCCTGGTTGATGCTCGCGGTGGCGATGGGCGGGGTCAGGCCCGTGCTGCCGCAGACGCTGCTGTTGGACGTGCAGCAGGCACCGTCGAAGGCACGGCACTGCCAGCGCGTGCTGCCCGCCTCGAAGCCTGCGTCTCCGTCCGCCGAAAGGATCGGCAACGCGGTCTGCAGGTTGACGTTGTTGGCGGTCAGGGTGCCGTTGTTCAACACGGTGATCGTGTAGCCGAGATCGAGACCCGGCACTGCCGATGCCACGCCATCGCTGACCGTCACCTCGATGTCGGTACTGGCCTGCACGCCCACCGTGCTGCGCGAACAGACCGTGTTGGAACCGCTCGGCGAGCAGTTGCCGGCGCCCTGGTCAGCCACGCCCAGACCTGTCTGGACACGCGCCAGGGCATCGTTGCCGAGCGTGCCATTGACGTTGGCACCGACGGTGGCAAACACCCTCAGCGTGCTGCTGCTACCGGCGCTCAGCAGGAAGCCACGGTCGGCAAACGAGCCGTCGCCTTCGACCAGCTCTACAGCACAGTTGTCGGGAGTCAGTGCGCTGACGGTGCCTTCATCCTCAGGACAATAGCGCCAGCACGGCACCGTCTGGCCGTTGTTGGCGCAGGTTCCCGCAGCGAGATTGCGGCCCAGCAGGGCCGACAACGTGTCGCTGAGCAGGATGCCCGTGTCGCCGGACACGTTGCCGACGTCACTGGGCCCGAGGTTGGTGACCACGATGTCGTACGTGAGGGCTTCACCGGGGTTCAGAACTGCGGCCGAGCTGGTCTTGCTGAGACCGATCCGGACCTGCCTGCGCAGGCTGGCGCGCCAGGTGCTGCTGTTGTTGGCGGCGACAAGATCGGGCTCGCTGCCGGCAATCGCGGCAACGATATCGATAGTGCCGGCGCTG
>JBIJCA010000314.1:0-4833 GCA_044344935.1 Aquimonas sp. | reverse complement strand
AGGCGAGGCTGGCCGCGCTGACTTGAGGCGGCAGCGTGACGCTGAGCTGCGAGCCGCTGCTGCCGAAGTTGCCGTTGTTGGTGATACGGATGTCGAGGGTGTTGGCGCTGGTGCCTGGCGTGTAGGTGGCGCTGGGGTTACCCGTGGGCGATGCCGGCACGAACACCACGGCCAGATCGGCCTTGACCAGATCCAAGGCGACCGAATCACTGTTGTTGGCGGCCGTCGGGTCCGTGGTTCCTGCCGGCACGGTGATGCCCGCGGTGTTGACCAAGGGGTCGGACTGGGTGCCTGCAGCGATGGTCGCGGGGATGCCGAAGCTGAGGCTGCCGCCGGCCGGGATGCCGAGGCTCAAGTTGAGGTTGCCGCTACCGGCCGCCGGACAGGTTGCGCCACCGGAAGCCGTACAGGTGCGAGCTCCGAAGCTGACGCCGCCCGGCGCCGTATCGGTGAGCGTTGCACCGGCCACATCACTGGGCCCCGCGTTGGCGACAAGCACGGTGTAGGTCACCGTGCCAGGCGCGCCATAGCTGGAGACAGGGGCCGTCTTGGACACCGACAGATCGCTTCGCAGGCTGCGCGTGCTGCTGACCGAGCGATTCACCGCGCTGCCACCGCCGGCCGGGGTGATCACCGCCGGCACCACGAGAGGAGTAGCCGTCATCGATGAAGCGAAGGTGGCGGTCAGGCTGTAGGTGAGCTCGCCATCGCTGCTGCCGGCGCGCGCACCGACCACGTCCGCACTGCGGTTGAGGTCACCGCTGCCGGACGGATTGGCACAGCTGCTGCCGGTACCGCTGGCGCTGCAGGTCCAGCTGACGCTTGCTCCGGGCGGAAAACTTGTTGTGGTGGTGGGCGTGTTGGCCACGTCGCCACTGTTGTTCACCACCAGCGTATAGGTCGATGGGGTGGGGTTGCCCGGAGTGTAGGTCGGGGGCCCACTGAAGCTGGAGTCGCCCAGGTTGGCCTGGGCGAGGACCGGCGAAGCGCCGGCCAGCAGCGCGCAAGCGGCTGCCCAGAAAGGTGCCGCTGAGACAAAGGAACGCGCTAGCTTGCCCACGGGCGAAGTCCTGCGTTGTGCACCGGCGAAACGCACGGCGCGCGAAAACCGTTTCGATGAGCGCCTCTCGCCCATCCCCCTTGGCGTCTGCCCTCCCGGCATTACGCCCTGTGTGACTCAAGCGCAAAAAGCTGGCGACAACCCTCAAACACTTTCGCGCCCCGTGCGGCACCCCGGCAGCGAGGGGGGTGGGCAGGCTTCAAGCGGGTTTCCCTCCGGCCTTCCCCCAATTTGGAGGCCCGAGATGACAGTTGTTGGGTAGACCCGGCGCCGGTTCTCCGGCGGCTGGCCTTCGCTACGCCGATGAATGATCGAAGCGGCTCGAAGTGTGCGGCCTATCACACAAAGTAAGCAAGCCTCTGCAAGTCCGCAGAAGCTCCGTAACGCGAATTCCGGACACTTGGTCAGGAATTTCTGCGCTTCGGCGGCCAGCGCCACCATGCCGCCGCGACACACAGCCCGAATGCCGTGTAGGCCAGCACAAACACCCAAGGCGGGGCCTGGAAGTAGAGCAAGCGGCTGAGCCAGTACTCGATGAAGCCGCCGGCATAGGCGGCTTCACCGCCCTGCGCACGCAGCCAAAGCTCAAGCGTCGTCAGCGGACAGACCATGCCGAGCCAGCTTTGCGCCACCACTACGGCGATGGTGGCGAGGTGGGTAAGACGGAACCACCAGGCGTTGGCGAAGCGCCAGCCGCGCAGGTTGCCGAGCACGATCAGGATCAGGCCCAGCACCACGAACACCACTACACAGAGGTGCAGGAACAGCACGGCATCGGCGGCGAGCGTCCAGACCATCGCACTCAATCCGTCAGCAGTCGGCGCAGGGTCGCGGCGAAGCGGGCCTCGATGGCCTCGCGCTGCAGATGCCGGCCCGCCGCCACGCGCTGCACGCCGCCGACCCAGACGCCGTCGACCGCCGGGCGGTTGCTGGCAAACAGCCAGCGGTCGATGAGATCGCCATCGTTCGCCGAGGACAGGGCCGGGTGCTCGTGCTGCAGGGTCACCAGATCGGCATCGGCACCGGGGTCGAACACGCCCTGCGGGATGGCACTGCCCTGCCCGGCCGCGTGCGCGCCTGCGCGCAGTGCGGCCGCGAACAGGCTCTCGCCCACCGACGGCGTGGACGCCTGAGCCGCGAGCGTGCGATGCCGGTGCAGCAGCCGTTGGCCGTACTCCAGCCAGCGCAACTCTTCCACCAGGCTGACCGACACATGGGAATCACTGCCCACGCCGAAATGCCCACCCTCGGCCATGAAGTCCAGCAGCGGAAAAAAACCGTCACCCAGATTGGCCTCGGTGGTGGTGCAGATCGCCACAGTTGCACCGCTGCGCGCGATCGTTCGGGTTTCTTCGGGGCTCACATGGGTCGCGTGCACTAGGGTCCAGCGGGCGTCGACCTTGGCGTTGGCGTAGAGCCACTCCACCGGCCGTGCGCCGCGCAGCGCCACACATTCGTCGACCTCGCCGGTCTGTTCAGCGATATGGATATGGATGCGGCAGTCATCCGGCAGCACCGCCAGCACTTCGCGCATGGCGTCGGGCGAAACCGCGCGCAGGCTGTGCAGGGCACAGCCGATACGCAACGCTGCGTTCTCCTGCGCTCGCAGCCTGTCCAGCAGGCGCAGGTAGGCATCCACGGAATGTCCGAAGCGCGCCTGACGCGCGCTCAATGGCCGACCGTCGAATCCGCCGGTCTGATACAGCACCGGCAGCAGGGTCAGGCCGATGCCGGTCTCGCGCGCGGCTTCGATCAGGGCCTGCGACATCGCCGCGGGATCCGCATAGGGCGAGCCGTCCGGGGCGTGATGCAGATAGTGGAACTCGCAGACCCGCGTGTAGCCGGCCTCCAGCATCTCGACGTAGAGCTGGGCGGCGACATCGCGAAGGCTGTCGGGGTCAAACCGCGCGGCCAGGCGATACATGGTCTCGCGCCAGGTCCAGAAGCTGTCCTGCGGATTCATGCGGCGCTCGGCCAAACCAGCCATGGCGCGCTGGAAGGCGTGCGAATGCAGGTTGGCGACGCCGGGCACGGCCCACGGCAGCGCCTCGCCGGAATCGATGGCTAGCAACGCGGCGACACGGCCAAGGGCGTCGCAGTCGATCGAGACGGCGGCCACCGTCGGGCTGGCTTCAGCGGGACGCCACAGCCGGCAGCGCGGCAGGGCTGGAATCCAAGGGTTCTGAGTCGGGCTGTGCATGCGCCGATTCTGGGCATGCACGCCGGGCGACGAAAGCCCTGCGCGTCGCGGTCCTCGGCACGAGGCTGAATAGATGGCCAATCGAAGGCGACCCGATAACCCCGTTCGAGCGGCTCGCGCGTATCCGGCCTTCGCACCCCACCCGCGGAGAACCGCCATGCAGCCGCGTTACGTCCCGAACACTACGTCTGATCGTCGATTCAAGGCCCTGCCCGCCCTTGCCCTCGCCTTCGGGCTGACCCTGATGGCCGCCTGCCAGAGCCCCTCGCAGAAGCAGGCGCAGGCGCCAACGCCTGCCGAAGCGATTGCGCAGGAACCGCTCCCCGCCGCACCGCCGCCGCCCTCGCCACCCGCGCCACGCGAGGAATCCGGCCTCGACCAGATCGTGGTCACCGGCAACCGCGTCGGCGCTGGCGATGCCGAGCGTGCGTATCGTGCTGCGCCCAGTCCGTCCGCTGTCGCACCCTCCGCGCCGCTGATGATGGTAGCGCCCGAGGTCAACCGCGAGACTTATGCCGAGATCGACAGCAACGGCATCCTGCGTGTCGCCGAGCAGCCGGTCTCGACGTTCTCCATCGACGTCGACACCGGGGCCTACAGCAACATCCGACGGATGCTGCAGGCCGGCCAGCGGCCGCCCTCGGACGCGGTGCGCATCGAAGAGCTGATCAACTATTTCAGCTACGACTACACGCCGCCACGCGCAGGTGATGCGCCCTTCGCCTTCGCCACCGAGCTTGCGCCCTCGCCCTTCCAGTCGAAGCGTCTGCTGCTGCAGGTAGCGCTGCAGGCACAGGCGCTGGAAGCGAAGGATCTGCCTCCGGCCAATCTGGTGTTTCTGATCGACACCTCGGGCTCGATGTTCTCGGCCGACAAGCTGCCTCTGCTCAAGCGCGGTTTTGCGCTGCTGGTGAACCAGCTGCGCGGGCAGGACTCCGTCGCCATCGTTGCCTATGCGGGCAGCGCCGGCCTGGTGCTGCCGCCGACCAAGGGCACCCAGCGCGGTGAAATCCTCGCCGCGCTGGAGCGGCTTGAAGCCGGCGGCTCGACCAATGGCGGAGCCGGCATCGCGCTGGCCTATGCGGTGGCGCGCCAGGGCAAAGTCGCAGGCGGCATCAATCGGGTGATCCTCGCTACCGACGGCGATTTCAATGTCGGCACTGTCAGCCACAACGCGCTGGAGACGATGGTGGCCGACGAGCGCGCCTCGGGCATCGCGCTCAGCGTGCTGGGCTTCGGCACCGGCAACTACAACGAGCAGACCGCCGAGCGCCTGGCTGACATCGGCAACGGCAACTACGCCTACATCGACAGCCTGATGGAAGCGCGCAAGGTGCTGGTGTCGCAGATGGGCGGCACCCTGCACACGCTGGCCAGCGACGTGAAGATCCAGATCGAGTTCAATCCGGCGGTGGTGGCCGAATACCGGCTGCTGGGCTACGAGAACCGCCTTCTGGCGCGCGAGGATTTCGACAACGACCGCGTGGATGCCGGCGAGATCGGCGCCGGCCACAGCGTCACCGCCCTCTACGAAATCGCACTCGTCGGCTCGGGCGGCGAGGCAAACGCACCC
>JBIJCA010000002.1:0-47914 GCA_044344935.1 Aquimonas sp. | reverse complement strand
GACCCACCGAAGCTCGACCCTCGCCTCGGTCACGGAAGCACCGGCCGACCAAAGCTCGACTTTGGCCTGGCCATGGAAGCGCCGGCACCGCCGCTCGACTCGCGCGACAAGCCTGGGACACCCCGATGTTGGGCATCGCCTTCGGCTCCGCCCAACCTACCCGATCGTTTCGGCGTGGCCATAGGGTGGGTCTCGACCCACCGAAGCTCGACTCTGGCCGTGGTCACGGAAACACCGGCGCTCGACCCGCGCGGCAAGTGTCGGACGCCGCGATGTTGGGCATCGTCTTCGGCTCCGCCCAACCTACCCGATCGTTTCGGCGTGGCCATAGGGTGGGTCTCGACCCACCGAAGCTCGACCCTCGCCTCGGTCACGGAAGCACCGGCCGACCAAAGCTCGACTTTGGCCTGGCCATGGAAGCGCCGGCACCGCCGCTCGACCCGCGCGACAAGCCTGGGACACCCCGATGTTGGGCATCGCCTTAGGCTCCTCTCAACCTACCCGATCGTTCAGCCAACCCCCGCCCCGGCAATCCGCAGCGCCGCGATGCGGCGCACGCGGCCCGGCGGCGGCCTCAATCCTCGTTGAACTCGCGCCCCTCGGCTTCGGCCTGGATGCGCGCGCGCTGGATCTTGCCGGTGTTGGTCTTGGGCAGGCTGTCGCGGAACTCGACCTCGCGCGGGACCATGAAGTCCTCGAGCTGGCTGCGGCAGTGCGCGATGACTGCGCGCGCATCGAGCGCGACGCCTTCGGCCAGCACCACCACCGCACGGATCGCACGGCCAAGCACTTCATCCGGTACGCCGACCACGGCGGCTTCGCGGATGCCGGGCAGCGCGTACAGCGCTGCCTCGACTTCCTTCGGTGCGACCTTCTCGCCGCGCGACTTGATGATGTCGTCCTTGCGGCCGACGAAGTAGACGAAGCCCTCGTCATCCATGCGGAACAGGTCGCCGGTGTGCAGCACCTTCTCCCACGGATAGCGGCCGGTCTTCAGCGCCTTGGCGGTGGCTTCCTCGTTGCGCCAGTAGCCCTGCATCACATGGCCGCCGCGCACCACCAGCTCGCCCACCGTGTTCGGCGGCAGCGGCTGGCCGTGGTCGTCGGCGACCCAGATCTCGGTGCCGGGAATGGCGATGCCGACGCTGTCCGGACGGCGCGCAAGCTCCGCCGGCGGCAGCCAGGTGCAGCGCTTCGACTCGGTCATGCCGTACATCGAGAACACCCGCGCATGCGGAAACAGCGTCTGCAGCTTCAGGATGTGCGCCGGCGGCAGGGCCGCCGCGGTATTGGTCAGAAAGCGAACGGGTGCCACCCACTCGGGCTTCAGGCTCTTCATCTGCACCAGCATGGCGGCGATCGTCGGTACCAGCGGGAAGCCGGTGACGCGCTCGCGTTCGAGCAGCGGCAGCACCTTCTGCGGAAACGCGAAGCTGCGCTCCAGCACCAGGGTGTAGCCCTTCAGCACCGCCATCAGCAGCTGGTAGAGGCCGTAATCGAAGGCCAGCGGCAGCACGCTCAGCACCACCTCGTCCTCGCTCGCCTCGAGATAGGTGGTGATCGAAGTCGCGGCGTGCAGGATGTTCTTGTGCGTCATCATGACGCCCTTGGGATTGCCGGTGGACCCCGAGGTGTAGACCAGCATCGCCAGATCGATATCGATGCCGCGCGGCGCTTCCGGCAGCCGTGCAGCGCTCGCGTCGAGGAAGTGCGTCCAGCCCAGACCCAGCGCGCCGAGGTCCGATTCCGGCGTCGCGTCCATCACCACGATGCGGCGCAGGCTGGGCGTCTGTGCGGCGGCTTCCAGCGCGGCCGGCAGCAGGCTCAGCTGGGTGATCAGCACGCTTGCTTCGCAGTTGCCCAGCACGAAGGCCAGCTTGTGCGCCTTGGTGGTCGGGTTGATCACGCTGAACACACCGCCGGCGCGCAGGGTGGCGAAGATCGACACGCAGGTTTCGATGCGGTTCTCGGCGAACACCACGCAGCGTTCGCCACGGGCGAGCTGGGCCTTGTGCACCAGCGCCGCGGCGCAGCGCTCGACGGCCGCGTCGAAGCCGGCATAGTCGAGGCGCTCGTCGCCGCAGACCAGGGCGGTGTGCTGCGGGCGGCGCGCGGCGGCGTCGTGCAGGAAGGCTTCGAAACGCTTCATGGCGATCAGGCTCCGGTCTTGCGGCCGATGTAGCGCACCAGTGCGCCGATGCCGTCGATATTCTCCGGCAGCACTTCATCGTCATCGACGGTGAAGCCGAAGGCTTCCTCCAGCCAGGTGACCAGGGTCAGCACGCCCATCGAGTCGATGATGCCGGCCTCGAACAGACTGGTCTCGGTGTCGAGCGGGGCGTCGCCGGCGACGGGAAAGGCGTCGGCCAGAAAGGCGCGGACCTGGGATTCGATCGAGCTCATGCGGGTGTTCCGGGTGTGCGGGCCGCGGCCCGTGCTTTGGGAGAAATCAACGCGGAGGCGGTGCGTGGCATGCAGGCACGTCGTCCGGGTGGAGGGAATCCGACAGGGCGTGCCGGGGCGCGGAATGCTAGCACTCAGGCGTCCTCCGGCTTGGCCGCCGACGCGACCGGCGCCGATTCGGACGCGGTCGCAGCGGCGGCCGCGGGCGCCTCGTCCGGCCGCGGCAGCACGCCGACCCGGCGCGCCGGGCTGCCGGCCACCACGGTGTAGGGCGCCACGTTCGCGCTGACGATGCTGCGCGCGGTGACGATGCTGCCCTCGCCGATCTCGACGCCCGGCAGGATCATCGCGTCGGCGCCGATCCAGACGTTGTCGTGGACCACGATCGCGCGCACGTCCTCGTCGCTGGGCGGGGCACCGGCCTGTCGCGCCGCCGGATCGCTGGCGTGGCCGGCGGAATCGCGGAAGCTCACGCCGCTGGCCACCTGCACGTGGCGGCCGAGCCGGATCTCGCGACCGACCACGAAGGTCACTTCATGGCCGATGTCGCAGTGATCGCCGATGTGCAGCCTGGGCCGGGCCACGAAGCTGGCGGCGAACTTGAGGCTCAGCTTGCCGTTGAAATGCACGTAGTCGCCCAGCACCAGCTCGCCGCGACCCATCACCCAGGGCACGTAGATGCCGGCGGTAACGCCGCGCCCGAAGCGCGTGCAGTAGGCCTTCAGCAGGGGCTCGGCGAGCAGCTTGCCGCGCACGAAGAACACCAGGCTGCGCAGGCCGAGGAACAGCCACAGCATCGGCAGCACCAGCAGCTTCGGCGCCGGCAGGGTGAAGTGGTGCAGGCGGCGCTTGCCCGAGCGCAGCGCGCGCGCCAGCGGGTGATCGGCGCGTGCGGCCCAGTGGCGCAGGGAAGACAGGCTCATGGGTGGGAAATCCTCAGCGTCCGAACAGGCGCCGCAGCCAGCCGCGCGCGGGCGCAGTCCCTGCAGGTGGGGAGTGGGGTGGCTCGGCGGTGGGCGCGGCCCCGCGGGCCAGCTCTCCGGCCAGCCCGCGCAGGCTTGCCTGGCCAATGCGCAGCAGGTTGGGGCGCTGACCGCAGAGTGTTTCGAGCCGGTTGATCATCGCCAGTGCCAGCAGCGAATGGCCGCCAAGATCGAAGAAGTTCGCGTCCGCCGTGACCTCGGCGTCGGGCAGCAGCTCGGACCATACGGCCATCAGCAGGGCCTCGTAGTCCGCCGCAGTGCGCGCCGCACCGGCAATCGGAGTCGCCAAGGCCGAGGCGCTGTCGGCAGGACCTGAATCGAAGTTGGCCGACGCCGTCGCCGCGTGCACGCGGAAGTCGGCACCAATGGTCAGGGCCGCGAGCGGCGCCGGCGAATCCGCCAACAGTACCTGCATCATTGCCACCAGGCTGTCCAGGAAGGCCTGCAGGGTCTCGCGCCGGTACAGCGCGCTGTTGCCGCTCAGTAGCACGTGCAGGCCGTGGTTGGTTTCGACAAGGAACAGGGCCAGGTCTTCAGTGACGCCCGGCGTGCGGGTCTCAAAGCGGCTGTGCTGAAGCGAGCCCCAGCGCTCGGGCCGCGCGCGCACGTCCTGGAACGAGAACGAGGCCTGGTAGAGCCGACCGCCGCCACCCATGCCCGCGCCCTGCAGCAGCGGCATCAGGTCTTCGAGCTGCACGTCGGCATGGGCGAAGGCCTCGATCACCCGCGGCTTCAGCGTGGCCACCAGGCTGCGCAGGCTGCCCTCTGCCTCGACCTCGATCGGCAGGGCCAGCAGGTTCACGAAATAGCCCGCGAGCTGCTCCAGTTCCGGGTGATTGCGACCGCGCACCGGCGTACCTATCAACAGCTCGGACAGGCCCGAGGCGCGCTGCAGGGCAGCGGCGAAGGCGGCCAGCAGCAGCATGTAGGGCGTGGCGTCCCAAGCCCGCGCGCGCTGCTGCAGGGCCTCCATGTAGGACTGCGGCAGCTCGTGCATCAGGCTCAGGCCCGCACCGCCCATGCCGCTGCTGCGTGGAAAGTCGGTCGGCAGCGACGGGTAGCGACGGCCTTGCAGGCGCTCACGCCAGTACTGCAGCTGGCGCGCATAGGCCGCGCTGCGCAGCCAGTCGCGCTGCCAGCTCGCGTAGTCCACATAGCTGACTGGTAGCGCGGTCAGGGCCTGCACAGGCTCGGCGCAGGCGGCGGCCATGGCCTGGTAGAACACGTCGAAGCTCCAGCCGTCCCAGATCGCGTGATGGGTCATCAGGAACAGCACGTGCTCGTTGGCGTCGAGCTGGAACAGCGCCAGTTTCCACAGCGGCGCGCGATCGGTGGCGATCGGCGTGTCGATCAGCGCATCGATGCGCTGCATCAGCACGGCCTCACGCTGTGCCGGCGGCAGTGCGCGCAGGTCGATGGTGTCGGGCAGGAACACCGGCACCTCGGCCAGCACCTCCTGCTGCAGCCCCTCCGGCCCGCGCGTAAGCCGCGTGCGCAGCACCGGCTGCTGGGCCACGAAGGCGCGCAGCGCGGATTCGAGTCGCGCGCGGTCAAGCGCCCCGCGCAGGCGATGGGCGGAGGGCATGTTGTAGGTAGTGCGCGCGGGGTCGAGCTCGCAGAGCTGGAACACCCGCGCCTGCATCGTCGACTGCGGCCCGCGCTGCTGGTCCTCGGCGCGCTGGATCGGCGCCAGCTCCTCGCGCTCGACCCTGCCGCTGCGCTGGGCTTCGATCAGCGCTGCCAGCGCTTCGGCTGAGGCTTGCTCGAACACGTCGCGCATCTTCAGCGCTGCACCGGTGGACTTGTTCAGCCGCGTCACCAGCTGGATCGCCAGCAGCGAATGACCGCCCAGCGCAAAGAAGCTCTGCTCCATGCCCACTTGAGGAAGGCCCAGCAGATCGGCGATGGCGGTACTGACGCTGGTTTCGAGCTCGTTGGCGGGCGCGCGTCCGACGGCGCTCTGCTGCGGCGGTGCCGGCAGGGCCTTGCGGTCGGTCTTGCCGTTCGGCAACAGGGGCAGGGCGTCGAGCGCCAGCACGTGCTGCGGCACCATGTACTCGGCCAGCTGCCAAGCGCAGCGCTGGCGCAGCGCGGCCTCGTCCAGCATGTGCCCTGCGCGCAGCACCACGTAGGCGACCAGGCGCTGGTCGCCGGTCCGGTCTTCGCGCACCAGCACGGCGGCCTGCTCGATCTCCGACTGCTCCAGCAGCACCGACTCGATCTCGCCAAGCTCGATGCGATAGCCACGCAGCTTGATCTGCGCGTCCATGCGGCCGAGATGGCGCAGTCGGCCGGGCGCTTCCTGCACCGCGAGGTCGCCGGTGCGGTAGAGCGGACCCTCGATGCCGGGCAGCTGGAGGAAGCGCTCGGCGCTGAGCTCCGGCCGGTTGAGGTAGCCCGCCGCCACACCCAGCCCGGCGATGCACAGCTCGCCCTCGGCGCCAGTCGGCACAGGACGCTGCTCGGGGTCGAGCAGATACAGCTGCGTTCCGGCGATCGGTGCGCCGATCAGGATGCCGTGCTCAGGTGCCTCGACCCGCCAGCAGCTCGACCAGACCGTGGTCTCGGTCGGCCCGTACATGTTCCACAGCGTCTTGACGACGGGCAGCAGACGTATGGCCAGTGCAGCAGGCAGGCCTTCGCCGCCGAGCAGCACGGTGCGCCCGGCGAGGTCGACAAGCTCGCCGTCGGACAGCCACATCTGCAGCACCGAGGGCGTGGTCTGCAGATGCGTGCAGCGCTCGCCGCGCAGCAGCGGCCACAGCAGGGCCGGGTTCTTGGCCTCGTCCTCGCTGGCGATCACGCAGGTGGCGCCGACGGTCAGCGGCAGCAGCAGCTCCAGCACCGAGATGTCGAAGGAGGGCGTGGTCACCGCCAGCAGGCGATCGCCTGCCGCCAGGCCAGGCTCGACCTGCATCGCGGCAAGAAAACTCGCCACGTTGCGCTGGCGCACCGCCACGCCCTTGGGCTTGCCGGTCGAGCCCGAGGTGTAGAGCACATAGGCCAGGGCCTCGGGGTCCGCCGGCCAGTGCGCTGCATCGAACGGCACGGCCGACGCGATCGCCGCCAGCGCCAGGCAGCGGCGACCCTCGGCCAACTCGGCCGGCACCGTCGCCGGATCGTCGCAGAGCAACACATCGAGAGCGGCATCGCCCGCCATGTGCAGCAGACGGCCGCGCGGAAACACGGGGTCCAGCGGCACATAGGCTGCGCCGGCCGCGAACACACCCAGCATCGCCGCCGGCAGGTCGAGACCGCGGCGCAGGTACAGACCGACGCGCTGGCCGGGCTGCACGCCGGCCGCCTTCAGGGCCGCGGCGACACCGGCGATGCGCGCGCCAAGCTCGGCATAGGTGAGGCCGCGTCCGCCAAAGCGCAGGGCTTCGGCCTGTGGACGCGCGCTCAAGGCGGCCGCGAACATCGGCAGCACATGGCCGGGCGGCGGCGAAGGGCAGGGCGTGGCGGCGATCGGGACACGCGCCGGTGCGGTCAACGCCTGCAGCTTCGGCGGGGTACCCATCGGCCGGAGTGCAGCGGGTGCTGCAAGCTCCGCCAACTCATGCAGCGCGCTGTCCAGCGCATCGGCAATCGCCGTGATGCGCGCCGCGCTGAAGAACTCGACGCTGTGGTGCAGATCGAGCGCGATCCGTGCGCCCTCGTCGTAGAAGTTGAAGATCAGCTCGCCCAGCAGGCCCGGCTTGCGGCCCTCGCGCATCTGCGCCGACAGGGGTGCTAGGCCCGACAGGTCAATGCGCGGGTTGAGGTTGAAGAACACGCCCGACAGCGGCGGCCGGTTGCCGCGCGCCGGCAGGCCCAGTGCACGAGCGAGTGCACCCTGGGTGATCAGCGGCTGCTCCAGCGCGTCCATCAGCACCGAGCGCGCCAACGGCAGGGCGGCAAGCGCGCTGGCGGCGGGCGGCAGCCGCAGCCGGATCGGCAGATCAAGCACGCCGTCGGCCAGCAGGGCCGGGTGCCGGCCCAGGGCCTGGCTGGCATAGGGCAGGCTCAGAACGAAATCGTCGCGCTGCGAGAGGCGCTGCACGGCGACGGCGGTGGCCGCCAGCAGCAGCTGGAACAGGGTGCAGCGCTCGCGCTTCGCCACGGCTTTCAGACCTGCGACCAGGGTGCCCTCGAACATCAACGCCCGCGTGTCGGCAGCAAAGCTGCGGCGCGCGCCGGGCTCGCGGTCGCCCAGTACCAGCGCTGCGGGTGGATCGCGCAGGGCGTCCGTCCAGGCGCGCAGCGCGGCCTGGCCCTCGGGCCCGGCCATGCGCTCGGCTTCCGTCTGCGCGAAGGCGAACGGCGATTCGGCAGGCGCCAGCGCCGGTGCGCGGCCTTCGACGCAGGCACGGTACAGCTCGGCCAGTTCGGCGATGAACACGCTGGCTGCCCAGCCGTCGAAGACCAGGTGGCTGGCGATCAGGTGCAGCACGGCGCGCTCGCCGCCCAGCCAGTACAGGTCCAGCGCCAGCATCGGTGCCCGCCCGAGTGCGAAGCGCTGCGCGGCGGCGGCCTCCAGTGCGGCGGTGAGTGCGCGATCCTGTGCTTCCGGCGTTCCCTCCAGGCGGTGGATGCGGCAGCGCGGGTGGATCGAGGCATCGAGCTGTTGGCGCGGTTCGTCTTGCGCGAGGCGCAGCCGGAACGCGGCGTGGCGCTCGCACAGCGCGAGCAGAGCGCCCTCCAGCGCCTCGCGGTCGATGCTGCCGCGCAGTTCGAGGCTGAAGGTCTCGCCCAGCGCGCGCAGGGCGTTCTCATCGAAGCTCGCGGCCAACCAGCGCTCGGCCTGACCGGGGCTGAGCGGGCCTTCCAGCGGCGCGCTCGTGTCCGCGTTTGCCTCGGTGGGCTCGATGCGCGCGCGCTCCAGCGCAATCGCGCCGCCGCGGCGGCCGATGAAGCCCAGCGCCATCAGCTCGTCCAGCGCGCCAACGAACACATCGACGATGCGCTCCAGCTCGGCCGCGCCCATGGCGGCGGTGACGAAGTGGCCGAACTGCTCGTACAGATGCAGGCCGTGGAAGCGCGCCAGGTAGTAGAACAGGCTGATGGACTTCTGGTCCTCGTCCCACTGCAGGCGCCACAGCGAGGCGCAGTGCACGGCCTTGACTGGCGCGCCGCGGGCGACGAAGGCCGCGTTGAGCCTGTCGATCAGGCCCTGGGTGCGGGCGTTGAGATCGTCGTAGAAGGCCTGGCCGCCGCGCTTCAGCTCCGTGAGCGTGGCCTTGGCTGCGGCCAGCGCCAGCGGGTGGCGCACGAAGGTGCCGGCGAAGTAGGTGACGCCGGCTTCGGGATAGCTGTCGTCGCCGTACTGCCAGTGGCCGCCGTCGAGCGCATCCAGCCACTGCGCGCTGCCGGCGATCGCCGCGAACGGCAGGCCGCCGCCGATGATCTTGCCGTAGGTGCAGAGGTCCGCGCGTACGCCGTAGAACTGCTGCGCGCCGCCGGGCGCAAGCCGGAAGCCGGTGACCACTTCGTCGAAGATCAGGGCGGCACCGCAGCCGTCGCAGATCTCGCGCAGGGCCTGCACGAAGGCGCGCGGCTGCAGAGTCGGGTACTTGTTCTGGATCGGCTCGATCATGATCGCCGCCAGCTCATGGCCGCGCTCGCGCAGGATCGCCAGCGCCTCGTCCGAGGCGTAGTCCAGCACCAGCACGTTCTCGACCGCGTTGGCGAGGATTCCCGGCGCGGCCGACAGCGAGCGCAGCTGGCGGGTGCCGCGCACGATCACCTCGTCGAAGATGCCGTGATAGCTGTTGGTGAAGATGGCGATGGTCTTGCGCCCGGTCACCGTTCGGGCGATGCGCATGGCGCCCATCACCGCCTCGGAACCGGTGTTGCAGAAGCCGACGCGGGCGTGGCCGGTGAACTCGCTGATCAGATCGGCGACTTCCGCCGCCAGCGGGTGCTGCGGGCCGACCTCGAGCCCGCGATCGAGCTGCTCGTGCATCGCTGCCACCAGCGCCTTGGGCTGATAGCCCAGCAGGTTGGCGCCGAAACAGCTGAGCAGGTCGATGTAGGCGTTGCCGTCGATGTCCCAGACCCGCGCGCCGTCCGAACGCTCAGCAACGATCGGATAGACCAGGTCCTTCCACAGCGGATTGAAGCCGGTGACCACACGCGGGTCGGCCATGCGCGCGCGATGCTGCTGGCTGAAGGCGCGGGACTTGCCGCTGCGGGCGAGATAGCGCGCGGTGAAGCCATCGAGCCAGGCGCGCTGGGCGGCGCTCATCTGCTGCACCGGTTTGACCGTGATCCGCGCCGAGGCGCCGAAGGGCTTGGCGATGAGGTCGGCACGATCCTCGCTGTCGGTGCTCGTGCCTGTCGTAGTCGCCGCCGGCTCGCTCGGCCGTTCGGAGTCGGGCAGTGCGGCCGGCGACGCTGCGATCTGCGCAGGCATGGCCGAAGCCGCCGGCAGCGCGCCGCCAGTGAGCAGTGCCAGCTGCTGCTGCATCAGCGCCATCTGCTGTTGGATCAGGCCAAGCACGCCGGCATCGGTGGGCTGTGCGGGCAGGCCAGGGCTTGGCGCCGCAGGCGCCGCCGCGAAACGCTCAGGCGGCAGCTCGGCGTGCAGGAACTCGACCAGACGCTCGACCGTGTCGAGGTCCTCCATCAGCCGGCGGAAGCGCAGCTTGATGCCGAACACGCGCTCCAGCTCCAGCGTGGCCTGGGTCAGGCTGAGCGAATCGAGGCCCTGCTCGACCAGGCTCTCGCTGGGCGACAGATCCTCGGGCGCAAGCCCGGCCACGTCGGCGAGCAGGCGGCGCAGTTCAAGGGCGAGGGTGGGGCGACGGTCGGCCATGGGCGGCTCCTCAGTGGCGCGCGTCGGCACGGCCAGCGGTTCTGCGGCTGAATCAATGGGTGGAGCGATGCCGGTGGCGGCGCTGTGCGCGCGGAACCAGAAGCGGGTGTCGGCGAAGCGATAGGTCGGAAGATTCACGCGGCGCGCATCGCTCGGCAGCGGCCATTCGAGAGCGAGACCGGCGCACCAGAGCCGGCCGATGGCTTCGACCGCATGCAGGGCCGCATCGGCCGAGGCGTTCGGCGGCGGCAGAAGGGGCTGCACCCGCGGCGCGCGGCCCTGGGCATCGCGGTGCTGGCGGCTGAGCGCCGTCAGCGCCTGGCCAGGACCGAGCTCGATCAGCACGGTGCCAGGTTGGGCCAGCTCGTGCGTGAGCGCCTCCGAGAAGCGCACCGGCGCCCGCACCTGGCGCGCCCAGTAGGCCGGGTCGGTGGCCTCGTCAGCGCGCAGCGGCGCGCCGCTGACGCAGGAGTAGATCGGCAGCCGCGGTGGCGACAGTGCGATCGTCGACAGCGCCTGCTGCACCGCTGGCAGCGCGCCCTCCATGGCCGCGCTGTGGAAGGCGTGCGATACCAGCAAGCGCGTCGCCTGCAGCCCGGCTTCACCCAGCTCGCCTTCGAGCGCATCGATGGCCGCTGCAGGGCCCGCCAGCACGCAGAGCTGCGGCGCGTTGTAGCCGACGATCTCGATGCCCTGGTGCAGATGCGCGGCAAGCGCGTCCGCGCTGGCGCGCACCGCCAGCATGCCGCCGCGCGGCTGTGCCCACATGGCTGCTGCGCGCGCGCAGACCGCACGCGCGCCGTCCTCGATCGACAGCACGCCGGCCACGGCGGCGGCGGCGTATTCGCCGAGGCTGTGGCCGATCAGCGCGGCGGGCTGAAGGCCCAGGCTGGCCAGCCACTGAGCCAGCGCGACCTCCAGGCAGTACAGCGCCGGTTGCGCGTAGCGGGTCTCGGCCAGCAGCGCACTCGCGCGGCTGTCGCCGGCGTCGAGCAGCAGAGCGCGCAGGTCCACGTCCAGCAGCGGCTGGGCGGCCGCCAATGCGGTCTCCAGCGCTTCCGCGAAGGCCGGCACTTCGGCATGCAGCGCAGCCGCCATGCCCGGATGCTGCGAGCCTTGGCCGGGGAACAGAAACACCAGACGCGGCGCCGGCTCTGCGGTCTCGGGCTTGGCCTCGCGGCGCAGGGCGGCAATGAGTTCCGCGCGATCGCGCGCGGCCACGGCACGCCGCAGCGGCAGCGCGCTGCGGCCGCGCACCAGGGTGGCGAGCACGGCGTCGAGCGGCAGGGCCTCGCGTTCCAGTGCATCGGCGAGATCGCTGGCGCGCGCGGCCAGTGCCTCGGCGCTGCGCGCGGACAGCGGGAACAGGCGCAGGCTGCGCGCTTCTTCGGCTTCGAACAGCGGCGCGCGCGAGGGCGCTTCGCTCAGCACCACATGGGCATTGGTGCCGCCGACGCCGAAGCTGCTCACTGCCGCCGCCCGCGGCTGGGCGCCGCGCGGCCAGGGCTGGGCGGCGGCGCTCACCCGGAAGGGCGTGGTAGCGAAATCGATCTGCGGGTTCGGCGAGTGATAGTGCAGGGTGCCGGGGATGCGCTCGCGCGCAAGGCACAGCGCGGCCTTGATCAGACCGAGCACGCCGGCGGCGGCGATGGTGTGGCCGAGGTTGGACTTGAGCGAGCCGAGCACGACCGACGCGACGGGCACGGCATCTTCGGCATAGGCCCGCCGCAGGGCTTCGACTTCGATCGGATCGCCGAGCGCGGTGCCGGTGCCATGGGCCTCGACGTAGCCGATCGCGCTGGCCGGCAGCCCGGCGTCATCCAGCGCCAGGCGAATGCATTCGGCCTGGCCCTGCACGCTGGGCGCGGTGAAGCTGGCTTTGCTGGCGCCATCGTTGTTCAAGCCGACGCCGCGGATCAGCGCGTGCACGCTGTCGCCGTCGTCCAGCGCCTGCTGCAGGGGCTTCAACACCACCAGCGCGCCGGCGCTGCTGAACACGGTGCCCGACGCTTCGGCATCGAACGGCCGGCAGCGGCCGTCGGCCGATTCCATGCCGCCTTCGACGTGCAGATAGCCGGCCTGCTGCGGCACCAGCACGGTGGCGCCGCCCGCGATCGCCACGTCGCAGCGGCCGGCGCGCAGGGCCTGCACGGCTTCGGCCACGGCGACCAGGCCGGTGGAGCAGGCCGTGTGCACGCTCACCGCCGGCCCGCGCAGGTCGAGCCGATGGGCGATGCGGGTGGCGGCGTAGTCCTTTTCGCTGGCCAGCATCAGCGCGAATTCGCCGCTGGCGGCGACGCGCTCGGGCTCGGCCGCGCGCAGGGCCGGCGCGTAGCTGTTGTTGCCGGTGCCGGCATAGACGCCGACGCGTTCGCCGCGTGCGGCGAGCGCCTGCGGATCGAGCGCGGCGTCTTCCAGCGCTGTCCAGGCCAGTTCCAGCAGCAGGCGCTGCTGCGGGTCGAGCAGGGTGGCCTCGCTCTTCGACAGGCCGAAGAAGCCGGCGTCGAAGCGGTCGGCGTCTTCCAGCACGCCGCGCGCGGCGACGAAGTTGGGCCGCTCGATCAGCGCGCGCGGAAGCGACGCATCGAGCTCCTCGCGGCGGAACCGCCGCAGGCCCTCGACGCCGTCCAGCAGCTGCTGCCAGAAGCCTTCGACATCGCGGCTGCCGGGCGCGCGCAGGGCCCAGCCGACGATCGCGATCGGCGCCTGCGCATCGGCTGCACTGCGTCGCGCTCGCGGGGCGCGTTGCGCGCCCTGCTCCAGCGCGTCGATCTGCGCGGCCACGCTGGGGCGGTCGTAGACCAGGGCTACGCTCAGGCCTGCGATGCCCTGCGCGCGCGCCTGCGCCACCACCCGCAGCACGCTCAGCGAGCGCGCGCCGGCGGCGAACACCGAATCGTGCTCGGTGAGCTCGCTTCGGCCCAGCGCCTCGCGCCACAGCGCCAACAGGTGCGCGCGCGGCGGCTGCGAGCGGTCGATGCCGGTGTCGATCTGCGGCGCCGGCAGGCCGCGGCGGTCGATCTTGCCGCTGGGCGTGGTCGGCAGGCGCGGCAGCAGCACGTAGCGCAGCGGCTGCATGTAGGCCGGCAGGCGTTCGCGAAGATGCGCGCGCAGGGATTCGATCAACGCGTTGTCGCAGCCGGCCTCGCGCGCCACTACCCAGGCGACCAGCTGCCGGCCCAGCCCGGGCAGCTCGCAGGCGCCGACGGCGGCATCGCGCAGGGCGCCCTGACCGAGCAGGGCCAGCTCGATCTCGCCGGGTTCGATGCGGTAGCCGTCGATCTTCAGCTGCGCATCGGCGCGTCCGAGGTAATGCAGCACGCCCTCGGCATCGAGCCGCACGCGGTCGCCCGTGCGGTACTGCGGGCCTTTCGCCGTGTCGATGAATCGCTCGGCGCTCAGGTCCGCGCGGCCGAGATAGCCGTAGGCCAGGGCCTCGCCGCCGAGCAGCAGCTCGCCTTCGTTCGGGTCCTGCGCATCTTCGAGCGGCGCCAGCGCAACGCGCACATGCGGCAGGGCGCGGCCGATCGGCGGGATCGCCAGCCACTGTGCGGGATCGCCTTCCAGTTCGAAGGCGGTGACCACGTGCGATTCGGTCGGCCCGTAGTGGTTGTGCAGGGCGCTGCCGGGCAGGCGGGCGAACAGTCGACGGATGCTGTCCGTCACCTGCAGCTGCTCGCCGGCGCTGACCACATCGCGCAGCGGCGGTGGCGTGGCCTCGACGCAGGCCTCGGCCAACATCTGCAAGGCGACATAGGGCAGGAACAGGCGCTGCACGTTCTCGCGCACAAGCGCGGCGCGCAGGGCTTCAGGATCGCGACGCTCGGCCTCCGACAGCAGCACCAGACAGCCGCCCGTGGCGATGGTCAAGAGGATTTCCTGGAAGTGCACGTCGAAGGACAAGGGCGCGAACAGCGCGGTGACCGCCGGCGAGCCCAGGCGTGGATGCGCGGCGTGCCAGTCGATCAGATGCCCCAGCGGCCGCGGGCCCATGGCCACACCCTTGGGCCGGCCGGTCGAGCCGGAGGTGAACAGCACATAGGCGAGTTCGCCTTGGCCGGCGTGGGGCTGGGTGTGTGCGTGCATCGAATCGAGGCGTGGCAGCGGACCCAGCCGCGCCTCCAGCGACAGCAGATCGGACTCGCGGCCGAGCACGGCGCGTGGTGCGGCGTCTTCCAGCATCGCCGCGAGCCGCGCGTCCGGATACGCGGGATCGAGCGGCACGTAGCAGAGGCCGAGCTCGATCGCGGCCAGCAGGTCGATCAGGGTGTCGGCGCAGCGCTCGGCGGCGAGCGCCACGCGCTCTCCGCGCTGCAGGCCCGCTTTGTCGAGTGCGCGCGCGCGCGCCTGCACGACCGTCCACAGGCCGGCGTAGTCGAAGCGCGCGCCGGCACAGAGCAGCGCAGGCGACTTCGACCAGCGCGCGGCCGCACGCGGCAGCCACTGCTGCAGCGGCGTGGGCGCGGTCGGCGCGACAGGCATGTTTGGATTCTCCGCCCTAGACCGCGTAGAACCCGCGATACCAGTCGACGAAGCGCTGGATGCCGACCTCGACCGTGGTTTCTGGCGAGTAGCCGGTGTCGCGCATCAGCGCATCGACGTCCGCTTCGGTGTCGGGCACATCGCCGGGCTGCAGCGGCAGCAGGCGCTTTTCGGCGGTGCGGCCCAGCGCCTGCTCGATCAGCTCGATGTAGCGCGACAGCTGCACCGGTCGGTGGTTGCCGATGTTGTAGACCCGATAGGGCGCACTGGAGCTGGCCGGCGAGGGCAGCAGCGGATCGAAGGCCGGGTCCGGCCCGGGCACGCGGTCGAGCGTGCGGATCACGCCCTCGACGATGTCGTCGACGTAGGTGAAATCACGGGTGTGCTGACCGAAATTGAAGACGTCGATCGGCTCGCCGGCGAGGATCTTGCGGGTGAACAGGAACAGGGCCATGTCCGGGCGGCCCCAGGGGCCGTACACGGTGAAGAAGCGCAGGCCGGTGGTCGGCAGGCCGAACAGGTGGCTGTAGGTGTGGGCCATCAGCTCGTTGGATTTCTTGGTCGCCGCGTACAGGCTGACCGGATGGTCGACGCTGTCCTCGACCGCGAAGGGCAGCTTGCGGTTGGCGCCGTAGACCGAACTGGAGCTGGCGTACACCAGATGCTCGATGCCGCCGTGGCGGCAGCATTCGAGGATGTTGATGAAGCCGACTATGTTGGCGTCGATGTAGGCGCGCGGGTTCTCCAGCGAGTAGCGCACCCCGGCCTGGGCGGCGAGATTGACCACCCGCTGCGGGCGGAAGTCGGCGAATGCCTGTTCCATCGCCGCGCGGTCTTCCAGCGAGGCCTTGAGGAAGGAGAACCCCGCGCGCGGCGTGAGCCGCGCCAGTCGGGCTTCCTTCAAGCGAACGTCGTAGTAGTCGTTGAGGTTGTCATAGCCCAGCACCTCGTCGCCGCGATCGAGCAGGCGGTGACTGAGGGTGGAACCGATGAAGCCGGCAGCGCCGGTGACCAGGACTCGCATGGGCGGAAAACTCGCAGGAAAGCGGTCACGGAACAGCCCATGCCGCAGCGCCGCAGGATAGCAGCGGCTGGGGTAAAAGTGTGTTTCAGGTCACAGTAAGAGCTGGGATTGGGGATTGGGGATTCGGGATTTGCCCGAAGGGCGCTCGGGGTCGGCGAATGCCGGCGCATGGGCTTCGCTTTCCGTCTGATGAAGAGCTACCAGCGCGGGGAGCTTGATCGGCCGACTTCGATAGCGGTCGTCCAAGACACAGCCTCAAGCCCGCGCCACCCGCCCAACCGTCGGACCAATCCCCAATCCCCAATCCCCGCTCAAAGCCTCTCATCCACCGCTTCGCGCGGCAGAAAGCTCTTCACATCGAACAGGACCGAGCCTGGCTTGCCGCAGGCGCGGATGCCGGCGGCGCCCAGCGCTGCGAATTCACGGTGGCCGACGGCCAGCACCACGGCGTCGTAGAGGCCGGGGGCCGGGGTGTCGATCAGGTCGAGGCCGTATTCATGGCGGGCTTCGGCGCCGTCGACCCAGGGGTCATGCACGTCGACCTTCAGGCCGTAGTCGGCGAGCGCGTCGATCACGTCGATCACCCGCGTATTGCGCAGGTCCGGGCAGTTCTCCTTGAACGCGAGCCCCAGCACCAGCACGCGCGCATCGACAAGCGGCAGGCGCTGGCGGGTCATCAGCCGCACCACCCGCTGGGCGACATAGGCGCCCATGCCGTCGTTGATCCGGCGCCCGGCCAGGATCACGTCGGGGTGGTGGCCGATCTGCTGCGCCTTGTGGGTCAGGTAGTAGGGGTCGACGCCGATGCAGTGGCCGCCCACCAGGCCCGGCCGGAACGGCAGGAAGTTCCATTTGGTGCCGGCCGCGGCAAGCACTTCCTGGGTGTCGATGCCGAGCCGGTGGAAGATCTGCGCGAGCTCGTTGATCAGCGCGATGTTGAGATCGCGCTGGGTGTTCTCGATGACCTTGGCGGCTTCAGCGACGCGGATACTGCTGGCCTTGTGGGTGCCGGCGCGGATGATCCTGCGGTACAGCGCATCGACGAATTCGGCAACTTCAGGCGTGGAGCCCGAGGTCACCTTGACGATGTCCGGCAGGCGGTGCGCGCGGTCGCCCGGGTTGATGCGCTCGGGGCTGTAGCCGCAGAAGAAGTCGACGTTGTATTTCAGGCCAGAAAGCTGTTCCATCACCGGCACGCAGACCTCTTCGGTCGCACCCGGATACACCGTCGACTCGAAGATCACCACGTCGCCGGCTTTCAGTGCGCGGCCGACGGTCTGGCTGGCGCCGATCAGCGGCCCGAAGTCCGGCCGCTTGGCTTCGTCGATCGGCGTCGGCACCGTCACCACGAACACGTTGCAGGCGCGCAGCTCGGCCGGGTCGACCGCGAAGCCGAGGCGCGCGGCCTCGGCCAGTTCGGCGGCGCTGACTTCCAAGGTGTGGTCGCGGCCGGCGCGCAGTTCGTCGATGCGGGCCGGGTTGATGTCGAAGCCGAGGGTGTCCAGCTGGCGCCCGAACTCCACCGCCAGGGGCAGGCCCACATAGCCGAGGCCGATCACCGCCAGCCGCAGGCCGTCCTCGTCCGCCGATCGCACAAACGTCATGGTCTTGCCATCCAATGTGATGTCCGTCACAGTCTATCAGTCTTCACGCGCCGCTGAGCAGCGCCCCCGAACAAGAACACACCGCCATGCGCTCCATTTCTGATGCCTTTCATCCCGCCCGACGCTGGGTCCTGATTCTCGCCCTGGTCGAGTTCTCGGTGCTGATCCTGGTGTTCTACGCCGCAGCGGGACTGCGCTTCATGGGCAACATCGACCTGTTGTCCCGCGTGTTCGGCGACATCCTGCCGCGCGCCCTGCTGTTCGCCACGGTGCACGTGTTGGCGATGACGTCGCTCGGCATGTACATCTCGCAGAGCCGCGAGGGCCTGAGCGGGCATATCGTCAGAGCTGCCGTGGCCTTTCTCGCCGGTGGCCTGATACTGATCGCGGTGCAGTACCTCATGCCGGTCAGCCCGATCGGGCGCGGGGTGATGCTCCTCTCGATGGCGCTGGGCCTGGTGTCGATCATGCTCACCCGCTATTTCGCGCTGAAGTCGGTCGGCGGGGACGCCCTGCGGCGTCGCGTGCTGGTGCTGGGCGTGGGCGAAAAGGCCGCGCTGATCAACACCCGCCTGCGCCGCCTTTCGGACCAGCGCACCTTCCAGATCGTCGGCTACCTGCCGATGCCTGGCGATGCCGATGCGGTTCCTCATGAACTGCGGCTGGAACCGGCCGAAGGCCTGGAGGTACTGGCGCGCGAGCACGACATCGACGAGATCGTGATCGCGGTGGACGAGCGTCGCGGCATCCTGCCGATGGATGAGCTGATCCAGGCGCGGCTGCGCGGCATTATCGTCACCGACATCGGTACCTTCTTCGAGCACGAGAGCGGCAAGATCAAGATGAACGTGCTGAACCCCTCGTGGCTGGTGTTCTCGCGCGGTTTCGACGCCGGCGCCGTGCGCGGCGCCAGCAAGCGCGCCTTCGACGTGGCGGCCTCCAGCGTACTGCTGCTGCTGGCGTCGCCGCTGATGCTCGGCACGGCGCTGATGATCTGGGTCGAGAGCGGCTTCCGCGGCAGCATCATCTACCGTCAGGAACGCGTCGGTCAGGGTGGCCGAGTGTTCCGCGTGCTCAAGTTTCGCAGCATGCGCGAAGACGCCGAGAAGGACGGGGTCGCCCGCTGGGCGCAGACCGATGACGACCGCATCACCCGGGTCGGGCGGGTCATCCGCAAGCTGCGCGTCGACGAACTGCCGCAGGTGATCAATGTCCTGCGCGGCGAGATGAGCTTTGTCGGCCCGCGCCCGGAGCGGCCGGCCTTCGTCGAGCAGCTGACCGCCGAGATTCCGTACTACGCCCTGCGCCATACGGTGAAGCCGGGCATCACCGGCTGGGCCCAGCTGCGCTATGCCTACGGCGCGTCGGTCAAGGACGCCGACGAAAAGCTCAAGTACGACCTCTACTACGTGAAGAATCACAGCCTGATGTTCGATCTGCTGGTGCTGCTGCAGACCTTCGAAGTGGTGCTGTTCGGCAAGGGCGCGCGCTGAGGGCCGCAGCCCGTCCGGCGCCAAGCCGATGCGTGGCGCCAATCTTGCAACGCGTCGACGGCTTGCCCAGGAGGCAACCCGGCCGCGTGCATGACCCCTACCCAGCGCCTCGCCAATGTGGTGTCCCACGCCCCGGCCGTCGACACGCCGGCCGTGCTCGCGCACCTGCTCTCGGCGCCCAGCCTGGACCTGTTCGCGCGCCGCCTGCTGGCCCTGTTGCCGAGTGCCGGCGCTGACGATCCGCCGCCTCGCGTGCTGTACGCGCTGCGCTGGCCGGACGCGATCAGCGCGGTGCCGGCGGGTGCCGAGGGCGTCGAACTTGCGCTGGCCGAAGCGGCATTGACCGCCGTCAATGGCATCGAGGACGCCTTCGACGGCCGACGACGGGCAACCCTGCTGGCAGCGCACTCCGGCGGTGGTGCGGCGGTGCTGCTGTCCGCCCCCGGCCAGCAGCCCGGCCTGCCCGGCTGGAACGCCGAGGCGCTTTGGCCACTGCTCGCCGCCCGCGTGCAGGAGCTGATCGAGAGTGCCCTGCTGCAGGACAGCCTGCGCCAGCTCGAGCACACCGAGCGCGTGCAGCGCGCCCTGTTCGCGATCACCGAAATGGCCGCGGAGGAGCAGGACCGGGCCGCGATGCTGAAGGGCCTGCACGGCATCGTCGGCCGCCTGATGTACGCCGAGAACTTCTACATCGCCCTGCTTGACCACGAACACCAGACCGTCGAGTTCATCTACTTCGCGGATGCCAACGACGAATCGCTGGCCGTCGAAATGCACCAGCCGCTGCCGCTCGCAAGCTATCGGGACCGCCTGACCTGGCACGTCCTGACCGGTGGCCAGGCGCTGCGCGGCAGCCTCGACGAAATCGAGGCCCAGGTGCGCGGGCGGCTGCGCCGCTTCGGCACCGAGCCCTTCAGCTGGCTTGGTGTGCCGATGATCGGCGGTGGCCGCGTGCGCGGCATGATCGCGGTGCAGACCTACACCGAGGCGATCCACTTCAGTGCCGCCGACCAGGCGCTGCTGAGCTACGTCGGCAGCCACATCCTCACCGCGCTGGAACGACGGCGTTCGCGCGCCGAGCTGGAAGCGCTGGTGGCGGCGCGCACCGAGGAATTGGCCGAGGCCAACGCCGTGCTCACCACCGAAGTGCGCGAGCGCGAGCGTGGTGAACGCCTGCAGGCGGCTCTGTACCGGATCGCCGAGCTGGCCGGACAGGACGTTGGCCTGTCGGACTTCTGCGCCTCGATGCACGCCGTCGTCGGCAGCCTCATTCCCGCGCAGAACTTCTACATCGCCCTGGTTTCGGACGACGGCGGCACCCTCAGCTTTCCCTACTTCGCCGACGAAACCGCCGGCACGCCGCTGGCTCGACCGATGGGGAACAGCATCACCGAATATGTGATCCGCAAGGGTGTGCCGCTGCTGGCCGATCTGGATGGCATCGAGTCCCTGGTCGCGGCCGGCGAGTGCGAAGTGAAGGGGGCGGTGGCGCTGTCCTGGCTCGGCGTACCGCTGATCGGAGGGCGCGGCGTGATCGGCGCGGTGGTGGTGCAGAGCTACCGCACGGCGACGACCTATGGCGGTCAGGATCAGAGCCTGCTGGCCTTCGTTTCGTATCACATCGCCTCCAGCCTGGAGCGCCGCCGCGCCGCTGCCGATCTGCGCGCCTCCCACCAGCTGCTGGAGCAGCGCGTCGAGCAGCGCACGCGCGAACTGCGCGAGCAGATCCAGGCCCGCGAGGCCATCCAGGCCCAGCTCGAACACCAGGTCCTGCACGACGCCCTGACCGGACTGCCCAACCGCGGCTATCTGCGCGATCGACTGCAGCGCGTACTGGGCCGGGTGCGTCGCGTGCCGGGTCAGTGCTTCGCACTGCTCTTTCTGGACGTCGACCGATTCAAGGTGATCAACGACAGCCTCGGCCATTCGGCAGGCGATGCGGTCCTGATCGAAGTGTCCAAGCGCTTCCTGAGCTGCGTGCGCGAGAACGATGTGGTGGCGCGGCTGAGCGGCGACGAGTTCGCGATCCTGCTTGAGGACTACGCCGACCCCGACACGCCGACCCTGGTTGCGCAGCGCATCATCGAATCGATGGCGGCGCCGATCGCACTTCCGGAGAGCAGCGTGCAGCCTTCGGTGAGCATCGGCATCGCCCTCGGCGGTGCCGACACGCCAAGCGGCGAGGACCTGCTGCGCACCGCCGATACCGCCATGTATCGGGCCAAGGCCGCTGGCCGCAACAGATTCCAGTACTTCGAGGAGGGCCTTGAACTCGCCTCGAAGGCGCAGCTGGCGCTGGAGCTCGACCTCCGGCAGGCCCTGCTGCGCTGCGAGTTCGAGCCGCATTTCCAGGCGATCGTCGAGCTGGATAGCGGGCGCACGGTCGGCTACGAAGCGCTGATGCGCTGGCGCCATCCGCGCCGCGGTCTGCTGGGCCCGGCCGAGTTCCTGCACGTCGCCGAAGACAGCGGAATGATCGAAGCGATCGACTGGCAGGTGTTCGAACGCGCCTGTCGTGGTCTTGCGAGGTTGGGCCCGGAGGCCGGCTTCGTGAATCTCAACGTGTCGCCGCGACACTTCGGCAGCGATGACTTCGCCGAGCGACTGGTCGCCCTGATCGAAGCCCAGGGCATTGCGCCCGCACGCGTCCACATCGAGCTCACCGAAGGCACCCTGCTGCGCAACCCGGAGCGCGTTCGCAACGCCCTCGAACGGCTGCACGCCCGCGGTGTGCAGACCGCGCTCGACGACTTCGGCACCGGCTATTCCTCGCTGAGCTATCTGCACCAGTTCCCGCTGCAGATGCTCAAGATCGACCGCAGCTTCGTCACACCCCTGACGCAGGACGGCGGCGGCAGCGGCGAGGCCATCGTCTCGGCGATCCTGGCGATGGCGCACTCGCTGGACCTCGAAGTGGTCGCCGAAGGCATCGAGACCGAATCACAGCGCGCGCGTCTGCAGCAGCTCGGCTGTCAGCGCGGCCAGGGCTATCTGTTCGCGCGGCCGCAGGCGCTGGAGCAGGTGCTCGCGTGTGCGCGCGCCAAAGCCGGCTGAGGCGCCTCAGACCCGGCGCCGCGCGTGTTCCTCGCGACGCCTTCAGGTGTGCCTCGCGACACTGCGCGGCCTCGACGCGACGGAGATGCGCATGCCCCTGATTGAAGGCCTTGAACACCCTGCCCGGGTGCTGGTGACCGGCGCCAGCAGCGGAATCGGCCTCGCCGCAGTGGCCGAACTGCTCCCGCGCGATGACGTTGCCGGCGTGCTGGCGGTGTCGCGGCAGGCCAGCGGCAGCGATGCTCTCGCAGCACTCGCGCTGCAGTACGGAGAGCGCCTGCACCGCTGCGATGCCGACCTCACCCATGCCAGGGACCGTGAGCGCCTGGTGCAGATCGCGCGCACGACGCTGGGCCGGCTCGACCTGCTGTTCAACGCCGCCGGCCTGCTGCATGCCGACGGCCTGATGCCGGAGAAATCACTGGCGCAGCTGCGCGCCGATGCGCTCGAAGGCAGTTTCGCGCTGAATGCGTTCGCGCCGATCCTGCTGGTGCAGGCGCTGCTGCCGCTGTTCGAGGTGGCGTCCCCCGCCGTAATCGCCAGCCTGTCGGCGCGGGTCGGTTCGATCGCCGACAACGGTCTCGGCGGCTGGTACAGCTACCGCGCCGCCAAGGCCGCTCAGAATCAGCTGATGCGCACGCTGGCGGTGGAGTTGAAGCGCAGCCATCCGAAGCTGAGCGTGCTGCAGCTGCATCCGGGCACGGTCGACACACCGCTGTCGCAGCCGTTCAAGGCGCGCGTGCCGGCGGGAAAACTGTTCACGCCCGAACAGTCGGCGGCGCTGCTGCTGCAGGTGATCGCCGCCAGCACGCCCGCCGACAGCGGCAGCTTCCGCGCCTACGACGGCAGCACGATTCCCTGGTAGCGCAGGGTCAGGCGCGACGGCCCTCGCGCCGCAGATCGGACCCGCGGAGTCGCACCAAGCCGACCTGCACGACGCTCGCCCGAGGCCTGCTCGCTGGTGGAAGCGAGCACAGCGCGCAGCTGAGCCCTCGGCGCTCGCCAGACACGACGAGAAGCGGGCCAGGCGCGCCCAGAACGCGAATTGCCCTGCGATTCATCCGCTGCTTGGCAGGCTTGCTGTCATGCCTATCTCCTTTCCTGCCCGTCTGCAGGCGACCATGCTCGCCCTGGCCTTCGCGCCGGCCACCTTCGCCAGCGCAGCAGCGCCTGCCGAAGTGCCCAGCGTCCCCACCGTAGAGACCGGTGCATGCCTGCCCGAACTGCGCGCGCGCGCTGTCGCCGCCGGCCTGCCGGCCGAGCGCTTCGACGCCCTGCTCGCTGACATCGAGCCCGATGCCAGCGTGCTGCCCCTGCTGGATGCCCAGCCCGAGTTCGTGACTCCGATCTGGGACTACCTTGCCGCCCTGGTCGACGAAGAGCGTGTTGAAGACGGCCGCCGTCTGCTCGGTGAGCACACCGACCTGCTCGCCGCTGTCGCCGTCGAGTACGGCGTCGAGCCGGCCTACGTCGTCGCCGTGTGGGGCGTCGAGAGCGACTACGGCCGCAGTGCCGGCAGTCGCGAGCTGCGCAGCTCCCTGCTCGCCTTGTCGTGTGCGGGCCGCCGCCAGCCCTTCTTCCGCAGCGAACTGATCCACCTGCTGAAGCTGATCGACGCCGGTGACCTGAGGCCCAGCGCCGATGCGCCGCTGACCGGTTCCTGGGCGGGTGCCTTTGGCCAGACCCAGTTCATGCCCTCGACCTACACCCGCATCGCCGTCGATTTCGATGGTGACGGCCGCCGCGATCTGGTTGGCAGCGTGGCGGATGCGCTGGCGTCGACGGCGCACTACCTCAAGCGTTCCGGCTGGCGCAGCGCTCAGCCCTGGGGCTTCGAGGTCGCCCTGCCCGAAGGCTTCAGGGCCGGCGGCGGACGCAAGGCCACCGCAGCGGTCTCGACCTGGCAGGCGCGCGGTCTGCGCCGCATCGACGGAAGCGCGCTGGCGAATGCGTCAACGCCCGCCGAGCGCAGTGCCGGGCTGCTGCTGCCGGCGGGTGCGGACGGCCCGGCCTTCCTGGTGTTCCGCAACTTCGAGGCCCTGTACAGCTACAACGCCGCCGAAAGCTACGCACTGGCGATCGCGCACCTCGCCGATCGGATCAGCGGCGGCGAGGGCTTCGTCCGCGCCTGGCCGACCGACGACGCCGGCCTGTCGCGGGCGCAGCGGCGCGAGCTGCAGGCGCTCCTGATCGCGCGTGGCCACGACATCGGCGAGGTCGACGGCCGCCTCGGCACGCGCTCGCGCGAAGCGATCAAGGCGGAACAATCTCGGCTGGGCTGGGAAGCCGACGGCCGTGCCGGGCAGAAGCTGCTCGACGCCCTGCGCCCATAGGGTGGGCCCTGGCCCACCAGGCGCTTGACGCTCGCTTCGGTCATGGCTGCGATCGAGCCAATGACCCACCCGGCGGTCGCCTCCGCGAGGCGCTCCCATCCATGTGCGGAAGTTGATCGAATGGATGCGGCCCGGCTCGCGGTGGGCCAGGGCCCACCCTATGCCCTTGCAGTGACCCGCTCCGTGCGCCAACGCGCGACGCCGAGCACACCGGCAAGCGCTGCGGTGCTTCCCTGTGCGCATGGCTCTCACGAGCAAATGCGTGGGCATGGACCACCGCCCCCACGCAGGGCCGCGCCCATAGGGTGGGCCCTGGCCCACCAGGCGCTTGACGCTCGCTTCGGTCATGGCTGCGATCGAGCGAATGACCCACCCGGCGGTCGCCTCCGCCAGGCGCTCCCATCCATGTGCGGAAGTTGATCGAACGGATGCGGCCCGGCTCGCGGTGGGCCAGGGCCCACCCTATGCCCTTGCAGTGACCCGCTCCGCCCTCAGCGCCGTGCGCCGATCCGCGCGAACAGCGCGCCGCCGATGAGCCCGGCCAGCGTGAACAAGGCGATGCCCACGGCCCCCCGCGCACCGGCGATCACGCTCATGCCGAGCAGGGCTTCCATCGCCAGCAGAGCGGTCAGGATCGCCGCACCACCGGCCAGCGCATGCAGCCAGGGGCCTGCGCGTTTCGCGTAACGGCGGATCAAACCGGCGACCAGGAAAGCGATCAGGAATCCGGCAGCGACGATGGCCGCATAGGTCGGCGCGAAGCCCAGCAGATCGTGGCCGATCGCCGACAGCCGCAGGCCGAACGGAATCTCGACGCCCATCGAGGCCAGACCGGCGTGCACGCGCAGGGTCTGGATCACGCTCGACAGCGCCGCGGTGGCCAGCACCGCCAGCACGAAACCGCCCAGCAGGCGCATCATCGACGCGCTCCCGGGCCCACGACCGCCTTACTCGTTGCCCAGGGCCTCACGCATGAACTCCGGCAGCACCAGTGCGGCGCGATGGATGTCGACGTTGTAGTAGCGCGTCTTGAAGCTCTTGCTCTGCGCGCCGCGCTCGCGGAAGCCGGCGATCTCGCCGCCCTTGCGCGCCATCGTGCAGCTCCACCAGCCGGTCGGATAACAGGGCTGGGGAAACGGCAGGGTCTTGACGTCCGAGAAGCCGGCAGCCTTCAGATGGTGGCGCATGGCCTTGATCAGTCCGATATGGCCGAGCGGTGACTCCGACTGCTGCACCAGCATGCCGCCGGGGCGCAGGGCCTTGAGGCAGGAGACGTAGAACGCTTCGTTGAACAGGCCTTCGGCGGGGCCGACCGGGTCGGTCGAATCGACGATCACGATGTCGACGCTGTCCGGCGCCAGTTCCTTCATGTACTTGATGCCGTCATCCCACATCAGGTGGGCGCGCGGGTCGGCGTTGGAATCGCAAAGTTCCGGAAAATACTTTTCCGCCATGCGCGTGACCTGCTCGTCGATGTCGCACTGCACGGCCGACTCGACTTCCTTGTGCTTGAGCACTTCGCGCAGGGTGCCGCAGTCACCGCCACCGATGATCACCACCCGCTTCGGGTTGCTGTGGGTGAACAGCACCGGGTGCGACATCATCTCGTGGTACAGGAAATTGTCGCGGGTGGTCAGCATCACCGCCCCGTCGATCAACATCAGATTCCCCCAGTCGGTGGTCTCGAAGATCTCGATCTTCTGGAACGGCGACTGCACCTCGTCGAGTTTCTTCGTAACCCGGAACCCGATGGAAGAACCCAGCGGCTCGAAGTTCTCGTAGTACCAGGTGCTGTCGCTACTCATGGAGGGATCCGGGGTCAGCGTAGGTGGGCGGCCGATTGTACCGGAGCGCGGCGGCCGCCCGGGCGCCGACCTTCCACCCTGTCTTCGGCAGGTCGGCCTTCACTTGCCCGGTGTGTCGGCCTTCAACGGGGCGGGCTGCCGGGCCTGTATCCACTGCAGCAGATCGACGCTGGCCCGCACATCGCCCGGTCGCGGCTGGTCGCGCCAGCGCGCTCCCACCGCCACTTCTGCGCTGGCGGCCAGCAGACGGGTAACGCGCAGCCCGAGTTCGCGCTGGTCCGGCTGCAGACCGCGCACGCTGAACAGCAAGGCGCCCTGGCGCATGGGCACGGCGGCGTGGTGATCACTCAGGCCTTCTGGGCTCTCCAGCGACCAGGTCAACAGCCCGCGCACCGCATCCCATTGCGGCGCAAACCCCCCGCTGCCAAGGGTTCGGCTGCTGCCGTCCAGCGCCGGCGCGCCGGCCATCCCCGCGAGCACACCCGCAAAGTCCGCGCCCGCGTCACCGAGATCCCCCTCGTCCAGGCGGCCGACCGCCAGATGCTGCACTTCGAGCACCCAGGCTTCGGGCTGGCCTAGATCGACGGTCTCGTGGCTGACCCAGCCAAGGCCGCCCTCGGGCAGCGTCTGGCTGCGCAGGCGTGCGAGGCGATGCAGCCGGCTGGCCGGGATGAAGCGGAAACGTGAAGGCAGCTGCAGATGGGCCTGCAGATGCGGCCAGGCAATCCGACTGTACTGGTACGACAGACCGGCCGCGGTGTGCGCCAGGTCGAGCACGGGATCAAGCGCCGCCGGGCCGTCCGACGCCGGTTCTGCGCGGTCGCTGTCGCGCGGGGCGGGCGACGGAGCGCGGTCGGGTCGATCTGTCGCTCGCGGCGAGCTTAGTGTCCCGTGTTCGCCGCCGATGTCTTCGTCGGCATCCCGCAAGCGCTGGTCCGAGGCCTCGTAGTCGGCCCGGGCCTGCATGACTTTGCCGTAGGTGTCGGGGTCGACCTGCGCAAGCGCGCTCAGCGTGTCTTCGTTGGAGCGGGGCGCAGCGTCCACGACCTGTGGATCGGCAACGCGCTCGATCATGAAGACGCTCATCCCCAGGGCGACGACTGCCGCGAAGAAAGGAATGCGGATGTCGGTCTGTGGATTGCCCCAGTTGCGAATCAGGCTCAGCAGCGCCAGGGGCCACAGGAAGAAGGTGAGCAGCGCAAGCACGAGACTGCCGCGGGCGATCTTGACGCACATCCAGATCACCATCGCGAAGGCGAAGACGTAGTAGAGGAGCGCGGAACCCAGGCTGCCCGCGTCGGCGTCCATCAGCCTTCCCCTGCGGTGATGCGCTGCGCGTTTGCGCGGCTGAACTCGAACACGTACTCGCCCGCCGCCAGCCGCACCCGCAGCCGCGCGTTCTCGCCGTTTGCCGCCACCAACACGCCCGCGCGGCTGCGGCCGTCACGCAGGGTCACGGCGATCCGCGCGCCGATCCGGTCGGGCAGGCTGTTGAAAGCGATCTCATCGCCGGTATGCAGTTGCACGCGCCGGCTGCCGGCGGCATTCGCATCGAGATAGCGATCCAGCCAGGCGAGATCTTCCTGCGCGCTCGGGATGCGCGGGCGAGCGGGACTCTGGGCCGCCGCCGAAGCCGCGCAGGCCAGTAACAGCAACAGGGAAAGGATGCGCATGAATTTTCAAGTCAGTGAAGAGTCCGCGAATGGTGCCCCCCGCGGGCCGCCCGGGTAAACCCCAAGCGCTGCGGCGTGCCCGATCAACACGACCTGCCATCCACCAGTGTTTACACTGTGCGGCCTTTCCTTCCCGCCGCAGGAGCCCGCCGCCCATGAGCGAGTGGTCGATCGACCGCGCCCGTCGCACCTATGCCGTCCCGCATTGGGGCGAGGGCTACTTCGACATCGATGCCGAAGGCGGCATCGAAGTGCTGCCGCGTGGCGGCGAGGGGCCGCGGATCTCATTGCCGGCGGTGGTCGATCAGGCCCTGGCGACCGGCATGAAGCTGCCGCTGCTGCTGCGCTTCTCCGACGTGCTGGGCCATCGCCTCGGTCGCCTGCAGGCCGCGTTCGCGCACGCCATGCGCGAGCTCGACTACAGCGGCGGCTACACCGCGATCTATCCGATCAAGGTCAACCAGCACTACGGCGTGGCCGGCGAGCTGGCCGCCCACGGCGGCGAGGGCTTCGGGCTGGAGGCCGGCTCCAAGCCCGAGCTGATGGCGGTGCTCGCGCTGTCGCGCCCGGGCGGCGTGGTGGTCTGCAACGGCTACAAGGACCGCGAGTACATCCGTCTGGCCCTGATCGGCCGGCGCCTCGGTCTGCAGACCTACATCGTGGTCGAGAAGGCGTCCGAGCTTGAACACATCATCGAGGAGTCGAAGGCGCTGGGCGTGCGCCCGGGCCTGGGCGTGCGCATGCGGCTGGCCAGCCTCGGTGCCGGCAAGTGGCAGAACAGCGGCGGTGACAAGGCCAAGTTCGGGCTGTCGCCGCGCCAGCTGATCGACCTGGTCGAGCGCCTGCGCGGCGCCGACATGCTCGACTGTCTTGAGCTCCTGCACTTCCACATGGGCAGCCAGATCTCCAACGTGCGCGACTTCGCCGCCGGCATGCGCGAGGCCACCCGCTACTTCGTCGAAGTGAGCAAGCTCGGCGCGCCGATCCGCTACATGGACGTCGGTGGCGGCCTGGGCGTGGACTACGAGGGCACCCGCTCGCGCGGCAGCTGCTCGATCAACTATGGGCTGGAGCAGTACGCCAGCACCATCGTGCAGCCGCTGGCCGAGGCCTGCGAAGAGCACGGCCTGACGCCGCCCAAAGTGATGACCGAGTCGGGCCGCGCGCTCACCGCACACCACGCGCTGCTGGTCGCGAACGTGTCCGAGGTCGAGCCCGCGCCGGAAGGCGCGGTGCCGCCCGCGACCAGCGACGAACCGGCGGTGATCCGCCACCTGCGCGAAACCCACGCCGCGCTGGACGAGCGCCCTGCGCTCGAGCTCTACCACGAGGCCCAGCACTACCAGGCCGAGGGCCAGGCCCTGTACGCGCTCGGCCAACTGCAGCTGGACCAGCGCGCCGCCATCGACGACCTGTTCTACGCCATCGCCCACGCGGTCCGCGCCCGCCTCGACTACGCCGAGAAGGGCCATCGCGCCGTGCTGGATGAGCTCAACGAGCGCCTGGTCGACAAGTACTTCGTCAACTTCTCGGTGTTCGAGTCGGTTCCCGACGTCTGGGCGATCGACCAGATCTTCCCGATCGCGCCGATTCACCGGCTGAACGAAGCGCCGACCCGCCGCGGCATCATCGCGGATCTCACCTGTGACTCCGACGGCCAGGTCGAGACCTACGTCGACAGTGGCGACCTGGACAGCAGCCTGCCCCTGCACGTGCCGCGCGCGGGCGAAAGCTATCGCCTCGGCATCTTCATGGTCGGCGCCTACCAGGACACCTTGGGCGACATCCACAACCTGTTCGGCGACACCGATGCGGTGAACGTGCGCCTGACCGGCAATGGCTACACCCTGGAGCGCAGCCGCCGCGGCGATACCGCCGATGTGATGCTCGACTACGTGGGCTACAGCCTGTCCGACCTGCGCCGCCGCTACGGTGCCATGGTGGCTTCTGCCGACCTGCCGGCCGAAGAAGCGCTGCGCCTGTCGGCCGCGCTGGAAGCCGGGCTGACCGGCTACACCTACCTCGCCGATGAGGCGAATGGCTGACGCGCCGAGTTATCTGAACGGCAGCCCCGGTTGAACGGATAGCATGCTCAACCCTGAAGGCAGTGCGCGCATCCATGCGGTTCGCTGCCACGGAAAGGCGGGAGCAGACGGATGCAGACGGGTCGATCTTCGCTGTGGCGTTCAACCTGGAGCGAGCTGCGCCGACGACGCGTGACGCGCGTCGGCGCGCTGTACGCCGTGATCGCCTGGCTGGTGCTGCAGATCGCCGAGATCACCTTCGAACCGCTCGGCCTGCCGCCTTTGGCCCTGACATGGACCGTGCTCGGCGCCGTGCTGGGGCTGCCGGTGGCCCTGGTGCTGGCCTGGTTCTTCGATGTCTCGCCCGGTGGTCTGGTGCGCGAGCGCCGCGTCGGGGCGGCTGCCGGCCGGCTGTTCGCCGTCCTCATCGTGCTGCTGACGGTGCTCGGCACGGCCTGGTGGCTGTCCGAGGTGTATCACCCCGGTGTCGGCGAAACAGACGCTGCTCCATCCGCCGCTGCGCCCGGCAACCCGGCGCGCAGCGCGCTGCCGCCCAACACCATTGCTGTACTGCCCTTCGATGACATGAGTCCAGAGCGCGATCATCGGCATCTGGCCGATGGCATCGCCGAGGAGCTGCTGGACCGTCTGGCGCGCCTGCAGGGCCTGCGCGTTGCCGCCCGCACCTCGTCATTCGCACTGCGCGACTTCAACGGCACCGTGCAGGACATCGGCCAGCTGCTCAGCGTTCGCTGGGTGCTGGAGGGCTCCGTTCGCCGCAGTGCAGGGCGGGTCCGCATCACCGCTCAGCTGATCGATGCCGACAGCGGCTACCACGCCTGGTCGGAAACCTACGAACGCGCCAGCGAAGACCTGTTTGCCCTGCAGGACGAAGTGACGGCCGCGATCGCGCAGCAGCTGGAGCGGCGCATCACCGGCGTCGGTGGCAACACCCTGGCCGACGCCGGCACGCGCGACCCCGAGGCGCTTGAGCTCTACCTGCGCGGCCGTCAGGCCTGGCGCCAGCGCAGCCCTGCCGCACTCAGTGAAGCAGAGGCGCTTTTCAGGCAAGCGGTGGAGCGCGACCCGGACTATGCCCAGGCCTGGAGCGGGCTCGCCGATGCGCATCTGCTGCAGGGCGACTACGGGTTGCGTCCCGTACACGAAGCCGTCGCGCTGGCGGAAGCTTCGGCTGTCCGCGCGGTCACGCTGAACCCGAGCCTGAGCGAGGCCTGGGCCAGCATCGGTCTGCTGCGTTCGTCAGCCGGCCAGCCTGGCCCCGCGCAGCGCAGCCTTGAAGAAGCGATCCAACTGGATCCGCGCAATGAGATGGCGCGCATGTGGCTGGCCGGTGTACTGGGTGATCAGGGCAATGTCGCCGAGCAGCGACGCGTGCTGGAACAAGCGATCGAGCTGAACCCGCTGGAACCGGTGATCAATGTGAATCTGGCGGCGCTGATGACCGCTTCCGGCGAGCCGGAGGCGGCACGCAGCCTGCTGGAGCGTGTGCTGGCGATCACTCCCAACGACCCGCAGCTGTTGCGCGCTCTGGCCAACATCGAAACCCAGAGCGGCCACCTCGATCGAGCGCTGGAATTCGCGCGACGCGCGCATCTCAGCGACCCGACCGCACCCAGTACCGTGTCCACCCTGGTGCAAGCCTTGTCGGCGCTGGAAGCGTGGGACGAGGCCCAGGCCCAGGTGGACGCCCTGCCTGAAGACAGCCCGTATCGCTGGTCGCTGGCCCAGGGCTTGATCCTGCAGCGCGGCGGCGACACCTTGCTGCCCTCGGTCAGCCAGCGGGTCGAAGTTCTGCGCGAGGGTGGCGGAGCACTCTCTGCGCAGGATCGCGACCTGCTGGTCCAGGCGGCGACGGTGCGGCTTGCAAGCTCGCCCGATGAAGCGATCGGTCTGCTGCGTCGGCTGGTGCCGGATCCGGCCGCCATGGAGCGCAACGTCAGCCTGCTCGAAGCCGGCAGCCTGTTGGTCACCGCGCTGGAGCGCCAGCGCCGGACCACTGAGGCGAACGCCCATCGTGTCGTGCTGGCCGAGTCGGCGCGGCGCTTCCTGGATCGCCCCGAGGAGACCGGCCAGCTGGCGTTCTCGCGCGCCCTGATGGCCGAGTTCATGGGCCAACGAGAGCAGGCCCTGCAGTCGCTCCATCGCGCCATCCAGCTTGGTTTCCGTCAGGCCTGGCTGTTGCGCCACGATCCGCGTCTCGCCGAGCTGCGTCGCGATGCCCGCTACCCGGCGCTGCAGCGGCGCTTGGACGCCGAAGTCCAGGCCGCCCGCGAGCGAGCGGGGCTGTCGCCGTGAGAGCTTCCCAGCGCGTCGTCGCCATGCGGTGTTCTTGAAGAAACCCGAATGGATCCGCTCGCGCGCGCTGCAGGAGCCTGCTTGCAGGTGGCCGCAGCCTGCGCCCCGCACCATGCCTGCGGGGCGCGAGCAAGCTGGTTCCCGCCACCCCCCAGCGTTCGCGGGGCGATGACGACAGGTGTCGGGGCGAGAGGTCTGCTTCTTGCGAACTTCGCCGCCCGCTGCGGAAGAGCCGGCTGTCTTGCGGAAGTCGGGATTCTTCGTCCGCCGACGCGCCTGTCCTCGTGCAGCGACCGTCCCCGCGAAGGCGGAGACGGGGTTCCGTGCCCTTGCGGCGGCGGCAAGTCTGTCGGGGCAGGCCGCGACGGCAAAGCTGCTCGCTCTGCAAGCCTTTACCCGGGCACGGGCGTGGGTACACCATCGCGCTCCCTCTCGCGCACGGAGTTCCCTGCGAATGAAGACCGGATTCATTGGCCTCGGCGCCATGGGCGCGCCCATGGCCGGCCACCTGCATGGGCGCGGCCTGCTGGCTGTTGTCGGCAATCGCACGCAGTCGAAGGCGGACGCGTTGGCCGCCCAGTTCGGCGTGCGCGCAGCCGCTTCGGCGTCCGATTTCGCCGACTGCGAGGCGGTGCTGCTCTGCGTCTCCGCAGACGCCGACGTGCTGCAGAACGTGCGCGCCCTGCGCGAGGTGCTGAGGTTCGGCGCGCGCGTGGTCGACCACTCCACCGTCAGTGCCGACACCGCGCGCGAGGCCGCGCGCCTGCTCGCCGAGCGCGGCATCGGCTTCATCGATGCACCAGTGAGCGGCGGCGCCGAAGGTGCCCGCAACGGCAAGCTCTCGATCATGGTCGGCGGCAGCGCAGATGATCTTGAAGCGGTGCGCCCCGCGCTCGACGCCTACGCCCTGCGCATCACCCACATGGGCGCGACGGGCGCCGGCCAGTGCACCAAGGCGGTCAACCAGGTGCTGGTCGCCGGCATCAACGAGGCCGTGTGCGAAGGTCTGGCGCTCGGCGAAAAGCTCGGCCTCGACCCCGACAAGCTGCTGCCCACGCTCGGCGCGGGCGCGGCCGGCAACTGGTTCCTCGACAAGCGCGCCGCCACCATGCTGCGCCGCGAGTACGTGCCCGGCTTCAAGTGCGCCCATCTGCTCAAGGACCTGCACATCGTGCTCGGTATGGCGCGCAGCGCCGGCGTCAACACCGCGGTGATCGAACAGGCCCTGGCCGACTACGCCCAGCTGGTCGAACGCGGCCTCGGCGATGCCGATACCTCGGCGCTGATCGAGCTGAAGCGGCAGGGCTGAGTCACCCGCGCCGCGATGCCGTCACGTAGCTTGGGCCAAGCGCAGCGCGGCCCAACGACGCGGCATTGAATCCCGAGGCGAGCGTTGAGCGCGCGACGGTGGGCCGCGCTGCGCTTGGCCCAACCTACACGGCGACTCGGCGATGCGGCGACACCGCTACGTAGCGAAACGGCTATGCGACTGCCACGCATCGACTCACTGCACGCGTAAGACTTCAGCCAGGCGCCCGCAGACAGCGCGCGAAGAAGGCTTCGGTGACCCGGAAGCGGTGCAGGGCGTCCTTCTTCTGCAGGCCGTGGCGGGCGCCGGGGTAGGTCATCAGCTCGAAGGGTTGGCCGCGCGCCTGCAGTTCCGACATCAGGCGCGTGCTGTTCACGAACAGCACGTTGTCGTCCGCCATGCCGTGCAGCAGCAGCAGCGGCTTGGTCAGGCCGTCGAGGTGGGTGAACACCGAGGCCTGTGCGTAGCCATCGGGATTGCGCTGTGGCAGATCCATGTAGCGCTCGGTGTAGTGGGTGTCGTACAGCGCCCAGTCGGTGACGGGCGCGCCGGCGGCGCCGCAGGCGTAGTCCTCGCTGGCGCGGGCCAGCAGCATGAGCGTCATGTAGCCGCCGTTCGACCAGCCGTAGACGCCGATGCGTTCGCCGTCGACGAAGGGGAGGGCGCGCAGGAAGGCCACGCCACGGCGCTGGTCATCCACTTCCACCGTGCCCTGTTTGCCGTACAGCGCGCCGCCGAACTTCGCGCCGCGCCGCGGGGTTCCGCGGTTGTCCAGTGAGAACACCAGGTAGCCCTGCTGCGCCAGGTACTGGTTGAAGTCCACCTGCCAGGTGCGGCGCACCGTCTGCGCAGCGGGTCCGCTGTAGACAAGCACGACCGTGGGATAGCGCTTGGATGGATCGAAGCCGGTGGGCTTGATCAGGCTGTAGTGCAGCGGCGTCTCGCCATCGGCGGCGATCAGCGTGCCGAACTCCATCGGCCGGTGCGCGGCCAGGAAGGGCGCGTACGGGTGGTCGGCGTCCAGCGCGTTGTCGATCAGCGCGGCGATGTGTTCACCCGAGGCGCGGTGCAGCGCCATCTGCGGCGGCGAGCTTGGGCTGTTCCAGCTGTCGACATAGACGCTGGCGTTGTCGGCGAACTTCACCTCATGCCAGGCGCCGGCGGCGGTGAGACGCCTGGGCTCGCCACCGGCCAGCGGCAGCGCGTAGGCGTGCTTCTCCAGCGGTGAGTCGAGGGTGCCGCTGAAGTAGACCACGCCGGCGTCCTCATCCAGCGCCAGCACGCTTTCGACCGTCCAGTCGCCGGAAGTCAGCGGTGCGAGCGCGCCGCTGGCAAGATCGCCCAGGTACAGATGTTCGAAACCCGAACGCTCGCTGCTCCACAGGAAGCGCTTGCCGTCCTTCAGGAAACGCAGGTTGTGGTGCAGCGGCACCCAGGTGTCGGCGGTCTCCGTGAGCAGGACGCGCTGCCGATCGCTGTCGAGATCGTGCAGGATCAGATCGAGCACGCGCTGGTCGCGCGACTGGCGCTGGAAGCTGAGCAGGGTGGGCGTCGCCCAGTTGACGCGGGTGAGGTAGATGTCGGGCTCGGCGCCGAGATCGATCTGTCTGCGCATCTGCCCCGGTGAGTCGCCCAGTCCGACCACATGCAGGCTGATGGCGACGTTCGCCTCGCCCGCGGCCGGGTAGCGCTGCTGAACGATCGTGCTGCGGTCGGCGTGGATCTCGAAGCGTTCGCGGATCGGCACCGGGCTTTCGTCGATGCGCGCATAGGCGATGGCGGAATCATCCGGTGCCCACCAGTAGCCGGTGTGGCGATCCATTTCCTCGTCGGCGACAAACTCGGCGACGCCGTGTCCGATCACCTCGCTGCCGCCGGTGGTGAGGCGATGCGTCCGGCCGTCGGCAAGATCGATCACCCACAGATCGCGATCGCGGATGAAGCTCACGAAGCCGCCCTTGGGCGAGACCTTGGGATCGGTCGCGAAACCTTCGCCTTGGGTGAGCTTGCGCACCTGCTGGGCGGCGCTGGCGCCGAGGTCGTACAGATACAGCTCCCCGCCGAGCGGGAACAGCAGGCGCTGGCCGTCGGGTGCCCAGTGATAGTCGACGATGCCGGTCAGGCCGACGATGCGTTGACGCTCGCGCCGGGCCTTCTCTTCGTCCGACAGCACCTCGTCGGGCACCAGGGCCTTGGAGTCGACCAGCTGGCGGGTCTCTCCCGTGGCGATATGGAACTCCCACAGATCCAGCCGGAAGCGGTCGTCGTCGCGGCTCTTCAGGAAGGTCACGCGCGCGCCATCGGGCGAAATCTTCGGCTGCATCAGCGAGGGACCCGACAGCGGCTGCTCGCCGGTCAGGGCTTCGAGTGTGAGTGCTTGCTGAGCGGACGCAAGATGGGGCATGAGGGACAGCACCAGAGCGAACAGAAGGAAGGGACCCCAGCGCAGGTGGCGGTGTGCTCGCGGAGCCCGGGGTCCGGCCACGGCGGGGCGCCGGGCCTGCCTGCTTCGACCGGGCGAGTGCCGGCGGTGATCGAGGTCAGGCGCGTTCGAGTGCGGATGCAGCATGGCTCACCCAAGGTTCGGGGACGGAGTGTCGATGGGAACCGACCGCAGCGCTGGCCGCAAGGGCCAGGCGGCCTGCGCACTGCGGGCGGCTTCACGGCGGACCACAGATGGGTGTCGGATGCTTGAGCTGTCGGGCCGAGCCTGACCTCCCGCGGCGCCGGATTTCGTCACAATCTGACACTCGCACCGCTGCGCTGACACCGCTGCCACCCGGCTCGCGCGACAACCCCGGCCCGTGCCAGTATGTGAGCTGCGGCACATTTCTTGCCTGCGGGCTACACCAGATACAGGGCTCAGAACGTCGGGCCGGGCGACGCCACGGGTGCTCGCCGCGGCCCGAGCCAAGGATCCTCTCAGCGCATGACTCCAAGCTATGGCCACCGAGGCCCCCACCCAAACCCCGCCCACGCCCCGGTGCGTGTGTGGCCGGCTGCCGCGGCAACGCGGACGGGCGCTCCGGCTGGGGGAAACCCCAAATGCTGAACTCGAGCTATGTGTCGACCGATCCCGGGGCGAGCGTTCGCCTGTCCCAGCGCGCCCTTCCCAGACGTGTCCGTCAGCTGCTGGAAGGCGTCCTGAAGTTCGGTTCCGACGAACTTGAGCGCGGCCTCAAGGCGACCCTCGACGAAACGGAACAGCAGCTCTTCAAACTCGCCGACCAGGCCCGCAGCGGCGATGTGCAGGCTTCGTGCTTCGAGGCGCTGCGCGAGATCAAGCGCGGCCGTGCAGACGTGGTCCCGCGCTTCCTGATCGCGCTCGAAGGCGCGCTGGCCACGCTCAAGGATCCGCCCGAGGCCAGCCCGCTCTCGGCTGGCGACACCCGTATGGCTTTCGGCGAGCTGAGCCTTGTCGCCGATGTCGAACTCGAACAGAACATGCTTCTCGGCGAGATCGCGAGCCGTGCCGAAGTCCGCCACAGCCTGCCGCTGTTCCTGCTCGGCCAGCGCTTTGGCGTGATTGCCGGACGCCCGGCGTTCGAGTCCGAACGGCTGCCGGTCGGGCCGCGCGCCCTGTGTGGTTTCCTGCGCTCGGCGGTGGCCACGCTGGACATCAACAACGAGTACAGGCTGCTGATCTACCGGCAGTTCGAGCGTCAGGTGATGGGGCTGATCGGTTCGCTCTATGAAGCCCTGAACAGTTTTCTTGCGCGCGAGCGCGTGCTGCCGAACCTTGCCTATGCTCCGAACCGCAAGTCGGGCGCGGCACGCGCAGGGGCTGACCCTGCAGCCGCCGAGAAGGCGCCTGAGAAAGCCCCGCAGGAAAAGCCTGCGGCCGAAGCCAGGTCCGGCGAGGCCAGGCCCGGCAGGGAGCGGCCATCCGCGGTCGGGCGTGGCCCAGCGCCGCAGTCCCCGACGGGCTGGGCACAGCCCTCGGCGCCGGCCGGCTTCAACCCTGAAACCGTACCCTTCCGCGATCCAGCGGAGCCCGGGCTGGGCGCCGACTACGCGCCGGGTGCCGGCGCCTACAGCGGTCCGAGGCCGTATACCGCCTGGCCGGGCACCGCCAGCTCGGAACCCATGGACATGGGCTCGGGCAGCGCGGGCGCCGGCGAAGGTGCACCTGCCGATGGGCGCATGTTCGACATGCTGCGCGAACTGCTGGCCGGGCGTCGTGCCCTGCTCGGCAAGCTCGGCGGCGCCCAGTCCAAACCGCCGCCGAACGCCCATGTGGCCTCCCGCGACGATGTGCAGGCGGTGCTGTCGCTCCTGCAGGCGCGCGAGCCGGCACCCGTGCTGGTGGACGGCAAGCCGGCACCGCGCTCGCTTTCCCACCTCAAGCAGGACCTGCTCACGCAGCTGCGGCAGGTGACGCCGCCGGGCATGAGCCCGTCGCTGGGCGCGGAAGAATCCGACGTCATTGAACTGATGACGTTGCTGTACGAACACATCCTGCGCGACATCAAGCAGTCCAGCCCGGTCGCCAGCCTGCTGACCAAGCTGCAGGTGCCGATGCTGCGCGTGGCTCTGGCCGACAAGGGATTCTTCACGCGTCGCCAGCACCCGGCTCGGCAGATGCTGAACGTGGTCGCCGAGACCGGCACCAGCTGGCTGCACGATGCCGACGAGGCCGATCGTGGCCTGCTGGAAAAGATCAGCGTCGTGGTCGACAAGGCCACCCATGACTACATGGGTGACTCGGCGGTGTTCGAGAGTCTGGTCGGTGATCTGCAGCAGCAGATGCAGACCCTGGCGCGCAAGGCCGAGGTCGCCGAACGCCGCCACGTCGAGGCGGCTCGTGGCAAGGAAAAGCTGGAGTTGGCGCGGATCAGCGCCGAGCAGGCCGTCAGCCAGCGTCTCGCCGGCAAGCGCGTGCCGCGCTTTGTCTCAACCCTGCTGCAGCAGGCGTGGACCGACGTACTGGCGCTGTCGCTGCTGCGCGGTGGCGAGGAGTCGCCGCTGTACCGACAGCAGCTGGACATCGCCGAGCAGCTGATCCAGATCGGCGGTGGCCAGGCCGTGCCGCCGGCCGTGCTCAGCCAGCTGCGCGAGGACATCGAGCGTGCGCTGATCAAGGTCGGCTACCACGATGGCGACGCCGCGGCGATCACTTCGCGCCTGCTGGCCAGCGATGACGAGCCCGAGCCGGAAGGCGAAGGCAACAGTCGCACCGAGTTGGCGATGAAGCTGAAGTCGCGCGTCCGCCTCGGCCAGAACGCCGAGGCCAGCGAAGCGGCGCCGGCCACGCCGCCGCCAGCGCCGCTGAGCGAACCGGAACGCGCCCAGTTCGAGCGTATCCGCCATCTGCCTTTCGGCACCTGGTTCGAGTTCCCCGAAGCCGAAGGCGGCAGCGTGCGCAGGCGCATGTCCTGGTTCAGCACGGTCACCGGTAACGCCCTGTTCGTGAATCACCGTGGCCAGCGCGCCGCCGAGCACAGTCTCGAGTGGCTTGCGCGCGAGCTGCACGCCGGTCGCGTCAAGGTGGTGATGGCCGAAGAGGGCACGGTCATCGACCGCGCCTGGCAATCGATCATGGGGGCGCTCAAGAGCTTCTCGCAGCGCGCCCCTGCAGGAGCGAAGGCATGAACGAGTCACGTCGCGCCAAGCGCAAGCAGGCCCGAGAGGCCATCGAAGTGTTCGACACCATGACCGAACTCAGCGTTGGCCGGATCGGCAATCTTTCGGAAACCGGAATGATGCTGATGGCGTCCGCGCCGCTGATGGAGGACGCGCTGTTCCAGTTCCGATTCACCCTCGGCGGTCCCCAGCTGCGCCAGCGCACCATGGAGGTCGGCGTACATCAGCTGTGGTCCGAGCCCAGCCACGTGCCGGGGCAGTACTGGTCCGGATTCCGCGTGGTCGATATCGCCCCCGAGGACATCGCCCATCTGCACGCCTGGGTGGAGGCGCCGGGCTCTCAGTACGACTGAGACCCGAAACCCTCCGCCGATAGCGACCCCCGTCCGGACGCCCGCGGCGGCGGCGCGCCGCCATCGCCGCCGCTGCATCGGCGCCTATTTCAGCGGTTGCGGCCGGTGCAGCGCATAGCCCTGCGCGAAGTCGACACCGAGCCCGCGCAGGATCTCGGCGATCGCCAGGTTCTCGACGAACTCGGCCACCACCTGGACCTGCGCCTGATGGCAGATGCCGGTCAGGGCCTGCACGATCGACAGGCTCATCGGATCGCTCTCGATGTCGCGGATGAACCCGCCGTCGATCTTGACCAGGTCCACCGGCAGTTGCTTGAGATACCCGAACGAGGACATGCCCGATCCGAAGTCATCAAGGGCGAAGCGGCAGCCGAGCGCGCGCATGCGGTGGATGAAGGCCATCGCCCGTTCCATGTGGGTGAGCGCAGCGGTTTCGGTGACCTCGAAGCACAGCCGTGAGGCGGCAACCCCGCTCTTGCCCAGCTCAGCGCAGACGAAGTCGGCGAAGCTGTCGTCCTCCAGGGTGTGTGCGGACAGGTTGATGGCCCACAGGCGGGCGTCGTCGACGGTGCCAGCACGCATCGCCGCAAGCGCGTTCTGCAGTACCCAGCGGTCGATCGAGGGCATCAGCGCATAGCGTTCCGCGGCGGGAATGAACTCGGCCGGAGGCACCAGCTGTCCGTGCTCGTCGCGCAGCCGCAGCAGCAGCTCAAGATGGCCTTCGCCGGTCTTGTTCAAGGGCTGGATGCGCTGGTAGTGCAGCTCGAAACGGTTTTCCGCCAGCGCCTGCTTGAGGCGGTTGATCCAGGCCATCTCGTCGCGGCGGCGGCGCGCTTCGATGTCATCGGAGGCGGTCAGATGCACGCGGTTGCGGCCCTGTTCCTTGGCCATGTAGCAGGCAGTGTCGGCCAGCGCCAGCAGCTCGCGCGTATCGCGCGAGCTGGCCTGGTCGAGCAGAACCACACCGATGCTCACGGTCAGAGAATGCTGCTTGCCCTCGAACACGAAGCGGTGTCCACGCACGGTCTGGCGGATGCTCTCAGCCACCGCCAGCGCATGGTGTCGATTGGCGCCGCGCAGCAGCAGGCCGAATTCGTCGCCGCCCAGACGCGCCAGCACGTCGGTGGGCTCGATGCAGGCCAGCAGCAGGCTGGACAGTTCACTGACCATGCGGTCGCCGGCATCATGGCCAGCGGTATCGTTCACCAGCTTGAACTGGTCGAGATCGAGATACAGCAGCGCCGCCTGCCGTGCGCGCACGGTGCCGGCATGCGCCGTGTCACGCAGCGCCTGCTCGAAGCTCGCACGATTGAGCAGACCGGTCAGCGCGTCATGCGCCGCCTGGTGCCGCAGGCGTTCGGTGAGGGCGTGAGATTCGGTGCTGTCCTGGATCACCACCAGGTGGTGCGGATCACCGTCGAGCACGATGTCGGTGAGCGACACCGAGGCCCAGAAACCGGTGTGGTCCGGACGCAGTACGCGGGTGCTGAGACCGTCCAGACCCTGCGACAGGCTCGCCCCGAGCTGGGCGGCGACGCCCGGATCCTCGAACAGGCTCGACAGTCGCAACGAGGCGTCGCCGCTGCCGACGCCGAACAGCTGGCGGCCGGCGAAGTTGAGATAGACGACGTGATCGTCCGCGCGCGCCAGCAGCACCGCGGCGGGCAGCAGCTCGGTCAGGGCGCGGAAGCGCTCCTCGCTTTCGCGGAAACGGCGGCTCATTTCGTCAGCGAGCCCCAGTGCGGTCTCGCGCGTGCGCGCCACGTTGAAGAACAGAGCCGCCAGCAGCAGGCTGGCGATCAGCCCGAAACCGAAGCTGACGAACGGAATCACTCGCAGCGACTGCGAGAACGCCGGCAGCGGACTGAGTTCGAGCTGCCAGCTACGCCCCGCGAACTCGATCAGCCGCCGCTCCGAGGTGCGGCTGCCGTGCCCATCGCCGCTGCTGTACAGCAGCACCGGCGGATCGGCGGAGACATCGTGGACGCTGAGCGCGAACTCCTCGTTCTGTTCGGGCAGCACGCGCGCCAGCAGCTCGTTGATCGAGAACGACGCCGCCGGTGAGCCGACAAAGCGGCGTCGCCGCTCTTCCACGTCCAGCGGCCGCGGACCCTTCGAATAGATCGGCAGGCGCAGGATGAAGCCCTTCAGCGGCTTGCCGTCCAGGCCCAGCTGCACGAGATCGAAGACCTCGGACATGGCGGCTTCGTCGGAGTCGCGCGAGGCCTCGAGCGCCGCCCGGTTGGCGGGCTGGGTGGCGATGTCGAGGCCGGCCACGCGCTCATTGCCCAGCAGCGGCGCATAGAACCGGGTCGGGTAGCGCGGCGGGTCTCCCGCCACGTGTTCCGCATAGGCCAGCGAGCGCAGGGCGGGAAACAGCCGCCGCGGCTGCAGGTCCTCGTACATGCGCTGAAACTCCTGCGGCTGGACTTCGCCGCTGGCGTTGAACAGGGCCTGCAGCGAGCGCACGAGCAGCGCACAGTTCTCGAGTTGGGCTCGCAGGCCAGTGGCGCTGCGCTCGGCCAGCCAGCCCAGGTTGGTGGCCTGCTGCGCATTCAGCAGGCGCGCATGTTCGCGCGCAAGCAGACCCGACAGCGCCAGCCCGACCAGCAGTGCGACCAGGCCGGCGATCAGCGGTCGCCGCACGCCAACGTGGCTCAGCGCCGGGCTCACGCCGCCACCGCCGGTCGCGGCCGCCGCGGCCGGTATGCTTGACGCCCCTGCCACTGAACGCCGGTCCGCCGATGAGTGCCGATCTCGCCCCGCTTCACCGCGCCCATGTCGACACGCAGATGCAGCGCGCTGCCGCCGCCCTGGAGCGGGTCGGCCGGGCACACCTGCTGATTGCCGCCGGCAGCGAGCGCTATGAGTTCCTCGACGATCGCCCGTATCCGTTCCGCGTCAACCCGCACTTCAAGGCCTGGCTGCCGCTCGATGCGCATCCGGGTTGCTGGTTGAAAATCACGCCGGGACAAAAGCCACATCTGTTCTATTTCCAACCGGATGATTTCTGGCACAAACCGCCGGCGGACCCGACGGGTTATTGGACTGAGCAGTGCACTATATCGATCCTCCGTGACCCCGGCGAACTTTCCGCCCTGCTGCCGCCGGCGCGGACCTGCGCGATCGTCGGTGAGCCCGAGGCTGCCGTCGGCGATCACGTGCCCGACAACCTGCCGGCCCTGCTGGACTACCTGCATTTCCATCGCGCCTACAAGACTCCCTACGAAATCGAACTGATGCGGCGCGCCAACCGGCGCGCGGTGCGCGGTCATCGCGCCGCCGAGGCGGCGTTCCGGGCGGGCGCCTCTGAACACGGTGTGCACCAGGCCTACCTGGCCGCCAGCGGCCACGGCGACCTCGACCTGCCCTACGGCAACATCGTCTGCCTCAACCAGCACGCGGCCATCCTGCACTACCAGCACCGTGAGCACCGAGCGCCCGAGGAACACCGTTCGCTGCTGATCGACGCTGGCGCCAGCTGTGCCGGCTACGCCGCCGACATCACCCGCACCTATAGCGGAAAACAGGGCGACTTCAGTGCATTGCTCGAAGGCGTGGACCGCATCCAGCAGCAGCTGGTCGACGGCGTGCGACCGGGCCGCGATTACCGCGATCTCCACCTCGAATGCCATCGCCTGCTCGGCGGCCTGCTGATCGAAGCCGGCGTGATCCGCTGCGGCATCGAGGAAGCGCTCGCGCTGGGACTGACCTCGACCTTTTTCCCTCATGGGCTCGGTCATCTCATCGGACTGCAGGTGCACGACGTCGCCGGCTTCGCGGCCGGCGAGGACGGTGGCCGCATCGAACGACCTGTAGGCCATCCCTTCTTGCGCCTGACGCGCCCACTTGCGCCCGGCATGGCGGTGACCATCGAGCCCGGGCTGTACTTCATCGACAGCCTGCTGTCGAAACTGCGCGTCAGTGACCCGGCGCGTCACCTCGACTGGACGCGGGTGGACGCCCTGGCGCCGTTCGGCGGCATCCGGGTGGAGGACGACGTGGTCTGCACCGATACCGCGCCCGAGAACCTCAGCCGCGACGCTTTCGCGGCCTGAGCAAGGCGGCAGCGGCGGCGGGTCGCCGGGCGTTTCGAGGCGGCAAACGGGAGTTCGGGCGGAGGGCATGCGCCTCTACAAGCAAGTCACAGGCCAGACACATCTGTGATGATCGCGGCGGCGCGCAGCGGCCATCGAAACTTGCCGCGCCGCAGCAGTCGGAGGCTTCCTTCCGGCGCTGTTTTGCACCACGATGGCGCAAACGCGTGCCTCGGACCCGTCATGCCTTCCAGTTTCGCGCCCTTCCAGCGTCTGGCGACGCCGCTGATGCTGATCGACGCGGCGCAGCAGATCCGCGAACTGAACCCGGCCTGCTCGGCGTGGTTGGGGCTGTCGCGACGCCGGCTGCTGAGCCAGCCGCTGGCCCTGCTGGACGGTGGCGACGGCGCTCTGGTGGGCGCCGCGGCCGAGGTGCTGGAGCAGCAGACCTCGCTGCGGGGTCGCCATCTGCGCCTGAAACGCGAGGGCGACGAGCGCTTTGCCGAGGTCTACCTCAACCCCGTCGAGTCTTCGGCGGAGCTTCCCGGCGGCGGACTGCTGATCGAATTCCACCCCGCCGACGCCTTTCCGGGGGCCGATCCCAGCGTCCTGCCGGCCGCTCTGCACGCCGCGCTGAAAGGCCTGGCGCATGAAGTACGGAATCCGCTGGCGGGATTGAAGGGTGCGGCCCAGCTGCTGGGACGGCGCATCGACGACCCCGACAGCCGGCGTTACGTTGAGGTGATCCTGACCGAGACCGCGCGCCTGACCGATCTGGTCGAACGACTGCTGAGCCCCACCGCCCCGCGCGAGCTGGTCGCCACCAATGTGCACTCGGTGCTGGAACGGGTGCGCCTGCTGGCCGAGGCCGAGGCCGGTTGGTCGGTGCAGCTGCTGCGCGACTACGACCCCAGCCTGCCCGAGCTGCAGGCCGATGCCGACCGCCTTGCGCAGGCGCTCTGGAACCTGGTCCGCAACGCGCTGCAGAGCGGCGCCTCGATCGTGCGCCTGCGCTCGCGCGCCGAGCACGGCGTGCTGATCGGCGAGGTCCGCCACCGGCTGGCGATCAAGCTGGAGATCGAAGACAACGGTCGCGGCGTGCCGGAATCGCTCGCCGAGCGCATCTTCCTGCCGCTGGTGTCCGGGCGCCCCGAGGGCTCGGGCCTGGGGCTCGCCCTGGCGCAGCAGGTCGCGCGCGAGCACGGCGGCGCTCTCTCCTTCCGTTCGCGGCCTGGCCAGACCGTGTTCACCCTGCTGCTGCCGGTGCGCGACGAGCACCGCGAGGACACTCACCATGGCGAGTAAATCCGCACACCTCTGGGTCATCGACGATGACCGGTCGGTCCGTTTCGTGCTGGCCGAGGGCCTCCGCGATGCCGGGTTCGAGGTCCGCGAATTCGATGGGCCCGGCCCCGCTCTGGCGGCGCTGACGAAGTCGACGCCCGCCGCCGTGTTCACCGATGTGCGCATGCCCGAGATGGACGGGCTCAAGCTGCTCAACGTGCTGAAGGCCGACCATCCCGATCTGCCGATCGTGGTGATGAGCGCCTACACCGATGTCGCCTCGACCGCCGGCGCGTTCCGCGGCGGCGCCCATGACTTCCTGTCCAAGCCCTTCGACCTCGACACCGCCGTGGCGATGGCGCGGCGCGCCCTGCAGCAGGACGAATTCGAGCCCGCGCCGCCGCCGCCGCCGGCGCGCGATGCGCCCGATCTGGTGGGCGAGGCGCCGGCCATGCGCGAGCTGTTCCGCGCCATCGGCAAGCTGGCACAGGCGCCGCTGTCGGTGCTGATCATCGGCGAGACCGGCACCGGCAAGGAGCTGGTCGCGCGCGCCCTGCATCGGCACTCGCCGCGCGCGCACGCGCCCTTCGTCGCCCTGAATACCGCGGCGATTCCGTCGGAGCTGCTGGAGAGCGAACTGTTCGGCCACGAACCTGGAGCCTTCACCGGGGCTGCCCGCCGCCATCACGGCCGCTTCGAGCAGGCCGACGGCGGCACCCTGTTCCTCGATGAAATCGGCGACATGCCGGCGGCCCTGCAGACGCGGCTGCTGCGCGTGCTGGCCGAGGGCGAGTTCTTCCGCATCGGCGGCCGCGAGCTGATCCGCGTCGACGTGCGGGTGATCGCGGCCACCCATCAGCCGCTGGATACCCTGGTCGAGCAGGGTCGCTTCCGCGCCGACCTGCTGCATCGGCTGGATGTCGTACGCCTGAACATTCCGGCGCTGCGCCAGCGCCGCGAGGACGTGGCCGCGCTGGCTCAGCGCTTCCTGGCCGATGCGGTGGCCAAACTGGGCAGCGGCGGCAAGCGTTTCGATCGCGCCGCTCTCGACGCCCTGATCGCCTACGACTGGCCGGGCAACGTGCGCGAGCTCGAGAACCTGTGCTGGCGTCTGGCCGCGCTCGCGCCGGGCGATGTGGTGCGCGTGGCCGACCTGCCCGACAGTCTGCGCGGCCGCGGCAGGACGCCCGCTTCGGGCGGCTGGGAGGAAGGCCTGCGGCAGTGGGCCGAGGGTGCCCTGCGTGCCGGCCAGCCCGAGCTCTATGCACGCGCGCTGGAGCGTTTCGAACAGGTGATGCTCAACGCTGCCCTCGCTGTCACCGGCGGCCATCGCCAGCAGGCCGCCGAGCGCCTCGGCCTGGGTCGCAACACGCTCACCCGCAAGCTCGGTTCCAGCCGTCGACGGGGCGCTTGATCGCGGGCGCAACGCCCTGCCATGCGACCCGCCGCCAGGGCTTCAAGGCCTCGGCTTCGGAACCGAGGCCTTGAGCGCGCTGGCCAGCGAGAACACCCAGGGACGCATGGCCACGGCCACGCCCATGCTGCGCTTGCGCGACTCGGGAAGGCTGGCATCGAGTTCCGCCAGCTCGGCGACCTCCAGCGCCAGCCGCTCCAGCTTGCGGCGGATCACCTGGATCGAAGCCTCGCTGAGTTCACGCGCCTCGAAGCGCAGCAGCGAACGCTCGCCGGCAAAGCGATCCAGCATGAACTCCTGCAGCACCTGCGCGCCGTAGCGACGGCGCACGGGCCCGTTGCTGCGCCAGCTGAAGTCGCGCGGCACCCGCAGCCGAACGCGCTCGCGCGGCTGCAGCTCGATCAGACCGAGCCGGTCCAGGCTCGCGAGCAGCAGGGTGCGCTCGCTGCCGACAATGCCGAACTCGCGGCCCAGCGCGGGCACCGTCCAGCCCGCGCACAGCAGATGGAACATCAGCAGCATGCGCGGCTCCTCGGCCAAGGCGCGCTCCTGCGCCATGCCCAGCTCGCGCGCCTGCTCGGCGCGTCCGTGACTGCTGCGCGCGAGTTCCGACAGTTCGATGCCGAGGACATCGCAGACCTGCAGCACCTGCTGCAGCGAAAAGCGTCCCTGCGAGAACAGTCGCTTGATGCTGGCCTCGGTCAGCCCGAGACGCGGCGCGAGCTGGGCATAGGTGACGCCGTCGCGGCGCAGCGCCCGCTTCAAGGCATCGATCAGCGGGCGCGGGTTGCTAGCGGCCGGCTGGGCGTCGAGAGAAGTCATGGCAGGCGGAACCTGAAGTCGTGTCAGACGCTACTTTGCAGATGCGGCTTGTCTGCCGCTACCGCTCGGATCGAAGGTCGGCGCACCCACCGCCGGAACCACGCCGATGAAGCCCGCGCAGCACGCCGCTCCTGTCCTTGATCGCAACGATGTCCACAGTCGGCTCAACCCCAGCCGCCATCGCCACGTGTTCGAAGCCGGCGATGAGCACGCGGTCGCCGAAGCCCTGCAGCGTTCCGCCCGCCACGGCCAGCGTCTGGCCGTCTGCGGTGCCCAGCACGCGATGGGCGGACAGCAGTTCGCGGCGGGCGGCTGGTTGCTGGACACACGGGCCCTGCAGGGCGTTCAGGACTTTGATCCGAGCAGCGGTCGGATCCGCGTCGCCGCCGGCACGCGCTGGCCGGCGCTGCAGACATTCCTTGCCGCGCAGCGCGACCGCGGCGGATGCGGTTGGTCGATCCGTCAGAAGCAGACCGGCGCCGATGACTTCAGCCTGGGGGGCTCGCTCGCCGCCAACATCCACGGCCGGGGCTTGAATCTCGCGCCGCTGGTCGGCGATGTCGAGGCCTTCCGCCTGCTGCTGCCCTCCGGCGAAGCCGTCGCGGTCGATCGAGGCACCCGGCCCGACCTGTTCGCCCAGGTCATCGGTGGCTACGGCCTGTTCGGCGTAGTCAGCGAGGTCGAGCTGCGGCTCACGCAGCGCCTGAGCCTGCAGCGTCGGGTTCGACTCTGCCGCCGCGAGTCGTTGTCCGAGAGCTTCAGCGACGCGATCGCGGAGGGCGCGCTCTACGGCGACTTCCAGTTCGCGATCGATCCGGCCAGCCCGGACTTCCTCGACCTCGGCGTGTTCGCCTGCTACCACCCGAGCGCGCAGGCCCTGGACGCCGCCGGCCCGAAGCACAGCCTGTCGCCGGAACACTGGCGTGAGTTGCTGTGGCTGGCGCATGTCGACAAGAGCGAGGCGTTCCGTCGCTACAGCGACTTCTACCTGGCCACCGATGGCCAGCACTACGCCAGCGACGATCACCAGTTCGGGGTCTATCTGGAGGGCTACCACGAGGCCATCGATGCCCGCCTCGGTCATGTCGGCAGCGAGGTGATCACCGAGCTCTATGTCCCGCG
>JBIJCA010000018.1:0-28692 GCA_044344935.1 Aquimonas sp. | reverse complement strand
TTCCTGGAGGAGGTCGCCGAGGCCGCGCGCAGCGAGGCCATGGATCTGATCTACGGCACCGTGCGCCTGATCCGTCAGGACCGCGAAACCGCCCTGGCCTGGGCCCGCGAGGATTTCGCCTGCATCGTGCTCAACCTGCACGTGCGCCACGACGCCGCCGGCAAACTGCAGTTGCGCCGGCACCTGCAGCGCCTGATCGACATCGCGCTGGCGCTGGGCGGCAGCTTCTACCTGACCTATGCCCTGGCTGCGCGCGCCGATCAGCTGCGCCGGGCCTATCCGCAGATCGACGCCTGGCTGGCTGCACAACGAGGAGTCGACCCGCACGGGGTATTGGACAGCGACTTTCGCCGCCGCCTGTCCGCCCTGCTGGCCGCGCCGTGATCGCCGGTCGGCCCAGCGCCACGGCCCTGCTGGTCGCTTTGTCGGTCTGGCGCGCAGGCGCCCGGTACGGCCTGCCCGACTGCGCCATCCGCATCGCCGGTGAGGCCCTGCTCCACGCCGGTGGCGTCTGGCCCTGGCTGCGCGCCTGCGCCCGCTGGGCGCCCGGGCGCTGGCTGCTCACTGCGCTGGAGGCCCTGCTGCTGCCGGGGCTGGCAGTCCACCACTGCCGGCGCAAGCGCTGGCTGTGGGAGGCGCTGCAGGCGAGGGCGCAGGCGCGCCACCTGATCTGGCTGGGGGTCGGTTTCGATGGCCTCGCGCGTGCCTTGCGCGCGCGCGACCCGCACCTGGAAGTGACCGAGCTGGATCATCCCGACAGTCTTGCGCTGCGTTTGCAGCTGCCGGCTGTGCAGGCGGACCCCGGCCTGCCGCTGCAGCCACTGGCGCTGCCCGACGGCGCTGGAACCTTGGTTCGCCTGTGCGCAGGCGCGCCGGCCATGCTGATCGCCGAGGGCCTGCTGATGTATCTGCGGCCGCGCGCGCTGCTGCGTCTGCTGCGCGCGCTTGCGCGGCTGTCGCTGCCGCCGCTGCTGTGGATCAGCGCGCTGGCCCCCGTGCACCCGGGCGGCCGCGGCTTCGCGCGCGCCCATGGGCTGACCCGACGCTGGTTGCACGCCCGCGGCGAACCCTTTCGCTGGCGGCTGCCACCCGAGCGCCTGCAGGCCCTGCTCCGACGCCACGGCTTCCTGACCGAGGCGCTCTGGACAGGCGAGGGCTATGGCGAGTACGTGCTCTGCGCGGCGCCTGCAGTGCGGGCCGACCGATGTGCTACAGCACCGGCGAAAGCAGCCGCGCAGCCGCTTCCGCCAGCTTCTGGCCGAGGCTCAGCCGGCGCGGCCGCCGCACTTCCTGGGCCAGCGCGAAGTCCTGCAGAAGCACCGCCTCCAGCGCCTGCGCCGGCGCTTCGCCATACAGGTTCACGCACAGCTCGAAATTGAGGCGGAAACTGCGCGCGTCGAAGTTGGCGCTGCCCAGGGTGCACAGGCTGTCGTCCACCAGCAGGGCCTTGGTGTGCAACATGCGCGGCTGGTATTCGAACACCCGCACGCCGGCGCGCAGCAGTTCGTCGAAGTAGCTGCGGCTGGCATAGGTGACGGTGCGGGTGTCGGCCCGCCTGGGGACCAGTACGCGCACGTCGACACCGCGCTGGGCGGCGCGGGTGAGTGCATACAGGGCCGGTTCGGGCGGCACGAAGTAGGGCGTCACCAGCCAGACCCGCCGCTCGGCGTCGCCCATGGCCTGCAGCATCGCGCGGTGGATCGGCTCCTGTGGGGTGTCGGGCCCGGAGGGCAGCCACTGCAGCGGGATCTCGCCCGGCGGCAGCACCGGAAACAGGCCGTGCTGATGCAGCGGGCGGCGGCTGGCGTAGAGCCAGTCCTCGATGAAGACCAGCTGCAGGCCGTTGACCGCCGCGCCCTCGATGCGCAGATGCAGGTCGCGGTAGGCATCGGCGCGCACGCGCTCGTCCTGGGTGTCGCTCAGGTTGATGCCGCCGGTGAAACCGATGCGGCCGTCGATCACCGCGATCTTGCGATGCGTGCGCAGGTTGAGCAGGGGCTTCAGCGTGGCCAGCCGGAACGGATGGAAGAACACGACTTCGGCGCCGGCCTCGCGCAGTGGCCTGAGAAAGCGTCGAGACAGATTGGCGCTGCCGACCGCATCCACCAGCAGGCGCACCGCCGCGCCGCGCTGCGCCGCCGCCACCAGCGCATCGCGGATCGCCGTGCCGGTGCGGTCGGGCTCGACGATGTAGTACTCGAGGTGGACGTGCTCGCGGGCCTCGGCCACGGCGCGCAGCAGCGCTTCGAACGTGGCCTCGCCGTCGCTCAGCAGCTGCACGCGCTGGGCGCTGGTCGGCGCCAGCCGGGTCAGGCGCTCGATCAGCCGCGCCTGGCGCTGTTCGAGCGTGCTTGTCAGCGTGGCCAGCACTTCGCTTTCCGACAGCCGCTCGCGCTCGATCCGGCGGCGGCTGCGGCGACGCTTCAGCTGCTGCCGGCGGATCCGCACCGGACCCAGCCAGTGGTAGATCACGAAGCCCAGCACCGGCAGCGCAGCCAGGGTCAGGATCCAGGCCAGCGTGCTGACTGGCGGCCGCTTCTGCAGCACGATCCAGACCGCCAGCGCGCTCAGGTAGAGCGCCCAGGCGAACCCCAACCAGTAGGCGGGCTGCAGGTCCATGTCCGGCCTGCGCGCCGGCGTCTCAGCGCAGCCGCGCGTTCAGGGTGTAGGTGCCGTAGTGCACGGCTTCGGCCAGCACATGACCCTGCATCGCCCGGTGCAGATCCGCCATGCCGAACTGCGCCGGCAGGGTCAGCTGCGCCACGTCCAGTGCAAACAGGCGGAACAGGTAGCGATGCACCAGCGCGTCATTGAAGGGCGGGCAGGGGCCGTCGTAACCGAGGTAGTCGCCGCCCATGTCGGCGTCACCAGCGAACCAGCTGGTGTAATCGTTCTTGCCCTGAATGCTTCCGGCGGGGCCGGTGGGCGCCGTCTTGCCACCTGCGGTGACGCCTTCGCTGCAGCTGCCGGCGGCGATCTCGCGCACATCGGCCGGCAGGTTGGCCAGCAGCCAATGCACGAAATCGCCGCGCGGCAGATCCGCGGGGACCTCGCGATCGGTCTTGTTCACGTCGTCCGGACGGGTCGGCGCATCCGGGTCGACGCAGATCAGGGCGAAGCCGAGCGTGCCCGCGGGCACTTCGCTCCAGGCCAGATGCGGATTGCGGTTGTCGGAGAGGATGCACGGGCTGTCCGGGCCAGTCCGGCCGAAGGCGAACTCGGCGGGCATCGGCTGGCCCTGTTCGAAGCTGTCGCTGCGCAGTTTCATGCGGGGTCGTCCTCTCGTCGTGGGCGGCGCATCAGGCCGGCGGGATCACGCGGGTGGATTGAGGTACTTGTCCTTCAGCCGCACGTAGTGGCCGGCCGAATACATCAGGCTTTCGATCTCGCGATCGGACAGCCGGCGCACCAGGCGACCCGGGTTGCCCAGCCACAGCTCGCCCTCACCGACGACCTTGCCGGGCGCGATCAGGGCACCGGCGCCGACGAAGCCGTGGGTCTTCACGATCGCACCGTCCATCACGCTGGCGTGCATGCCGACCAGGCAGCGGTCCTCGAGGGTGCAGCCGTGCAGCACCACCGAATGACCGACAGTGACGTCATCGCCGATCAGGGTCGGCCAGCCGCCTTCGCGGGTGAACGGGCCGTCGTGGGTGACGTGCACGATCGCGCCGTCCTGGATCGAGGTGCGTGCGCCGATGCGGATGTAGTTGACGTCGGCGCGGATCACCACGCCCGGCCAGATCGAGCTGTCGTCGCCGATCTCGACGTCGCCGATCACCGCCGACATCGGGTCGATCCAGACGCGCTGGCCGAGCTTGGGGCTGCGGCCGCAGAACGCGCGCAGGGAGGAGTAGGGGGCTGTGCTCATGGGCGCGGAGTGTAGCAAGCGCTCCGATGCTGGCCCGTGCTGCTCTACACTCCGCCGTATGGACCTGCCCAGCACCCCGATCGAAGAACTGCCGCAGCGCCTCGCCGTGCTGCGCGCCCAGGCCGAACGCGCGCCGCGCAGCTATGCCGAACGCCGCGAGGACCTGTACGACCTGCGCGCCGCGCTGAAGCTCAACCTGCCCGAGCTGGTGCGCGCGATGGACGCCGACTTCGGCTGTCGCAGTCGTCACGAGAGTCTGGTCTCGGACGGCATGACGGTGCTGTCCGAAATCGATCACCTGATCGCGCACCTGAAGAGGTGGATGCGTCCGCAGCGGCGCTGGATCAGCCCGCTGTTCTGGCCGGGTCGCGCCGAAGTGCGCTTCCAGGCGCTGGGCGTGGTCGGTGTGATTTCGCCCTGGAACTATCCGGTGAATCTGGCGCTGGTGCCGCTGGCGACCGCGCTGGCCGCCGGCAATGCGGTGTACCTGAAGCCCAGCGAGCACACCCCGCGCACCAGCCAGGCCCTGTTCGACCTGCTGCGCTCGATTTACCCGCGCAGCCGGGTCGAGATCGCGCTGGGCGGTGCCGACGTCGCTGCCGCCTTCGCCGGCCTGCCCTTCGACCATCTGTTCTTCACCGGTTCGACCGCGGTCGGCCGCAAGGTGATGGCGGCAGCCGCGCCGAACCTGACGCCGGTGACACTCGAACTTGGCGGCAAGTCGCCGGTGATCCTGGCGCCGGGCTATCCGATCGAGCGCGCGGCCGCGCGCATCGCCTCGGGCAAGTTCATCAACGCCGGCCAGACCTGCATCGCGCCCGACTACCTGCTGGTGCCCGAGAACGCCGTCGAACCGCTGGTAGCGGCGCTCAAGGCCGAGGCGCGTGCCCGCTACCCGGACATCAGCATGGGCCCGGACTACACCCGCATCATCAACCGCGCGCAGTACCAGCGCCTGGTCGACTGGCGCGAGGAGGCCCGCGCCCGCGGCGCGCGCATTGAACCGCTGATCGAGGTCGAGGACGAGCTCGCCGACAGCCAGCGCCTGATCGCGCCGACCCTGGTGCTGGATGCACCCGAGGACTGCCGGCTGATGCAGGAGGAGATCTTCGGCCCGCTGCTGCCGATCGTGCCCTACCGCGAGTTCAGCGAGGCCATCGACTACGTCAAGCGCCGTGACCGCCCGCTGGCCCTGTACCTGTTCGACCACGAGCGCGCCCGCATCGAGCACCTGCTGGAGCACACCATCGCCGGCTCGGTGGCGATCAATGACACGGTCATCCAGTTCGCCCAGAACAACCTCCCCTTCGGCGGCATCGGCCCCAGCGGCATGGGCAGCTATCACGGCGAAGCGGGCTTCCGCACCTTCAGCAAGGAAAAGCCGGTGTTCCGGCAGGCGCGCTGGTCGGGCATGGCCCTGTTCAAGCCGCCCTATCGCGGCCTTGCCGACCGGCTGGTGCGCTTCCTGACGCGCTGATCCCTGCCTCGGCCAGCCTGCGCCGGGGCCAGACCGGGACAAGTCCTGCGGCCGCCGTTCTCAATCCGGGCGCAGATGGTTAGGATGCCGAAGGGATAGTGCCGGGGGCTTCTGCTTGGACGTACGCAGCGAGACCGCCACGAGCGCCGCCTTGGCGCCCGATCCGCTGGTGCTGGCGATCGCCGCGGGCAACGCCGAAGCCGAGCGCAGTTTCGTCGAGCGCTATGCGCGCGGCGTGCGCGCCCTGGTGGTGCGCGCCTGTCGGCCGGGCGACCCGATCGTCGACGACATCGTCCAGGACGTGCTGCTGACGGTGCTGGGTCGGCTGCGGCAGGGCGCGCTGAACGACCCCAATGCGCTTCCCGCCTACCTGCAGGCGACGATCGTGCACGCCACCCGCGCCGAGTACCGGCGGCGCGGCGCGCGCGCAGACAGTGTCGACGTGGAGCTCCTCGAACGCATTCCCGACAGCACACCCGGCCCGTCCGAGCGTCTGCACCAGCACCATCTGCAGCGGGCGCTGGCCGATCTGGTCGAGTCGCTGCCGGTCGAGCGCGACCGCTCGGTGCTGCGGGGCTTCTACCTCGAAGACCGCGATCGCGATGCGCTCTGCACCGAGCTCGGCATCGACGAAGGGCACTTCCGGCGCGTGCTGCATCGGGCCCGCGAACGCCTGCGCGCCCTGATCGAGGCCACCGGCTGGGCGCCCGAGCCATGAACGCGCCGATCCGGTCACAGTTCCGTCATGTTCCCGGGGCCGGGCTGGGACAGCGCGGCGCGCGGGGGCTCCTGCGCCAGCTGAACCCCGCGATCGTGCTTGCGCTGGAACCCGCATGAACCTGCCCTCGCCGCATCTTCCCCTCAGCCCCTGGCTGGAGCAGGCCTGGCTCCAGCGCTACCTCGATCGCGAACTCGACGTCGCCGAGGTCGACTGGCTCGAGGCCTACCTGCTCGACAAGCCGCACCTGCTCGATCAGGTCGAGGCCGACTCTGCCCTGCGCGCGGTGGTCCTTGCCGGGGATGCCGAACTCGTTCAGCGCCCTCCGACAGGCCCGGCCGCAGTGGCTGAACCCCGCGCCGCCTACGCCGAGCACCTCCCGCAGCACAGTGCGCCTGGCCCGCAGAGCCCGCGGCGCATGCCGGCCTCGCTGCTTGCGCTGGCTGCGAGCTTCGTGGGTGGCGTGGGGCTCGCCGCCCTGCTGCTGTCCTCACCCGTCGCGCCTGACGGGCTGGAGCCCACCGCCGAAGCGCCCGCGCGGCTCATGTTCGACCTGCTGCGCGGTGGCCCAGTGGAGCTGCGCGAGGATCTTGGTGACCCGCGCGCGCGGCTGATGGTGGTCGACATCGCGCTGCCACTCGGCAGTCAGATCGCGGCGGCGCACGCCGACCTCGGCGAACGACGGGTCGAGCTGCCGAGCGCACGGATCTCCGGCGAAGGTTTCGCCACCTACACCCTGCCGCGCAGCTGGCGCGGCCGCGCCCAGCTGCATTTCGATCTGCGCAGCGCGGCCGGCGGCGACCTGCCTCCGGTTGAGATAGCGCTGTAGGGGCGACGGTGCCCACCCATCGGCGCGGCTTCGATCTGGACACGGCGCAGCGCGCGCTGGCCCGACGCGATCGCCCTCTGGCGGCGGCCATGCGTCGGATCGGCCCGCTGGATGTCGGCGCGCGCTGGCGGCAGCCCTTCGACACTGTCGACGTGCTGGCGCGTTCGATCCTGCACCAGCAGCTGTCGGGCAAGGCGGCGGCGACCATCGTGGCGCGCCTCGAAGCCGCGTTGGAGTCGCCGCGACTGCACGCCGACACGCTCGCCCGCATCGATGATCTGCAGCTGCGCGCCTGCGGCGTGTCGGCCGCCAAGGCGCGCGCGCTGCGCGATCTGTGCGCGCGCAGCGAAGCCGGCGCCGTGCCCGATGCGCGTCGGCTGGCGCGAATGGACAGCGAGGCCATCATCGAGCAGCTCAGCGCGGTGCGCGGCATCGGCCGCTGGACCGTCGAGATGCTGCTGATTTTCCGCCTCGGTCGTCCGGATGTTCTGCCGCTCGACGATCTCGGCATTCGCCGCGGCGCACAGTGGCTGGATGGTCTTGCAGCGCCTCCGGGGCGGTCCGCCCTGGCGGAGCGGGGCGAAGCCTGGGCGCCGTGGCGCAGCCTGGCATCGCTCTATCTGTGGCGGATCGCCGACGGTGGCTGAGCCCCTGTGACCCGCATCCGCGCTTCCGCTGCGGGCCCCTGCGGCGCCCGCGACGGTGGGCGCGTGCTGTCACGGCGGTCGGTCGCCAACGCTGCCTTTGTTCGCTCAAGCCGGGAGCGCCCGCCGGCCGCTGGGTAAGATGCGCGCTCTTTTCTTCCGCGCCTGTACCGACCATGCAGCTTGGCATCGACCTTGGCACCACCCACAGCCTGGCCGCGCTCTACCGCGAGGGCCGCATCGAACTGGTTCCCAACAGCCTCGGCCATGTGCTGACGCCTTCTGCCGTGAGCGTCGATGCCGAGGGCCACACCCTGGTCGGGCTCGCCGCGCGCGAGCGCCTCGCCACCGCACCCGAAGACACCGCCATCGCCTTCAAGCGCTGGATGGGCAGCGAGCAGCGCCTGCGCCTGCGCGGCCGTGAATTCCGCCCCGAAGAGCTGTCCGCACTGGTGCTGCGCGCGCTCAAGCAGGACGCCGAGGCCCACGCCGGGCGCAGCTTCGAGTCGGCGGTGATCACGGTGCCGGCCTACTTCAACCAGGCCCAGCGGCGCGCCACCCAGACCGCCGCCGAGCTGGCCGGTCTGAAGGCCACGCGACTGCTCAACGAACCCACCGCCGCCGGTCTTGCCTACGGCATCCAGGAGCGGCCCGAGCACAGCACCTTCCTGGTCTTCGACCTGGGCGGCGGCACCTTCGATGTCTCCGTGCTCGAGTACTTCGAAGGCGTGGTGCAGGTGCGCGCCAGCGCGGGCGACACGCGCCTCGGCGGCGAGGATTTCGGTCGCGCCCTGCAGCAGCTGCTGCTGTCGAAAGCCCCGCCCGCGCAGCGCGCGGCAGTCGAAGCGATGCTGCGCTCGGGCGCGCTGTGGCAAGCGGCCGAGCAGGCCAAGCGCGAACTCAGCGAGCAGCCGCGCACCGAGCTGCGCCTGGTCTGCGGCACCGAGCAGATCGTGCTGGAGGTGACGCGCGAAGAGTTCGAGCAGGCCAGCGCCGAGCTGCTGGCCCGACTGCGGCGGCCGATCGAGCGCGCCATGAACGACGCCCGCCTGCGTCCCGACCAGCTCGACGAAGTGGTGCTGGTCGGTGGCGCCAGCCGCATGCCCCTGGTCCGTCAGGCGGTGGCGCGACTGTTCCAGCGCCTGCCATTGCGCAGCATCAACCCCGACGAGATCATCGCCCGCGGCGCCGCCGTGCAGGCGGGCCTGCTGGCGCGCGACGCCGCGCTGGAAGAGATCGTGCTGACCGACGTCATGCCGTTCTCGCTGGGCGTGATCATCGACGGCGACCGCTTCTCGCCGATCATCGAACGCAACACGCCGGTGCCGGTGTCGCGGGTGGGCCGTTACGCGACCGTGCAACACCGCCAGACTGTGGTGAACTTCGACATCTGCCAGGGTGAATCGCCGATCGGCAGCGAGAACCTGAAGCTCGGCCATGTCAGCCTCGAAGTGCCCGCCCTGCCCGCCGGCCAGGCACAGATCGATGTGCGCTTCTCCTACGATGCCAGCGGCCTGCTGGTCGTCGACGCCCATGAGCTGGAAGGCGGCCGCCAGCGCCAGGTGGTGCTGCAGCAGCAGGCCGGCGCCATCGATCCGGCCGAGCAGGCGCGCATCCTCAAGGCGCTGGACGCACTCAAGGTGCACCCGCGCGAGCAGCAGGAAAACCGCTACCTGATCGAGCGCGCCAAACGCCTCTACGAAGACCGGCTGGGGTCCGAGCGCCAGCAGGTGCAGGAGTGGCTGCACCAGTTCCAGCAGATCCTCGATCGCCAGGAGCCGGACGAGATCGCCGACGCCCGCATCCGCTTCGCCGAACTGCTCGACAGCATTGACCGCGGCTTCCGCCTGTGAGGCCGCGGCGATGAACCCCTGGCAGGTGCTCGGCATCGCGCAGACGGAAGACACCCGCGCGATCAAGCAGGCCTACGCCCGCTCGCTCAAACAGACCCGTCCGGACAGCGATCCTGAGGGCTACCAGCGTTTGCGCGAGTGCTACGAGTGGGCGTTGGAGTGGGCGCAGCAGTGCAGCAACCCGCCCCAACACCCGATCGAGCCTGTCGATTCGAGCGACAGCTCCGCGCGTGCACCCGAGCCCCGCGGCGAGGACTACGAGACGGCTTGCCCGAACGCCGATCTGACCGCCGAGTTGATCGATCCAGCCGAGCGTCGCCAGTCCGATCCGTCAGGTATCGCGCCGGCGCCCGGCGTTGTTGAGGAGGAGGGCCAGGCGCTGATCCCGGCCGTCGATCCCGAAGCCTTGCTGAGCTCTCTGCACGACTACTGGCAGCGCGAGGGTGAGGCGGCCTTGATCGATGCCGTGCCGCGCCTGATCTTCATGCTTGATGAGCTCCCGCTGACGCTGCGCGCGGAAGCCTGCTATCGCTTTGCGAGCTGGGTCGTTCAGGAGCGCCTGCCGCTCGAGGTGGTCGAGGCGCTGCAGCAGCACTTCGAGTGGGGGCGTGACTTCCGGGTGGAACGCCTGCTTGGGGAGACGCTGTCCGCTGCATTGCGGGCGCGACTGCAGGAACTGCACCTTGATCGCCCGATGACAGGTCGTCAGCGCACGCAGCGGGTGTTGTTCAAGGACTTCAAGGAGCGGGTCAATAGCGGCAGGGCCTGGCAAGCGCGCTGGCGTTTGCTGCGCGAGCCTGGTCGAGAGGTGGCGAATCTGATCAGTCAGATCTGGGAGATCCAGTCACGGCCGGCAACCCAGAACACCGTTTCGAAGCATGCGGGCGAGATCGCGGAACGCTCGGAGCACCTGCTTGCAATGGCCTTCGCGGCGCTGACCGCGACGCTGGTCACCCTGATCGAAGCACGGATCGCCGCACCCGCCGGAGCCGTTCTCGCAATCGGCCTCTATGCCGCCGCGATGGCAGCGCTGTTGTCCAGCGCGCTGCTGATGAGATCGATGGACGCGCTCAGTCGGATGCTGCAATCACTGGCGGCCTCCGAAGCCCGAGTCGGATACGGGCGGCTGCTCGTGGCCTTGGGTCTCTGTGCCACCGCAGCCTTCTGGGGCAGCACATCGCCCGCGCCGTGGTTGAACCTCGCGGCCAGTGCATTCGTCCTGCAGTTGCTGTGGTGGCCGACCTGCCGCTGGCGGATGCTGTTGCTGCCACTCAGCATCCAGTTCGCGCTTGCCTTGGCGCCCCTGCTGCCTTCGAGTTGGCCACCGTGGTCAAGCTGGTGGATCGCGTTGGGCTGGGTTTCGATCTCGCACTTCAAGCTGCTCCGGGCCGGTACCTACTCGCGGATCTTCAGCGACCCGCGTGCATTGATTCCGCACCGAGCCGTTGAAGTGGTCTGGTATCTCATCGCGTTCAAGATCGTCGTGCTGATCCTGGCGCTGGCCTACATCCTGCTGCTGCCCACGATCCATCTGGTCCAGAGCCTGCGCGATGCGCCGCACAGGAGCGCGGCCTGGTCGGGCATGACGATCCTCCTGCTGCTGATCGCTCGCGCCGATCCGGTGCTGTGCGTTTCGATCGCCTTGCTCTCCCCGCTGCTGTTTTTTGTCCTCACCCGCGGAACACGTGCGCTTGCGGCCAGGCTGTCGGGATTCGTCGCAGGGTCGTGATCAGTGGACGCGAGCCTTGCTGCATGTCGAGGCCGAAGCAACGCAGGGTGATCGCGGCGCAGGCCCTGCGGTCATGGGCATGGCCGCGATTGGCGTTGAGGCGCAGCGTCGCACCCGGGTCGCCGCTGACCGCGGGTTGGGCGTGCGCTACCACGCGCTCGCCTCACTCGGTCCGCAGCGCGGCGATCGGATCCAGCGCCGCTGCACGGCGCGCGGGATACACGCCGAAGGCGAGGCCCACTGCGGCGCACACGCTGGCGGCCGCCAGCACCGGCAGCGGCGACCAGGCCACCTGCCAGTCCGCCAGCGCGGCGATCAGGTAGGCGAGGGCAGCACCGAACAGCAGGCCCAAGCAGGCACCGGCGACACAGACCACCGCGGTCTCGCGCATGAACTGCGCCACCACGTCCCTTCGGCGCGCGCCCAGTGCGCGTAGCAGGCCGATCTCGCGCTGCCGCTCCAGGACGTTGGCAAGCATGATGTTCATGATGCCGATGCCGCCGACCAGCAGGCTGACTCCGGCGATCGCACCCATCACGATGCGGAAGATGCGTTGGGTCTGCTGGTTCTGTGCGAACAGCTGGGCCGGCAGCAGCAGCCGGTAGTCGTCCACGCCCGCGTGCCGCTGCGCCAGCACCGCCGCCGCCACCGCCGCCCCGCGCTGGACCTGTTCGGCCGTGCCGAAGCCCACCAGCACCCGGTCGACCTCATCCTCCAGCGGCTGGAATCGAAAGCGCAGCAGCGCGCTGGCCAGCGGGATGAAGGCGCGGTTGCTGTCGAGGCCGAGGCGTACACCTTCGAACTGGGCGCCGGCGAGATCGCGATCGGCGAGCACGCCAACCACTTCGAACCAGGCGTGATTCAGCTTCACCCACTGGCCCAGGGCTGTGCCCTCCGGAAACAGCTGCCGCGCCGCCTGATGCCCCAGCACGACCACCGCTGCACCGGCGGATTCGTCGGCGTCTGACAGCGACCTGCCCTGCGCAAGCGCCAGCGCCGACAGCTGGAAATAGCCGGGGCTGACGGCGTGGATGCCGGCGTCGGCGGAGCCCGCATCGCTGAACACCGAGTGTGTCCGCACGCTCTTCTCCGCCGCAGCGCGATGCGCGCCGGGCAGGCTCTCCAGCAGTGCGAAAGCGTCGGCGCGGGTCAGGCCCAGGCTGCGCTCGCGGCGCTCGCGGAGAGCCTCGCCATCGGCGCTGATTGACTCCACGATCAGATTGTTCAGGCCGAGGCCTTCGACCAGACGCAGGGCCTCGCGGCGACTGCCCTCGCCGACGCCCTGCATGGCCACAATCGAGCCGACCCCGAACACCAGGCCAAGCAGGGTCAGACCGGTGCGCAGGCGCCGCCGCCAGAGTTCATCCAGCGCCTCGCGCCAGAGCTTCAGTGCCGGGTTCATGGACTGCTCTCCGCGGCGGCCACGAGCTGGACCCGTTCGCCGGGCTGCAGTCCCGCCAGGATCTGGCTGCGCACGGGCCCGCGCTGGCCGAGCTCGACCGCACGCAGCTCGAAGCCGGTGGGCCCGGCCACCTGCACCGTGGCCTGCGCTCCTTCGACCTGCAGGGCGACATTGGGCAGGGTGATCGCGGCCTCGGACTCCAGCAGCAGCAGACGCACGACAAAGCCCATGCCGGGCACCCAGCCCTGCGCCGCGGCCATCTCGGCGGGCACCTCGGCGCGCATCTGCAGGTATTTCACCGGGCTCTGGCGGCTGCGTTGCTGCGCGCTGCCGGCGACCCAGTGCAGCTGGCTGCGCACCGCCAGCTGGGGACGGCCCAGCGGGTGGAACTCTACCGCGGTGCCCACCGCGATGCCGGCGGCTTCGTTCTGCGGCAGGCTGATCTCGAGCTCCAGCGCGCTGGGATCGGGCAGGCTGGCGAACTCGTTGCCGGCCCACATCTGGCCGCCCAGGCGCGGCTTCTCGCCGCTCCAGTTGGCGGTCAGCACCAGCACGCCGGCATTGGGCGCGCGCAGCTCCAGAGCATCGAGATCGCCACGTCGGCGCTGGGCGTTGAGCTCGTGCGTGGCGCGTTGCTTGTCCAGCACTGCCTGCTCGGCGCGGGCCAGCAGCAGGCTGCGCTGCAGCCGCCAATCGATCACGCCGCGCTTCTCGCCGAGGAATTCGACGTCCTCCAGCGCGTCCAGCACCTCGTTGCGGGCGAACATGGCCAGGTCGGCACCCTCGTAGCGGCGGGCAATCGCCAGTTGGCCCTCGACATCGGCCAGGTCCACATCCAGGCGGCCACGCTCGGCCGAGAGACGCGCGGCGACGCCGTCCTTCGCCAGCGCACCGCGGGAGAGATCCAGCAGGGACTTGTCCAGCTCCAGCTCGCTCTGCGGTGCACCGAAGCGCGCCACCAGGGCGCCCGTCTCGACCCGGCTGCCGTCCTCTGCCATCCACAGCAGCTGGCGCTGGCTCCAGTTCTCGCCGGGCACGAGTAGCGGCGTGGCGCGGGTGGCGCGCAGGCGACCTTCGGTTTCGACCTGCATGCGGGTCGGGCGCAGCTCGACGGTTTCGAGCACGGTCTGACTGGGCCCGGGTTCAAGGGCGCAGCCTGCCAGCAGGACCGCAAGCAGCGGTGCCAGCGCCCGACATCTCCCTGAGCGCGGTTGCGGCTTCACGGTTGACCCCGTGCGGCCAGCGCTGCGTCCGCCAGCGGCAGCAGCTCGATTTGCACAGCCTGGCCCGGGCGCAGCCCCTCCGGTCGTGCGTCCAGTTCGATCTCGACGTCGATGACCGGCACCGGCTGCAGGCGCGAGCGGCTGCGCACCGTGTTGCCCAGCCGCACCACGCGGCCGCCCAGGGTTTCGCGGGTGCCGCCCTGCAGGCTGATCCGTGCGCGCTGGCCCAGCGCCAGGGCACTGAGCTCGCGCTCGGGCGCGGTGCCACGCACAGCCATGCTGGCCAGGTCGGGAATCTCGGCTACCGCCAGCCCCATCCAGATCTGTGCGCCGACCTCGAACTTCTCGCCCTGCCAGTTGGAGCGGTGCAGCATCAGGCCGGCGCGTGGCGCACGCACGCTCATCGCCAGCATGCCCTGCTGCAGCACTTGTACCTCGCTGTCGAGCTGCTCCACCTCGGCCAGCAGCAGCCGCTTCTCCTGTGCCCGCTGATGCGCCGCCGCGATCTCGCGTGCACGCTCCCGATCCATGCGCTGGCGCGCGCGCTCAAGCTCGATCACCAGCTTGCGGTAGTCATTGCGTCCGATCAGGCCTTCGGGCTGGCTGGCCTTGCGCTCGGCCTTGTCGAGATCCGCGGTTTGCTGCGCCGTCCGCAGGGCTTCGCTGCGGGCGCTGTCGTCCTGCTGAAGCAGCAGCTTGTCGAGCTCGCTGCGCTTTTCGCCGAGTTGGCTCTGCTTGATCTGCAGGTTCTGCATCAGCTGGCTGGCATCGAAGCCAACGACCACCTGCCCTTCCTCCACCTGGCTGCCGTCCGGTGCCAGTTCGGTGATGTTGAACTGCCAGGTGTTCTCGATGCCGGGCGGCATCAGCGCCGCGCTGTCGCGCGCGAACAGCTCGCCCTCGAACCTGGGCGCCGCAGCGGTAGCCGCCGCGTTCGCTGCAGAGGCGCTTGGCGGCTGCATTTGCACGCGCGCGCTCATCCCGGCGCGCAGCGGCAGCTCCGCAAGTGCAGGCGCGTCCACCAGCAAGGTGTGGTAGCGGCCAGCGCCCCATTCAGCTTTGGCCTCGGGCGCGGCCGAGATGCTGCTGATGCGCGCCTCAACCGCGCGGCCGGGTAGGGCGTCGAACTGCAGCCACACGGTCTGCCCGTTCGCCAGCAGAGCGCGCTCGGGTTCCAGCGCAAAGGCGCGTACCCGGAACCCGCCTTCACCCACCACTTCGCCGATGCGGTTGCCCGGATAAGCGGAGCTGCCCTCGGCGTAGCGCAGCCCGCGGAAGGTGTCGAAGCCATGGGTGACGGTGCCGGCGCGGCTGGCGCGCTGTTCGGACAGTTCCACCTGAAGGCGGTTGAAGGCGAGCTCCGCTTCCAGTTTGCTCTGCTCCAGCCGTCCGTCGGCGCGGCGTCGTTCCACCGCGTCGCGCGCTGCGGCCAGCTGCTCATGCTTGAGCGCCTGTTCGCGCTGCTGCCGTTCCAGCGCATTCTGGAACCGGTCGTACTCCAAGGGGGGAAGGAAGCTGGCCGGGATGGCGGAGTCGACTTCAGCGCGGGCCAGCTCGGCGTCGGCATCCAGGGCCTCCAACTCGGCATCGAGGACAGCCAGGGCCAAGTCCGCCAGCTCCTTGTCGATCCGGGCGCTCATCTGCTCGATCTGGTTCTCCAAAGTACGCACCTGGGCCAGTGCCTGGCCAGGATCGATCCGCACCAGTGGATCGCCCGGCTGCACCGCCGCGCCCTCCGGCACCAGATAGCGCAGCGCTACCGGCGAACTGTTCGAGGGCGGGACGAGGATGGCCTCGGCTTCGACAGCGACGACTTCGCCGCTCAGCACCTGTGCGCCCGCCCAGGTCGGCAGGGCCATCGCAAGCAAGACCGAGAGCATGCAGAAAAGCCATCCGCCTGCTGCGGCCGCCTCTGGACGTCCGTGGCGGCAGCGCGCTCCGCGAATTCCGCGGTCATTTGGCTCGCCAAACTCCCTTGAATTCACGTATCGCGCTTTGCCACGAACACCCAGCGACGCCCTCGCGACGGCGTCTGGATGTTTCCCACGCTCCGAAACCAAACAGGTGCAGCAGTGCTGCTCAATGCACATGGTCGTGCTCCACCTTGCCATCACGCAGCCGTACCTGGCGCGGTAGCGCCTCGGCCAGGGCCGGATCATGAGTGACGATCAGCGCCGTCTGGCCGTCGGCATTGAGTTCGCGCAGCAGCTCAACCACCTCGGCGGCAGAGCGCGAATCGAGGTTTCCGGTGGGTTCGTCTGCCAGCAACAGGGCAGGCCGCATCAGCAGTGCGCGGGCGATCGCCACCCGCTGCATCTGCCCGCCCGACAGGGCCTGCGGGCGGTGCCGCAGGCGATCACCCAGGCCAACCCGGCGCAGCAGCTCGGCCGCGCGCGCCTCATGCGCCTCGCGCTGGCCCTGCGCCAGTTCGCCGAAGAAGCGCAGCGGCAGCAGCACGTTCTCCAGCACGTCCAGTCGGGGCAGCAGATGGAAGGACTGGAATACGAAGCCGATCCGGCGGTTGCGCACTGCGCTGACAGCATCGTCGTCCAGGCCGGCGACGTCCTCGCCATCCAGGCGGTAATGGCCGTTGTCCGGGCGGTCCAGGCAGCCCAGCACGTTCAGCAAGGTCGATTTCCCGGAGCCTGATGCGCCGGTGATCGCCAACAGCTCGCCGGCGCCCACGTCGAGGTCCACGCCGTCCAGTGCCGCCACGGTCTGGCCGTGCAAGCGATAGCGGCGGCTGATGCCGCGGAGTTCGATCATGATGCGGTCCATGCAAGGCTCGGAAGGTGAGTAAAAAAGCGACCGGAGTCTGCACCAAAAGTTCACGATGCGTGAGTTGTCCAAGCCGCACCTCCGCCCGCGTTGCCGCCGGATGAATGCGCGGGGCCGGTCAGGGCGGATGCAGGGCAGGGGCTTGCATTCTCGGGTGGAGACCGCACTCAATGTGGCCATGAAAACCCAACCCAATCCGCTCCTCGCCAAGCACGGCCTGCCCGACTTCCCTTCCATCGCCGCGGACCACGTCCTGCCCGCGGTCGAGGCGCGCATCGCCAACTACGAGGCCTGCGTCGAGCAGGTGCTTGCCTCGCCCGGCGAGCCCAGCTTCGACAGCCTGATGGCGCCGCTGGAGCGCGCCCAGGCTGCGCTCGACCACAGCTTCGCGCCGGTGGGGCATTTGCACGGCGTGGCCGATTCGGCCGAGCTGCGCGAGGTCTATGCCGAGGCCGAGGCGCGCATCACCGATTTTTCGGCGGCGCTGGGCCAGCACCGCGGCCTGTTCGAGGCGGTGCGGCGGCTGCGCCAGTCCTCCGCGTTCGAAGCCCTGCCGCGACCCGAGCGCGCGCTGATCGAGGACAGCCTGCGCGGCTTCGAACTGTCCGGCGTCGCACTGGAAGAGCCGGCGCGCTCGCGCTTCAAGGCGATCCAGAGCGAGCTCTCGCGTCTCTCCACGGCGTTTGAAGAAGCCGTGCTCGACAGCACCGACGCCTGGTTCAAGCCGCTCACCGAAGCCGAACTCTCCGGCATTCCCGAGTCCGCGCAGTCGATGCTGCGGGCGATGGGTGCAGAACATGAGGTTGAGGGCGCCGTCGCCACGCTGAAAGGCCCGGCCGTGCAGGCGGTGCTGAACTTCGCCGACGACCGCAGCCTGCGCGAGGCGGTCTACACCGCCTACCAGACCCGTGCCTCCGACCAGGGCCCGCACGATGCTGCGCACGACAACAGCGCGCGCATCGGCGAGATCCTGGCCCTGCGCCACGAGGCCGCGCAGCTGCTGGGTTTTGCCTCCAGCGCGCACGTCTCCCTGGCCGACAAGATGGCCGGCGAACCCGAGCGCGTGCTGCGCTTTCTGCGCGAGCTGGCGGCCAAGGCCAAGCCCGTTGCCGAACGTGAGCTGGCGGAACTGTCGGAGTTCGCGCGCACCGAGCTCGGCATCGACGCCCTGCAGGTCTGGGACGTCGGCTACGCCGCCGAGAAGCTGCGCCAGCAGCGCTTCGACTACAGCGACGAGGATCCGAAGCCCTACTTCCCGGTCGCCCGCGTCATCGACGGCCTGTTCGCGCTGGCCGGGCAGCTGTATGGGCTGCGCTTCGCGCCGCGCGATGACGTGCCGCTGTGGCATGCGGATGCCCGCTACTTCGACGTGCTGGATGCCGACGGCCGCGTGCGTGCCGGCTTCTATGTCGACCTGTACGCGCGCAGCGGCAAGCGCGGTGGCGCCTGGATGGACGTCTGCCGCGCCCGCATCGATGCGCTGGAGCACCCGCAGATCCCGGTCGCTTTCCTGGTCTGCAACGTGCCGCCGCCGACGCCCGAGCTGCCGGCGCTCTTGACCCACGACGACGTGATCACCCTGCTGCACGAGTTCGGCCACGGCCTGCACCACATGCTGACCGAGGTCGCCTGGCCGGGCGTCGGCGGGATCAGCGGCGTCGAATGGGACGCGGTCGAACTGCCGAGCCAGTTCATGGAGAACTTCGGCTGGACGCGCGTCGGCATCGATCTGCTCGGTGGCCACTACCAGACCGGCGAGAAGCTGCCGCAGGCCCTGTTCGACAAGCTGCTGTCGGCGCGTCACTACCACGCCGGCCTGTTCCTGGTGCGCCAGCTCGAATACGCCCTGTTCGATTTCCGCCTGCATCTGGAGTTCGACCCGGCGCGCGGGGCGCAGGCGATGGCCCTGCTCGATGCCGTGCGCGACGAGGTCGCCGTGATCCGCCCGCCGGCCTGGCAGCGCATGCCCAACACCTTCACCCACATCTTTGCGGGCGGCTATGCAGCGGGCTACTACAGCTATCTGTGGGCCGAGGTGCTGTCGGCCGATGCCTTCGGCGCCTTCGCCGCCGCCGGCGTGCTGGATGCGGCAGCGGGTGAACGTTTCCGCCGCGAGATCCTCGCCGTCGGCGGCTCGCGCCCCGCGCTGGAGAGCTTCATCGCCTTCCGCGGCCGTGAACCCGAGCCCGAGGCCCTGCTGCGGAGCTACGGCCTGGCGGCGTGAGGAGCGGGGATTTGGGATTCGGGATTGGGGATTCGAATCCGATCCCCTGACGCGCGACTGGTGATCCCGCAACCCTTCGAGCCGGATCGGACCGATCGCCTCCTCGATCCGCGATGACGCGAGGACGCGAATCTGCGCTCGACGCCTTGCTCCCCTCTCCCCTCGTGGGAGAGGGGTCGGGGGAGAGGGGGGAGCCCTGCGAAAGACGTCGGTGTCTCCCCCGTCCGACCCAGTCGGCCAGAGGACGCCTCCATGTCAACGAAGGGGACAACGATGGCGATCGTCCACCCCGGGCCGCCGCTGTGGATGACTTCAGTCACTCTCTGAACTCATCGACGGTTTAGCGAAAGCGATGCATGCTCCGCGCTCACCCACCGGAGCGCCCCGCATGTCCCTGTCGCCGCGTCTGTTTGTCCGTTCGGCCCTGTTCCTTGCTCTCGCCCTCGGAGCGCATGCCGCGCAGGCGCAGACCCCGCCGCTGCCGCCCGCCGCCATCGAGGTGCGCGATGTGATGAGCGGCGGCGACCTCGATCGCGCCATCGAACTGGCCGAGGCCTGGGCCGAACGCGAACCGCAGAACGCGCAGGCCTTCCTGTGGCTGGGCCGGGTCTATGGTCGACAGGCGTTGGCCGCCAGCGTGTTCACCAAGCTGAGCTGGGCCGGCAAGTGTCGCGAAGCCTGGGAGACCGCGGTCAAGCTCGACCCCGCCAACATCGACGCCCGCTTCGATCTGCTCGGCTACTACCTGCAGGCGCCCGGCGTAGCCGGCGGCGGCCGCGACAAAGCCGAAGCCACGCTGCCCGAGATCGATGCCATCCATGCGTCCTACGGCCAGCTCGCCCGCGGCCAGATGGCCGCTTCCGATCAGGACTTCGCCGCCGCACGCTCGCACTTTGAAGCCGCCGTGGAAGCCGACCCCGCCTCTATCCGCGCCCGCAACGCGCTGGCCAACCTGCATCTTCGCGAACAGCGCAATGCCGAAGCGCGCGCCGTGTGGCAGCAGGCGCTGCAGCTGAAGGCGGATGACATCTATGCGATCTACCAGCTGGGCCGCCTGGCCGCCGTCACCGGCGAGGAACTCGAAGCCGGCCTGCAGCACTTCGACCAGTTCCTTGCCGTCGAGGACAAGCCCAGCGACCTCAGCGTCGAAGGCGCGCATTGGCGCCGCGGCCAGATCCTCGCCAAGCTCGGCCGCACCGACGAAGCCCGCGCTGCACTGCAGCTGGCCAGCGCCGGCGACAAGCAAGTGGCCGAGCTGGCGCAGGCGGATCTGAAAAAGCTGTAGCGCGCTGCCGTAGCGAATGGGCAGGTTGGGCCAAGCGCAGCGCGGTCCAACATCGCGTCACCACGCTTGCCCCGGGGTTTCGTTTCCCAGCGTTGGGCCGCGCTGCGCTTGGCCCAACCTACCCGGTCCAACTGGGTGCTTGGTCAGCTTGGGCCCGGCCTAAAGCAATGCCCAAGCCTGTGGCTTCTGTGCTGTCGGCGACATCTTCATGCTGCTCCGACGCCTGAAGAAAGCTCCACGTGCGACTCATGTGGCCAGTATTCCCGGCCACTCAAAATCTCGCCGCAAGCACACATGTCGGGATCAACGAACGGAGCTGCAGACCAGTCGATCACGAGATCCAGAGCATCAAGCTCGACGCAGCCGACCAGGTTCCGCCTTGGCGACGAAGAATCAACAGGCCTTCGAAGGCACCGCTGACGGGTGCGCAGGCGTAGGCGACCTTGAGGATCGCGTGCTGACCGTCGTCGCTGAAAGCTACTCTGGAGAACGAGTAGTAAGGTCTGAACGACCTGCCTTCCTGGTTGGCAACTCCAATGGCGGGCATGGCATCGGCCAAGAAGCACATGCTCGCTGTCTCATGGTCGCCGCGGGGCTTCGCCCGGAGGTCGCCCGCCAAGAGCCGCACATGATGGTTTCGTGGCGACCAGTCGATGGTCCCGTCATCGCGGTTTTGTTCAAAGAGCCGTTGAACAAGATGCATGTGTTCGACTTTCAGCCAGGGCGACCCTTCGCCTACAGGCAGCCTGCCTTCAGAAGCGATCGACTTCGCAGAATTCTCCTCGAACCAACGCCCATCCACAGCGGATGCGATGACCAGCGTCGACCTCTCTTGAAGAAGCTCTTGGGCCACCCACTCGTAGACCTCGGCTTCTGGTTTGGTTCGACAGCCAGAGACAAGCAGCAACACAAGGGAAAAGAACAGAAGCGCAAGCTTGCTCATCGATTCTCCGGGACGGAAGCAATGGCGGAACTGCCAGACACTTGTGGATTTGGGTACGAGGGTCCGAACCCCAAGCATCAGCCGCCAAACACTCGCCGCAGATCGCTCTCATCCAGCCGCCGCCACTGCCCTTCCTCCAACCCTTCGAGCGTCAATGCGCCCACCGCACTGCGGTGCAGTTCGACCACGCGGTTGCCGAGTGCGCCGAACATGCGGCGCACCTGGTGGTAGCGGCCCTCGTGCAGGGTCAGGCGCGCGCTGTGTTCGCCGAGCCGCTCGAAGCCGGCCGGTTTGAGCGGGGTGTCTTCGCCGTCGAGCATCAGGGTTCCGCTGCTGAACACCTCGACCTCGTCGCCGCGCAAGGGGTCGGCGACGACGACTTCGTAGACCTTGGGCACGTGCTGCTTCGGCGAGATGATCCGGTGCAGCAGGGCGCCGTCGTCGGTGAACATCAGCAGGCCCGAGGTTTCGCGATCGAGTCGGCCGACCGAGGACAGCACCGGGTCGCGAAAGCGGTAGCGCTCCGGCAGCAGCTCGTAGACGAGGCGGCCGGTGTCCTTGTTGGAGCAGGTGTAGCCGGCCGGTTTGTGCAGCATCAGGGTCAGCGGTGCGACCGGGTCGAGCGCCTCGCCGTCGAACAGCACGTTCGCGGCCTCGACATTGGCATCGTGGCGCAGCGGCGTGCCGGCGCGGTCGGTGATGTAGCCCTCGCGGCACCAACCTTGGACTTCGCGGCGGCTGCCGTAGCCGAGGTTGGCGATCAGACGGTCAAGGCGCATGGAAGTCGTTCACTTCGACGGAACAGGCAGGGGGCGCGATTGTAGGCGGCTTCGAGGGCGCTGCCGCGGGGTGCCAGGTGCTGGCCCTGGCCTGCAGCTCCGAGTCCGCGCTTCCGGTGGTCGGACGCTGCTCTGCCTGCCGGTGAGCGGGGTGCTGCCCGAATACGCCGCATTCCGGCCAGAATGAGCGCCCGCCGCTGCCGTGCGGCGGCAGCGCCTGATCCCGCCGAAGCCCTAACGCCCAGGACCTCCAATGATCGAAGCCCTGCACACGCTTGGCCTGTGGGCCGGCCACCGAGGATGGCTCGGTGTTCCGCTGCCGCTGTGGTTGATGCTGCTCCTGGCGATCGTGCTGCTGGCGTGGCCGCGCGCGCTGGAGGCCCTGCAGGCGGCTCTCGGCGCACTGCTGGTCACGCTGACGCCGCTGCTGGTACTGCTCTGCTTCGGTCTGGTGGCCGCGCGCTATGGCCTCGGCAAAGGCTCGATCGCGGTGCAGGAGGCCATGCTCTGGCTGCACGCATGCGTGTTCATGCTCGGCATGGCCTGGGCGCTGCGGCTCGACCGGCATGTGCGGGTCGACGTGCTGCAATCGCGCTTCTCCGCACGGACGCGCGCCTGGATCGAGGCCGGCGGTCATCTCCTTCTGCTGTTGCCGTTCGCGTTGTTCCTGCTGTGGATCAGCCTCGACTACGTCGCCGCGAGCTGGCGGATCGGCGAGTCCTCGCGCGAGCCGGGCGGGCTGCCGGGCGTGTTCCTGCTGAAAGGCCTGATTCCTCTCAGTGCCTGGCTGCTGTCGGTGCAGTCGCTGGTGCTGTGCCTGCGCCACGTGCGCACGGCGCTCGCGCGCGAGGCCGGGGAATGAGCGCGGTGATGGTGCTGCTGCTCGTGTTGGCTCTGTGCGCTGGGCTGATGCTGGGCTTCCCAGTGGCCTTCACCCTGGGCGGCGTCGCCCTGCTGTTCGCCGGCGTGGGAATCGCGCTCGGCATTTTCGATGCCGCCTTCCTTGAGGCCTTTCCGAACCGCGTGTTCGGGATCATGGGCAACGAAACCCTGCTGGCCGTGCCCCTGTTCGTGTTCATGGGGGTCATGCTGCAGCGCTCGAAAATGGCGGATGCGCGGCGGGCTGGTGTTCGCGGTGCTGCTGGTCGGCGCCCTGCTGGCGGCCTCTACCGGCATCGTCGGCGCCACCGTGGTCACCCTCGGACTGATCGCGCTGCCGACCATGCTGCGCCACGGCTATTGCCCGCGTCTGGCCTCGGGCGCGGTCTGCGCTTCGGGCACGCTCGGGCAGATCATTCCGCCTTCGGTGGTGCTGGTGCTGCTGGGCGACCAGTTGGGCTCGGCCTACCAGCAGGCGCAGCTGAAGCTGGGCAACTTCGCGCCGCAGACGGTTTCAGTGGGCGATCTGTTCGCCGGTGCCGTGGTGCCGGGCCTGCTGCTGGTCGTGCTGTACCTGGTCTATGCCGGCTGGGTCGCATGGCGGCAGCCGCTGCGGGCGCCGGCACTGGATCCCGCTGCTCTGCCGCAGCGCACTGCGCTGCAGCTGCTGATGGCGGCGCTGCCGCTGCTGCTGCTGATCGTCTGCGTGCTCGGTGCCATTCTGTTCGGCTACGCCACCCCGACCGAAGCGGCCGGCGTGGGCGCCGTCGGCGCCAGCCTGCTGGCCCTGCTTCGCGGTCAGCTCGGCCTCGACTGCCTTCGCCATGTCTCGCGTGAGACCGTGCTGATCACCGCCATGGTGTTCGCCATCCTTGTTGGCGCGGCGCTGTTCGCGCTGGTGTTCCGCGGCTTCGGCGGCGACGATCTGGTGCATGCCCTGCTCACGGGGCTGCCCGGCGGCAAGTGGGGCGCGATCGTTGCGGTGATGCTGCTGATGTTCGTGCTCGGCTTCGTGCTCGACTTCATCGAGATCGTGTTCGTGGTGGTGCCGATCGTCGCGCCCGTGCTGTTTCTGCTGGGCGTCGACCCGGTCTGGCTGGGCGTCATGATGGCCATCAACCTGCAGACGAGCTTCCTGACCCCGCCTTTCGGCTTCGCCCTGTTCTACCTGCGTGGGGCAGTGCCGGACGGACTGGCCACGCCCGATCTTTACCGCGGGGTGGTGCCCTTCATCGGCCTGCAGCTGCTGATGCTGGTGCTGCTGGCGCTGTGGCCGGCGCTCGCGACCTGGCTGCCCGGCGTGCTGGCAGCCGGCGGCTGAAGGCGGCGCTCAGGCGTGCCCGCTGTCACGGACCAGAATGCGCTGGCTGAAGTCGTTCCCGGTGGTCTGCGCGGCCAGGCTGAGTGCGTGCCGCTCCAGCGGCGCCAGACCCCGCCATTCGCCCGACAGTGCGCGCAGTTCGACCAGCACACGCACCAGCCGCGCGAACTGTCGCGCGATGCCCTCGAACAGCTCGGCGGCCGCACGCCGGGTTTCGTCGGCAAGCTGCCGGAACGCGCCTTGTCCAAGTTCGATGTAGTAGGCCTGGCTGACCCGGCGCCGCTGCGCCAGCTCCGGGTAGAGACCGGCAATCAGCAGGCAGCGTTCTCCCACGTCCTGCAGTGCGCGGCTGCGGCTGGCCGCGCCGCTTTTCTGCATGGCATCGAGATATACCAGCGCCATTGCCGGTTCGGTCAGCCCGGTGCTGCCGAGATGCCGCATCAGGGTGAACACCAGCCAGCTTTCGCTGGACTCGTCGAGCGTGGCGCCGCAGCGCTGCTCGCCTTCGCGCACGAGGTCCTGCCACAGCGCGGTGGCGCTGTCGGCGGTGAGGATGTCATCGCTGCCTGCCATGGTGGGCTCCTGCGTGCGCGGTGGTGGCCTCGAAGTGATAGGCAAAACGCGCGCCACAGTCACGCCAGCACTCGTCGTGCATGGCTGCCAACAGCTGCGTTCGCTACGCTGGCGTAGGGTCGCCGCGACTTGCGAGCCGCGTGCTTTTGCACCACGCTCGCGGCGTTCCGCGCCGCCGCCGTCCTGCCGCGGCTCCGCATCCAAGAAGGAATCCGAACGATGTCTGCTGCGCTGGTTGCCGTGGTGCTTTCGCTGGTGCTGGATCATCTGGCGCCGGCCGCGCAGCGTCTGCGCCAGCACGATCGCGTTGCCGCCCTGCTGCGCGACGCCCTCGCCGCGCTCGGCGCGCAGCCCAGTCTGGCCGGGCGCTGGGGTTGGCTGCCCGCAGTGGTGCTGCCGCTGCTGGCGCTGGCGGCGCTGCAGTGGCTGCTGTCCGGCTGGCTGTACGGGCTGCCCGGGTTCCTGCTGCAGCTCGCGGTGCTGTTCCTGTGCTGGGGCCCGCGCGATCTCGATCTCGATGTCGAAGCCTTGGCCAGCGCGCCGGACGCGGAATCGCGCCGGCACGCCCTCGCCGAGCTCAGCGAGGGCTGTGTCGACTGCGCGACTTCGGGTACGCCACTGGTGCACACGGTGTTCCGCCAGGGCCTGTCGCGCTGGTTCGGCGTGCTGTTCTGGTTCCTGCTGCTCGGTGCGTTCGGTGCGCTGATGTATCGCCTGGCGCAGCTGGCCGCGCGCGAGCGCGAAGCCGCGCCGGAGGGCCAGCGCGAGCTGCTGCGCCAGTTCGCCCTGCTACTCGATTGGGCGCCGGCGCAGCTGATGTGCCTGGCGCTGGCGCTGGCGGCGCACTTCGATGCCGTGCTTGCCGCCTGGCGCGACTGGCACGCCGGTCGCGGCGAGGGCTGGCTGGTGCTGGATCTCGGCTTTCTTGACGTTGCCGCCCGTGCGAGCGTGCGCGAGGAGCTGATCGAGGACGCGCTGGATGAAGGGCTGCCGCTGCCGCCGGACGTCGAGCTCGCTGCGGCCGATGCGGCGACGGTAGGCGCGGCCGCGATCCCCGACGGCGCGCTGCGCGAGCTGCGAGACGCCATGAGCCTGGTCTGGCGCGTGCTGCTGGTCTGGCTGAGCGTGCTCGCCCTGTTCGTGCTGGCGGGCTACGTCGGCTGAGCCGGCTGACGCGGCTCGCGCGGCCACACGCGGAGCCAGAACCACAGCTCCAACCCCGCGCCGACGCCCACCAGTCCCCAGGCTGAAAGTTCAAAGCCGAAACCATAGGACGCAAGCGCGGCGATCGCGATCAGCAGGGTGATCCATCCACGCGTCATCGGGTTTCTTCCTGTGGGTTTCAGTCTTCGGGCTCTTGCGACGGCGGCGGCGCTGCCGCCGCCTTCAAGCGACCACTGCGACGCAGCGCGTCGCGCAGCACGTATTCGATCTGCGCATTCAGCGAGCGCAGCTCGTCGTCGGCCCACAGCTGCATCGCGTCGATCACCTCGGCGCGGATTCGCAGCGGATAGGCTTTCTTCTCGCTCATCGGCCGTCAGTACAGGCTGCCGGTGTTCAGCACCGGCTGCGGGCCGCGGTCGCCGCAGAGCACGACCAGGAGGTTGCAGACCATGGCGGCGCGACGCTCGTCGTCCAGCTCGACGACCTTGCGCTCGGCCAGCTTGTCCAGCGCCATCTCGACCATGCCGACCGCGCCTTCGACGATGCGCGTGCGCGCGGCGATCACCGCGTTGGCCTGCTGGCGCTGCAGCATGGCCTGGGCGATCTCGGCCGAGTAGGCGAGGTGGCTGATGCGGGCCTCGATCACTTCCACGCCGGCCTGCTCCAGCCGCGCCTGGATCTCTTCGGTCAGGTGCCTGGACACCTCGGCGGCGTGGCTGCGCAGGGCGATGTCGCCGTCGTTGTGCGGCTCGTACGGATAGCTGCTGGCCATCGCGCGCAGCGCCGATTCCGACTGGATGTGCACGAAGCTCTCGTAGTCGTCGACGTTGAACACGGCTTCCGCCGAGTCGACCACCTTCCAGACGATGACCGAGGCGATCTCGATCGGGCTGCCTTCGAGCTCGTTGACCTTGAGCTTGCCGCTCTCGAAGTTGCGCACGCGCAGCGAGACCTTGCGCTTGGTGAAGAAGGGATTGTTCCAGCGCAGGCCGGTGTCCTTGACCGTGCCGACATAGCGGCCGAACAGGCTGAGCACCGCCGCCTGGTTGGGTTCGACCATGTACAGCCCGATCAGGCAGAAGCCCATGGTGATGAAGGTCAGGCCCAGCACGATCAGGGCCGGGCCAGCCCGGAAGCCGGCGATGAACAGCAACACGATCGCGATCATGCCCGCCAGCAGGGCCAGGGCAGTGGGTATACCGGGCAACGAGCCGAGCGGCGATTCTTTCATGGCGTCCTCCTTGGGTGCGGGAGGAAGATATCAAAGGGATATCAGATTGAGCAAGCGGGTCTGCAGCAGGGCGCTCACACCCGCGCCTCAGGGCTCGCGACGCTCGGCCTCCAGCGGAAAGCCGATGCCTCCGCGGGCGTTCACTGCCGCGCCGCGGCCCGCGCCTGGCAAGGGCAGCTGCACGAACAGCGGATCTTCGCTGTCGGCCGACAGCGGCAGCGCGAAGTGCAGGCGGCCGTCGATCACCGCACCCTCGCTGCTGCCGTGGGCGCCGATCCATTCGCAAGGCTCGTCATCGATCTCGGGGCAGATCGCGGGGCCGGTCGACCACTGCACGCTGGCCTCCTGCTCGTCCAGGCCGTGCCAGACCTCGATGTCGAGCGCGCGCGAGCCGCCCAGGGTGCGCAGTTCCGGATGTTCGCGACGTAACACCCACTGTCCGTGCCAGGCGCCGGGCGGCCGCTCGGCAGCGCGCTCTTCGGCGCTTTGCATGTCTTCAGCGGGCTCATAGCCCAGGCAACTGGCGGCACATGCCAGACCGAGCAACAGGGCGGTCAGTGAACGTGGGCGCATGCGGATCTCCTGAGGCGGGCCGACGCGACCCCCTGTCCCTGCAGATACGCAGGACGCCGCGGAATTCCGACGCGGCTACTCGAAACCGTCGGCAAACAGCTGCGTCAGCCGATCGGTGTCGGCGACCACGAAGAGATCGGTCAAGCCGTTGGTGTCGCCCGCCACGATGTTGGTGGCCGTCGACGAATACGCCATCAGCGTGCCGTTCTCGCCGATGGCATGCCAGCTCTCGGCGACGCCGTTGCCAACGCCGCCGGCCGTGCTGCCGCTGAGCAGGAACAGGCTGGCAGGTGCCCGGAACAGCCACGCTTGGGTGCCACTGCCGGGGCTGTCGGAGCACAGGAAGCTGACGTCGCCGCGGTTGGACACGGTCGGCAGGCTGCAGGCGAAGCTGTTCGGCGGCGTCGGGACGGCCAGCAGCTGGCCGCTGCTGCGGTCCAGCCGGAACAGGCCGCTGTTCGGGCCCGCGATCAGGTTGGTGGCGAAGCTGCGGAAGGCCACGTAGCGGCCGTTCCGCGACAGGCTCGGCTCGTTGCTGCTGCTGTTGCCGGCCTGGCCCTGGGCGTTGACGCTGAGCAGGGTCGTGGTCTGCGCCACCCGATCGCGCAGATGGATCTGGAAGGCGCTGTTGTCCGGGACGGCGGTGAGGTTGCCGCGCGCGCTGAACACGGCGTAGCGGGCGTCGCCACTCAGGCTGGGCATCCAGCTTTCAGGCGCGCCCTCGGCCACCTGCGCGCCGCTGTTGCTGAGCGACAGCCGTTCGGTGGTGCCCGTGTTCATGTCGGTCAGCAGCAGGTCGCTCTGGCCGTTGGTGTCCCCGGGCACCTGGTTGCTGGCCTGGCTGTAGTAGGCGACGTAGCGGCCGTCGTCCGAGACCGTCGGATAGCGGGCCTGACCGTTGATCAGCCCGTTCAGCCCGTTGGACACGCGGCGCGTCGTCTGGCTGGAGCGGTCGCGCAGGTACAGCGTCAGGAACTGCGGCTGGTCTGTGCCGAGGATGTTGCTGGCGAAGCTGCTGAAGGCGACGAAGCGGGCGTTGCCGCTGAAGGCGGGATGCGAGGCATTGCCGTTGCCGCCAAGGCCATTGGGTGCAGCGCTGGCCAGCTCCAGCGCGTCGGTGACGGCATCCTGCACGTAGATCTGCGATGAGCCGGTCTGGTGGTCCAGGCCGAGATTGCGCGCGCTGGTCGAGTAGG
>JBIJCA010000028.1:0-25345 GCA_044344935.1 Aquimonas sp. | reverse complement strand
CGCGGCGCGGCGGCCGTGCCTCACAGCAGGTAGCCCTGCAGCCGCGATTCGATATTGCGCGGGTTCTCGCCCTCGGCGATAGCGATCAGGCCCTCGATCACCAGCTCATGGGTGCGCGCGCGCTGCCGGATCACCGACTTCAACTTCGCCGCTACCGGCAGGAAGAACAGATTGGCCGAGGCGATGCCGTAGATCGTGGCGGTGAAGGCCGCGGCGATGCCGACGCCCAGCTTTGAAGGGTCGGCCAGGTTCTGCATCACCGCCATCAGCCCCAGCACGGCGCCGATGATGCCCAGCGTCGGCGCGTAGATGCCCATGCCCTCGAACACCTTGGCCGCCGCCAGGTCGCTTTGTTCCTGGCTGTGCAGATCGATCTCCAGCACCTTGCGAAGGGTGTCGGGTTCATTGCCGTCGACCAGCATCTGCAGGCCCTTGCGCAGAAACGGATCGGTCAGCTTCTCGATGTCCGCCTCAAGTCCGAGCAGGCCGTCCTTGCGCGCGCGCGCGCTCCAGCCGTTGATCTGGTTGAGCAGCTGACGGCCGTGGTCCTCGGGCGGCTTGATGATCCAGCCGAAGATACCGAGCGCACGACGGAAGGTCGGCATCGGCGTCTGCACGAGGATCGCTGCAAGCGTGCCGAGGATGACGATGATGAAGGCCGCCGCCGACCACAGCGACGACAGGCCGGCACCCTTGGCGACGGCGCCGCCGACGATGGCGACCACGCCGAGCACGATGCCGATGAGGCTGAGGATGTCCATGCGCAGTGCTATCGGCCGTCGGTTGCGGGGGCTTTAGGGGAATCGCCGCAGGGCACTGCAAGCTTGGCGCCAGCGCTGAATCAGCGGGTTGCCGCGCGAAGCGGGCTCAGATCGCGTTCTGCAGGCCGGCGACATCAAGGATGAGCGCCAGATTTCCGTCGCCGGTGATGGTGGCGGCGGCCAGGCCGGTCAGGCCGCGCAGCGACTGCGGCAGCGGCTTCACGACCACCTCCTCGCGTCCGCGCACCTGGTCGACGACGATGCCGAGCTTGCGGTTCTGGGTCTGCACCACCACCACGCCGGCGTCTTCGGTCTGTACCGGCTTGCCCAGCCAGCGCCGCAGGAAAATCAGCGGAAACGTCTGCTGGCGCAGGTCCAGCATTTCGTGGCCGTCGATGAAGCGCACCAGACTCTCGCGGTACTTGAACACCTCGAGCACGTTCGACAGCGGCAGCGCATAGGGGCGATCGGCCGCGCTGACCATCAGGGTCGGCAGGATCGCCAGCGTCAACGGCACCCGGATCACGAAGCGCGTGCCTTCGCCGCGGGTCGACTCGATCAGCACCTGGCCATTCAGTTCGGCGAGCTTGCTCTTGACCACGTCCATGCCAACGCCGCGGCCCGAGATGTCGGTGGCCTGCTCCTTGGTCGAGAACCCGGGCAGGAAGATCAGCTGCAGGGCTTCGGTGGGGGACAGCCGCGCCGCGGTGTCGGCGTCGATCAGGCCCTTCTCGCGCGCCTTGGTGCGCAGCATGTCGGGGTCGATGCCGCCGCCGTCGTCGGCGACGATGATGACGATGTGGTCGCCCTCCTGCTGGGCGGTCAGCTTCAACGTGCCGGCCCGCGGCTTGCCGATCGATTCGCGCTTGTCGGGCGGTTCGATGCCGTGGTCGATGGCGTTGCGGACCAGGTGCACCAGCGGGTCGGACAGGGCTTCAACGAGATTCTTGTCGAGCTCGGTCTCCTCGCCGATCAGCTGTACGTTGACCTCTTTCTTCAGCGTTCGGGCGACATCACGGGCGACCTTGGGAAAGCGCGAGAAGGCGCGCCCCACCGGCTGCATGCGCACGCGCATCACCTCGGCCTGCAGCCGCGCGGTGACGACATCGAGATTGGACACAGCACGCTCCATGTCCTCGTCGCGGGTACGGCGGCGCAGCGCCTTCAGGCGATTGCGCGCCAGCACCAGCTCGCCGACCAGGTTCATCAGGCCGTCGAGCCGTTTGGTGTCGACGCGCACGCTGGACTCGGCCGGCGCGGCCTTGCCGGCGGCAGCGGACGCGGCTGCCGGCGCAGGGGCCGAGGGGCGCGCCGGCTGCGGCGCGTGCACGGGGCTGTCCGGCATCGGCGTGGCCTTGCCGGCCGGCACCTGCTGCGCCGCCTGGAACATGTCGACCAGGGCTTCGAACTCGTCTTCGGTGATGGCTTCGCCGGGACTGGCGGCCGGCGCCGGCGCCGCGGCAGGCACCGGTTTGGCCACGGCTTTGGGGGCGACCGCTGCCGCGGGCGTCGCCGAAGCATCCGGCAGCGCGGCGATGCGGATGGCGCTGAGCAGCGCCTCAGGTGCGCGCTCGGCCGGGCTGCCGGCGCGCAGCGCGGCGAGCTGGCCGGAGAGCTGGTCAAGCGCACCCTGGGCGAGATCGAACAGCTCGCCGTCGACCGTCAGCCGGCCCTTGCGCAGCAGGTCGAACAGCTCTTCGACGCCGTGGCAGAGTTCGACCAGCGGGGAGAAGTTCAGAAAGCTGGCGCCGCCCTTGATCGTGTGGAAGCCGCGGAAGATCGCGTTCAGCAGCTCGCCGTCCTGCGGCTGCATTTCCAGCTGCACCAGTTCGTCGCCGAGGCGTTCCGCGATCTCGCTGGCCTCGACCAGAAAGTCGGCGGCGATGTCGTCGTGTCCACTCATGCCGTCCGCCCTCGGGTGCTAGAGGCCAAGCCCGGACAGCAGGTCATCGACATCGACCTGGCTGACGCCGTGCGAATCGATGCCCGGCAGCGCCGGACCCTGTGCGTCGACGCCGCTGGCCTTGCGCTGTTCGGGCATGCCGAGCGCATGGCTGATCTTGCCGATGGCCTGCTCGACCTGCTGGACGATGCCAACGACGCGCTTGATGGTCTGTCCCGTGAGGTCCTGATACTCCTGCGCCAGCGCGATGCTGGACAGATTGCCGCGCACGCCCATCAGTTCGTTCTCGAGCGCCGAGTCCAGGCCCTGGCTGCGCATCCGGTCGATGCGGTGGCGGCAGTCCTCGACCAGATCCAGCGTGCGGTGGGTGGCCTCTTCAGTCGTCTGCACGACGAAGTTGAGGCGTGCCCGCGCGTCCGGCAGGTCTTCGCCCGCCAGCGCACCGAGCCGCGCGTCTATCGGCAGGCTGGCCAGCGCGCCGGTGAGCTCGCGCGCCAGCCGGTCGATGGCCGCGTAGATCGGCCGCGAGCGCCACTGCGTCAGCGACTCGATGCAGCTGCGGTAGAGGCTGTCGTCGCCCTGCTCGAGTGCACCCAGCGCGGCGTGCATCAGGTGCAGCAGGTGCTCGCGCTCTGCTGCCGAAGCGTTCATGCGGCCGAGCCCATGCGCTCGAAGATCTTCTGCAGCTTTTCCTGCAGGGTCTGGGCGGTGAAGGGTTTGATGATGTAGCCGTTCACGCCGCTCTGCGCGGCTTCGATGATCTGCTCGCGCTTGGCCTCGGCGGTGACCATCAGCACCGGCAGATGAGCCAGCTTGGGATCGGTGCGGATCGCCTTCAGCAGCTCGATGCCGGTCATGCCGGGCATGTTCCAGTCGGTGACGACGAGATCGCAGGGCGCCGCGCGCAGATGGGTCAGCGCGCTGTTGCCGTCCTCGGCCTCCGAGGTGATCTGGAAGCCGAGATCGTTCAACAGGTTCTTGACGATCCGGCGCATCGTGGAGAAGTCATCGACGATGAGGATCTTGAGGTTCTTGTCCATGGGAGACGGCTCGTCGGGAGGGATCGCAGGGGGGAGGGGAGGGCATCGTCATTCGGTTTCGACCGGATCGCGGATCCAGTCGGACAGGCGTGCGCGCAGGCGCACCAGGGCCTGGCCGTGCAATTGGCAGACCCGCGATTCGGTGACGCCGAGGACGGCGCCGATCTCGCGCAGGTTCAGTTCCTGCTCGTAGTAAAGGCTCATCACCATCTGCTCGCGCTCGGGCAGCTTGCCGATCGCCGCTGCAAGGTCACTGGCGAAGGCCTCGCGCTCGACGCCGGCGGCGGCCGAGGCGGCCGACGTGCTGGCAGGCAGGCGCAGTTCGCCGGATTCGTCCGCGTGCGCGTCGATGCTCAGCACCTGGCCGCGCGAAGCGTCCTCGAGCAGACGGTTCAGTTCTTCGACCGGAATCTGCAGGGCTTGGGCGATTTCCACTTCACGCGCGGCGCGGCCGGTCTTCTGTTCGATCGCGGCGGTGGCGGCGGCCAGCTCGCGGACGCGACGGTGCACGCTGCGCGGCACCCAGTCGCCGCGGCGGATCTCATCCAGCATGGCGCCGCGGATGCGGATCGAGGCATAGGTTTCGAAGGCCGCGCCCTGGGTCGCGTCGTAGCTGCGCGAGGCTTCGATCAGGCCGATCATGCCGGCCTGGATCAGGTCGTTGACGTCGACGCTGGCCGGCAGGCGCGCCGCCAGATGGTGGGCGATGCGCGCGACCAGCACGCTGTGCTGGGCGACGATTTCGGTGGCGTCAGGTCGACGCACCGCGCGGTATTCGGCCTCCGCCTGTGACATCACACATGCGCCTCCGGCGGTGCCACCAGCCGCTCGACGAAGAACTCGACCGGGCCGCGCGGGCCAGTCGGCGCGGTCCACTGGTCGATGCGCCGGGCGATGCCGCGCAGGGCATGGGCCGAGGGGCAGGCCGGGAAGGCCTCGACCACGGCCTGCTGGCGCTGGATCGAGCGCCGCAGCCACTCGTCGTGGGGAATGATGCCGAGCAGGCTGATGGTGACATCCAGAAAGCGGTCGGTGACCCGCGACAGCTTGTCGAACAGCTCACGGCCCTCGGCGGGGCTGCGCACCATGTTGGCGATGATGTGCACGCGGCTCACGCCGCGCTCGCGCGACAGTACCTTGATCAGGGCGTAGGCATCGGTGATCGATGCCGGCTCGTTGCAGACGACGAGGATCACGTCCTGCGCGGCCTGGGCGAAGGTCAGCACGCTGTCGTGGATGCCGGCCGCGGTGTCGACGACCATCACGTCGATGTCCCGGTCGAGCTCGGAGAACGCGCGGATCAGGCCCACCTGCTCGGGTGCGGAAAGTTCGGCCATGGAGCGTTTACCCGAGGACGCCGGCACCACCGCCAGCCCGTGCGGGCCTTCCAGCAGGGTGTCTTCCAGCGTGCAGCGGCCTTCGATCACGTCGGCGAGGGTGAAGCGCGGAGACAATCCGAGCAGCACATCGACATTGGCGAGGCCAAGGTCGGCATCGAGCAGCATCACCTGGCGGCCGGCATCGGCCAGCGCGACGGCCAGGTTGACCGAGACGCTGGTCTTGCCGACGCCGCCCTTGCCGCCGCTGACCGCGATCACACGCACCGGCTTGATCCGCGGCTTGCGCAGGCCCTGGGCCTGGTCGCCGGGCGTGGCATCGGCGCGGGCTTCACCCTGCGACATGCGCGATCTCCTCGTGGATGTGGGCGCTGCCGCGGCGCTGTTCGGTGATGCGCAGGGCGAGGCGGTGGGATTCGGCGCGATGGAGGTCTTCGGGCACGCGCTGGCCGTCGGTCAGGTAGCTGATCGGCAGACGGTGGCGCACGGTGACGCCGAGCGCGGCACCCAGTCGGCCGGTTTCGTCGACCTTGCTCAGCACCACCCCGCGGGGCCGGGCGATGCTGAAGCGACGCACCACTTCGTCGAGATCGTCGGCGTGGGTGTTGGCGGGCAGCACCAGCTGCGTGTTGACATGCTTGAGCCGGGCCAGCGCCGAGAGCTGCGCGCCGAGCGCGAGGTCGCGGTGTGACAGGCCCGCGGTGTCGACCAGGACCAGCCGGTAGTCGCCGAGGCGGTCGAGGGTTTCGCCCAGTTCGTTGGGGTTGCCGACTTCGATCACCGGCATGCCGAGCAGTCGGCCGTAGGTGAACAGCTGCTCGCGGGCGCCAACGCGGAAGCCGTCGGTGGTGACCAGGGCGACGTCGCGGGCACTGTGCTGGGCGGCGTAGCGTGCAGCCAGTTTGGCCAGCGTGGTGGTCTTGCCCACGCCGGTCGGGCCGACCAGGGCGATCACGCCGCCGCGTTCGATCGGATCGTCTTCGCTGATCCGCAGCGATTTCGCCAGTTGGCCCAGCAGCAGGCCGCGTGCGCGCTGCGGATCAAGTTCAGCGGGGATGCGCTCGACGATGGCGCGCGCGAAGGCGTCGTCGCAGCCGTAGCCGGCGAGCTCCTCGAAGGCCGCGGCGCGCGCCGGCGACAGCCGCATGCGCTGATCGGAGAAGCGCTCCAGTTCTTTCTGCAGGGTCTGCCGCAGCAGGCCCATCTCGCGGCGCATCTCGGCAACCTGCGGGTCTTCCACGCAGAGCTGGGCGACCTGGTCGGGGATGCGGGTCAGGCGGCGTGCGGCGGCCCGCTCGATCTGGTCGATGGCGGTGATCGGCCGGGCGGTGGGTTCGAGGTCGCGGGCGGCACTGGGCTGTGCCGGCGCTGCCGGGGCGGCGACAGCATGCTTGGCCGTCGCCGTGCGCGGGTTCATCGCTTCGGCGCGCGCCGCGGCGGCGATCTGCGCGAGCTGCGGCGGCAGCAGCGAGTCTGCGGGCGCCGGCGTCGGCTGACTGATGTGGGTGGCGGTGATGCGCACCTGAGCGGCCGACGGCACGCCCGCGGCTTCGGCCGGCTGCCTCGGCGCGTCGGCGTCGGCTTCGGCGGCGCGACGGGCGGCCATCAGCGATTGCTGCACAAGGGATTCATCGTAGTCGGTGGCGCTGACCACCTCGACGCCACCCTCGACGCGACGGTTCGACAGGATCACCGCATTCGGGCCCTGCTCCTCACGCACCAGACGCAGCGCGCTGCGCATGTCCTGGGCAAAGAACCGTTTGATCTTCATGTGCGCTTCCGCCTGTCCTCAAGTTTTCGAAGGCCGAGCCGAGAACGTGAGCAGCCACCGCGTCCTCAGCCGACATTGCCGACCAGCTTGAGCTTCTTGTCGTCCGGCACCTCGTGGTAGGCCAGCACATGAAGCTCGGGGATCCCGGTGCGCGTGAGCTTGGCGATCAGCGATCGCACCGTTCCCGGCACCAGCAGCACGGTGGGCTCGCCGACCGCTTCCTGCCGTTTGACGCACTCCAGCAGCGACTGGTGCATGCGTTCGGCGAGACCGGGTTCCAGCGCGGCACCGTTGCCGCTGACGGACTCCTGCAACACCCGTTCCAGAGCGGGCGCGAGTGTGTACACCGGCAGTTCGGGGGCCAGTCCGTTGATCTCCTGGACGATGAATCGGCCCAGCGCGGCCCGCACCGCGGCGGTGAGCTGGGCCGGATCCTGCGTGTTCGGGCCATGTTCGAGCAGCGCTTCGGCGATGCGCCGCAGCTGGCGGATCGGCACCTTCTCGGTCAGCAGGTTCTGCAGCACGCGGACGATGACGGATAGCTGCAGCGTTCTTGGCGTCAAATCTTCGACAAGCTTGGCGTGGCTGCGCCCGAGCGCCGTCAACAGCTGCTGCACCTCCTCGTGGCCGAGAAGGTCGGGCGCATGCTGGCGCACCAGGTGCGAGACATGGGTGGCCATCACCGTCGCGGGGTCGACCACGGTCAGGCCAAGGGCCTCGGCGCGGGCGCGGTTGAGTGGGCTGATCCACAGGGCATCGAGGCCGAAGGCGGGATCGCGCGTGGGCACGCCGTCGATGTTGACTGGAATGCGGCCGGGGTTCAGCGCGAGCTCGCGGTCGGGATGGATGTCGCCCGCGCCGATCGGCACGCCGTGCAGCAGGATGCGGTAGGCGCCGGGCGAGAACTCGAGGTTGTCGCGGATGTGCACCGGCGGGATCAGAAAGCCCAGCTCCTGGGTCAGCTTGCGGCGTACGCCCTTGATGCGCGCCATCAGCTCGCCGCCCTGCGCGCGGTCGACCAGCGGGATCAGCCGGTAGCCGACCTCCAGCCCCAGCGAATCCACCGGCGACAGGTCGTCCCAACTGAGTTCGGTGGGGGCGGCGGGCTTCGGCGCCTCGTCGGACACCGGTGCGGGCGGTGGCGCGAGGCTGCGCTTGTAGAGCACCCAGGCGGCATAGCCCAGCACCGCCGCGAGGCTCAGGAAAGCGAAGTTCGGCATGCCCGGCACCAGTCCGACCACGCCGAGCAGGGTGGCGGCGATGGCCAGCGCCTTGTACTGGCCGAACAGCTGGTTCATCACCGTGCCGCTCATGTCGTGCGAGCGTGACACCCGGGTCACCAGCATGGCGACGGCAGTCGAGATCAGCAGGCCGGGGATCTGCGCGACCAGGCCATCGCCGATGGTCAGCAGCGTGTAGATCTCGGCCGCTTCGCCCGCGGACAGACCATGCTGGGCCATGCCGATGGCGAAGCCGCCGATGAGGTTGATGAACAGGATCAGGATGCCGGCGATGGCGTCGCCGCGGATGAACTTCGACGCGCCGTCCATCGAGCCGTAGAAGTCGGATTCCTCGCGCACCTCTTCGCGGCGGCGCATGGCCTCTTCGCGCGAGAGCAGGCCGGCGTTGAGATCAGCGTCGATGGCCATCTGCTTGCCGGGCAGCGAATCCAGGATGAAGCGGGCTGACACTTCCGAGACGCGGCCGGCACCCTTGGTCACCACCACGAAGTTGATGATGGTGAGGATCGCGAACACCACGAAGCCGACCGCGAAGTTGCCGCCGATGACGAAGGCAGCGAAGGATTCGATGACCTTGCCGGCTGCGTCCGGTCCTTCGTGGCCGTGCAGCAGCACCACGCGGGTCGAGGCCACGTTCAAGGCCAGCCGGAGCAGGGTCACCATCAGCAGGATGCTGGGGAACACCGAGAACTCCAGCGGCCGCTGCACGTACAGCACGGCCAGCAGGATCACCAGCGAGATCGCGATGTTGAAACTGAACAGCACGTCCAGCGCCAGCGGCGGCAGCGGAACCACGATCATCGCCATCATCACGAGCACGATGAGCGGGGGGCCGAGGCCCTGGCGCAGCATGCCCATCAGCTGGCTGCCGCGACTGGCGGTGGCCGGTTGGGCCATGGATCAAGCGTCCTTGTCGTCGGAGGGTGGAACGGCTTCGGGGTTTTCCTCGACCTCGACGCGTGGTGCTGTCGGGCGTGCTCCGCCGTGGCGGCGCCAGTGCTTGAGCTGGTAGACGAAGCCCAGCACCTGGGCGACCGCCGCATACAGCCGCACCGGAATTTCCTGGCCGATCTCGCACTCCCGATACAAGGCGCGTGCCAGAGGCGGTGCCTCGACGATAGGCACGCGGCTTTTCTCGCCGAGCTCTCGAATCGTGAGCGCGATCAGGTCGACGCCCTTGGCGACCACCTTGGGCGCGCGCATCTTCTGCGGGTCGTAGACGATGGCGACTGCGAAGTGGGTGGGGTTCACCAGGATCGCGTCGGCCGTGGGGACGGCCTCCATCATCCTGCGGTTGGCGATCTCCTGCTGCACCTGCCGCACGCGCGCCTTCAGCTCGGGGCTGCCCTCGCTTTCCTTAAACTCGTCCATCAGCTGCTTGCGGGTCATCTTGAGCTGGCGGCGGTGGTTCCACAGCTGCAAGGGCGCGTCGATGATGGCGACGAAGATCAGCGCCCCGGTCAAGGCGGCCAGCAAGGTCAGCGCCATACGCCCGCCGTGCGCGGCCGCGCGCGGCAGCGGTTCGTTGAGCAGGCTGAGCAGTTCGGGCATCTGCCCGTACAGCACCCACACGCCGACCAGCAGGATCAGGCTCACCCGCAGAATCGCCTTGCCGGTTTCCAGCAGGCCCTCGGTGCCGAAGATGCGCTTGACGCCGGCGATCGGGTCGAGCTTGCTGAACTTCGGCTCCAGAGCCTTGGTGCTGAAGTTGAAACCACCCAGGACCAGCGGGGCCAGCGCGCCGGCGATGGCGCCGGCCAGCATCAGCGGCAGTGCCGGCCAGAACAAGCCGAACAGCAGTTCGCCGGCGTGCGCAACCGGGTCGCCGCGCAGCACCTGTTCGCGCGGCAGCGAGAGCGCGCTGTCCAGCCAGGCGCCGGCGGTGGCGGTGAGCTGGCCGCCGGTGGCGAACAGAATCAGCACGCAGATGCCGAGCATGGCCGCGCCGCCCAGCTCGCGCGATCGGGGGACCTGGCCCTCCTTGCGCGCATCGTCGAGCCGTTTTGGGGTTGGCTCTTCGGTTTTGTCCTGGCCGTCGTCCTCGCCAGCCATCACTGCACCAGCCCGGAGCCGACCGACAGGGCCTGCTCGAACAGCGCGCGCAGCGGCTCAAGCAGATGCGGCAGCAGCGCGATCATCAGCACGAAGCCGACCAGCAGGGCCGAGGGCAGGCCGATCTGGATCGGGTTCAGTGAGGGTGCGGTGCGCGCCATCACGCCGAAGGCGATGTTGACGGTGATCATCGCGATCATGATCGGCAGCGCCAGGCTGACCCCGGCCAGGAAAATGATGCTGGCGAACGAAGGAATGGCATCGAGCAGGGTGGACATCGACACCGGCGTGGCGCCCGCCGGCAGCACGCTGTAGCTCTCGAACAGCACGGCCAGCAGGGCGAGGTGGGCATCGACCGCGAAGAAGGTCAGGCCGGCGACGACGGTGAACCACTGCGCGACCACGCCGCTCTGCACGCCGCGCATGGGGTCGATCATCTGCGCGAACGACAGGCCCATGCCCTGTGCGACCAGTTCGCCGGCCATGGCCACGGCCTCCAGCGCCAGCCGCATCAGAAAGCCGAGCGAGGCGCCGATCGCGAGTTCGCGGGCCACCGCCAGCACGGTCTCGGCGTTGATGCTGGCCTGGATGGCTGGTGCCGGCACCAGCGGTGCGATCGCGGCCGACAGCGCCAGCGCGAGAATCAAGCGAATACGCCGCGGCACCGCCTGGGTGCCGAGAAAGGGCGAGAGCAGCAGCAGGCCGCCGACGCGCAGCGACAGCCAGATCACCTGCTGGCCGTAGTTGAGCAGGTTGAGGCCTTCGAGGCTGATGACGGTGGCGCCGTCCATGCCTTCAGCCCAGCATCGAGGGAATGCGCTGGTAAAGCCCGATGGTGAACTGCACCAGCTGGTTCAGCATCCAGCCGCCGCCCACGGCCAGCACCAGGGCCATGGTGAACACCTTGCCGATAAAGGCGATGGCGGGCTCGTTGACCTGGGTGGCCGCCTGCAGCAGCCCGATCACCACGCCGATCAGCAGGGCCACGCCGAGCAGCGGGGTCGCGATCAGCAGGCCCATGCTGAGCGCCGACTGCAGCTCGGACATGACGGTGTCAGCGTTCATGTGGTCACGAACGAAGCAGCGAGCGTACCGACCACCAGCGACCAGCCGTCGACCAGCACGAACAGCAGGATCTTGAAGGGGGCCGAAATCAGCATCGGCGACAGCATCATCATGCCCATCGACATCAGCACGCTGGCGATCACCAGATCGATGATCACGAAGGGCACGAACAGGAAGAAGCCGATCTGGAAGGCGGTCTTCAGCTCGCTGGTCAGAAAGCTCGCCATCAGAACGGTGAAGGGCACTTCATCGGGCGAGGCATAGCCAGTGCTGCCGCTCATGCCGGCGAACAGCATCAGGTCGGCTTCGCGGATCTGCGCGAACATGAACTCGCGGATCGGCCCCAGCGTGGCGGTGAGCGCGGCCTCGAAGCCGAGCTGGCCGTCGAGGTAGGGTCGGATGCCCTGCGCCCAGGAAGCGTCGATCACCGGCGTCATCACCAGTGCGGTGATGAACAGCGCCAGCGCCAGCAGGATCTGGTTCGACGGTGTCTGACCGGTACCCAGCGCCTGTCGCAGCAGTGCCAGCACCACGATGATGCGGGTGAAGGCCGTCATTGCCAGCAGCATGCCCGGCAGCAGCGTGATCACCGTCATCAGGGCCAGGATCTGCAGCGGCAGGCTCACCGTCTGCGTACCCACCGTGGCGACGGTGACATCGGGCATCGGCGGCAGCGCCAGTGGGGCTGGGCTGGCCAAGGCCTCGCTGCCGAACAGCAGGGCCAGCACCAGCATTGCTGTTCCGTGTGCGAACCAAAGCCAGGCGCGGCTCATGTCCGTGCTCCAAGGCCGAGCTGCTTCTGCAGCACCTGGGCGAAGGCGTTCGGTGCAGTGGCCTCGGCAGGCACTGGTCCATCGAAGCGGTGCAGGCAGCTGACGCCGCCGGGGCTGACGCCGAGCAGCAGGGTTTCGCCGCCGGCTTCGACCAGCACCACCCGCTCCTTGAGGCCGACGCTGAGGCTGGCGCGCACCCTGAGCAGGCCGCCGCCGCCGGACTGCAGGCCGCCCATGCGCTTCAGCAGCCAGGCGCACAGCAGGATCAGGCCGATCACCAGCAGCAGCGAGCCGAACATCCCAGCCAGGGTGCTGAGGCTGGCGATGGGCGCTGCGGTCGCGGGTGCCGCGGCGACTGGCGTCGCGCCGACGGTGCTGGCGAGCATCAGGCTCATGGTCGTCTTCAGCGCAGCCGGCGCAGACGTTCGGCCGGGCTGACCACATCGGTCAGGCGCACGCCGAAGCGATCGTTCACCACCACCACTTCGCCGTGGGCGATCAGGGTGCCGTTGACGTAGACATCCAGGGGCTCGGCGGCGCCGCGCTCGAGCTCGATCACCGAGCCGGGATTCAACTGCAGCAGGTTGCGGATCGGCACGCGTGCGCGGCCGACTTCAAGCTGCAGGGTGACCGGTACGTCGAGCAGGACTTCGAGGTTCAGCTCGCCGCCGCCGCTGCCTTCGGGCAGCAGGGCGCCGAGTTCGGCCGGGCTTGCGCTCAGGGTTTCGGAGTTGCCGCTCATGGCTGTGGCCTCTGCAGGGCGGAGTTCAGGGGAATGCTGGGCTGTCGCACCTCGGTGATCTTCACCGCGCGCTTGCCGCCGTGGGCGCCGAATTCGCCGCGGAACACCGGCACGTTCTCGACCAGCAGATCCAGCTGCCGGGGCATCTCGATCGGCAGGATGTCGCCCTGCTTGAGGTTGAGCAGGTCGCGCAGGGCAACCGTCTTGCGGGTCAGGATGCTGCTGATCTCGACCTCGGTGTCATGGATCTGCGCGCGCATTTCGGTGACCCAGCGTTCATCGCGCTCGGCGCGGTCGCTCTGCAGGCCGGCGTCGAGCTGCTCGCGCAGCGGCTCCAGCATGCCGTAGGGGTAGCTGATGTGGATGTCCGCCACCACGCCTTCGAGCTCGACCGAGAAGCGCGAGACCACGATGTACTCGCGCGGGGTGAGGATGTTGGCGAAGTGCGGGTTGACCTCTGAATTGACGTACTCGAACTCGAGCTTCAGCACCGGCGCCCAGGACTCGATCAGGTCGCGGAAGACCTGCTCCAGCAGCAGCTGGATCACCCGCATTTCGGTGGCGGTGAACTCGCGGCCTTCGATCTTGGCGTGGAAGCGTCCGCCGCCGCCAAAGAAGGTATCGACCACCGCGAACACCAGCTTGGGCTCGAAGATGATCAGGGCGGTGCCGCGCAGCGGCTTGACCTTGACCAGGTTGATGTTGGTCGGCACGAACAGGCCGTGGGTGTATTCGGCGAACTTGAGCATCTCGATGCCGCGCACCGAGATCTCAGGCGAGCGCCGCAGCAGGTTGAAGATGCCGATGCGTATCAGCCGCGCGAAGCGCTCGTTGACCATCTCCAGCGTGGGCATGCGCCCGCGCACGATGCGGTCCTGGGTGGCGAAGTCGTAGGGCCGCGCCTCGCCGGGGGCGAGGTCGGGCTCGGTCGAGACCACGCCGGCGTCGACGCCGTGCAGCAGGGCATCGATCTCGTCCTGGCTGAGGATGTCCCGGTTCACGGGGCGCTTACTGGGTCACGAAGCTGGTGAAGAACAGCGCCTCGGCGCCGTCATGGCCGGTCTCTTCCTCGAGCACCCGGTTGATCTCGGCCAAGGCCTCGTTCTGCAGCTTCTCGCGGCCCTCGATCGAGCGCAGGTCGGCCTGGGTCTGCTTCGCGAACAGCATCAGCAGAGCGTTGCGGATCGCCGGGCTGTGGGCGCCGAGGTCGGCGATGGTCTGCGGGTCGCGCGAGCTGACCTGGATCTCGGCCTGCAGGTAGCGTGTGCTGCCCTCGTCGGCGAGATTCACCACGAAGGCGGGAGTCAGCGCCACATACTGCGCCGGCAAGCGCTTGTCGGTCTTGCGCTCGGGCTTGTCGTCTTCGCTGGCCTCGGCGTCGGCCCCGCCCTTCGGCAGCAGGAAGAACGCCGCACCGCCGCCAGCGCCCAGGCCGACCAGCAGCACGATCAGCACCAGAACGATCGGAAAGCCCTTCTTCGGGGCGTCGGCGGCGGCCGCAGGCGCGGCCGCAGGCGCGGCGGCGGGCTTGGCGGAAGGCTTGGCAGCCATGGGCGTCTCCAGAGGGTTCTGCGCGCTTGGGGTGCAAGCCGTATGCCGTGCTGCAGCGCGGCCGGCACGCGCGCCCTGATGGCTTGCGTCGGGTTTACGGCGCGCCCGTCCGTCAAATCCCCGGCGCGGCGTGGCCGCTCGGTGCCGCAGCGTACAGACCGCCCGGATCGCGGCTGCTCATGCTCGGCAACGGGCGTGGCAACGTCCGGCAGACGGCCTGCCCGATGCCGCATGGAACCCTCCGATGACCCAGCCCCAAGGCTCCGAACTTGCCGATAACGCGCTCCTCTCAAGGCTGCCTGCCGTCCAGCGCAAGCGACTGCAGGCGCTGGGCCGCACCCGCCGGTTGGCCCTCAACACCGTGGTGGCGGGCGCGACACTGCCGCGCGGGCCTCTGCTGTTTCCGCTCTCGGGCTTCGTGGCGCTGTCCTCGGGGCAGGGTCCGTGGGGCCAGGTGCAGCTGATCCTGGTCGGCTCTGAAGGTGCGATCGGGGCAAGCGCTGTGTTTGATGCCGAGATGGGCGTGCTTTGCGCCAGCGTCCGCGCGGAATGCACGGCGCGGGTCATCGAGCGACGTGACTTCAGCCGCATGCTGCTGGCCGCACCGGGGCTGCGTCCCCTGCTGCAGTGCTACCAGAGCCTGCAGCTCGAACTGCTGGCCAGAGCCGCGCTCTGCCTCGGATTCCACGCCGCCGAACCGCGGCTGGCGCGCTGGCTGCTGGCAGCGGCGGATCGCAGCGCGCTGCCGCTGCTCGAAATCACCCATCAGCGACTCGCCCTGCTGCTGGGCGTGCGCCGCAGCGCGGTTACGGTCAGCGCCGGCCATCTGCACGCCTGCGGGCTGATCGACTACCGGCGCGGCAGGATCCGGATCGTCGACCGTGCGGGTCTGGAGCGGGCGTCCTGCGCCTGCTGGAGCGACGATCGCGTCGATCACCTGCGCGCCTTTCCGGCGTCGACCGGATCAGCCTGAACGGCGGTGGCCAGCGGCAGGCGCGAAGTACTGTCTCGCGCCTGCGATGGGTGTCTTCAAGCCGCTCCGTTTCAGGGCCCGCCCCGGCGGGCTCGCGCAGAGAAGCTGTGGGGCGAAATCAGAGCACCAGCGCGTCCGACTCCACGCTTTTGACGCCGCCGATGTTCTGGGTGAGCTCAATCGCGAGCGCGCGCTCGGCGCCGCTGTCGAGGGTGCCGCTCAGGGTGACCACGCCCATCGCCGTGCTGACTTCGATGTCTTTGCCGGCAACGTTGCTGGAGTAGAGGAGGGTGTACTTCACCTTGGTGGTGATCCAGGCGTCGCTGATCGTGCTGCCGGGGCTCTCGCCCTTGACCGGCGCATGCATGCCACTGCCGATCGCGGCGTCCATGACGATCCGGTCGTCGACTGCGTTGACGCCACGGGTGGTCGCAGCCAGGCGGTTGGCGGCAGCGCGGGCCTCGGTGCTGCGCGCCTTGCCGGTGAGGGTGACGGCACCCTCGCGGGTCGCCACCGCGACGTCCAGATCGTTGGCGAAGCGGCTCCAGACCAGCTTCGAGACGATCGCCGCGCTGATGGTGCCGTCGTCCAGCACCTCGCCAAAGCGTCGGCGCGTTGCCGCCGGTACGCTGGGTTCCACCTGTAGCTGGTTATCGACTTCGGCGACCCCCTCGATTCCGCTGGCCACCGCGCCGGCGAGCTCCTTGCTCACGTCTTCGGTGACGCTGCCGCGCAGCGTGGCGACGCCGTCGGTAACCTCGACCTGCAGCCGATCGGCGCGCAGATAGGGGCTCAGCCGGTATGTGGTTTCGATGCGGGCCTGGGCCCGTGCATCGGTGACTGCGGTGTGCGCCGCATCCGCAGCAGGCGCCGAAGATGCCGCGGTGAGGGCGCACAGTGTGGCGAGGGTCAGCGAGAGCAGGCGGGTAGCGGGGTTCATGGTGTTCTCCTGGGCAGTGTGAGGTGCGGGTTGCGGCGCGCATCGATAGGGCAGCGCGATGCCGCGGTTCGGCTGCGGGTGCCAAGGACGGCACGCACGCTTGATCGCGCGCACCTGGCCCGAGGCCGCAAGGACGCCGTTGAGTGGAGCGGCTGAGCGCGTTCCGGAACGCCGCCGTCGTGACCCCTGCGTGCGCCCCTGCGGCCCGGCTTGGTGCGCATCCGTGCGCAGCGCTTTGTTGCGTTCGGTGGGCGGCAGACCGGAGCGCCGATGAGAGCCCGCTCGCCGCGCCATCCGGAGCTTCCACACGCCGGCAGTCCCGGGGCGCGCGACAGCGCGTTTCCAGTTGCCTTCGCCCGGCCCTGGCCCCGCGGCGCCGCTGCTGTGCTGCCAGCGGGCTGCGGGGGTGCGTGCGGGCGGGGAGGGCCTACATCGATTTCCTGCCGCTGTCCTGGTTCGCAGCGGGCAGCTTCGGCGGCTGGCCAGTGGCGGGTGAGGCCACCGTCTGCGGGTTCGCCTTCGCCGGCGGCATCCCTCCAGGGCTGTTACCCGGCGAGTCCTTGCGCGGCGTGTCGCCTGGCTTGCCGCTGCTGCTGCCCGCCGGGTGGCCTGCCTTCGGATTCGAAGGCGACTGGTTGGACTTGCCCGGTGCGCCCTTGTGGTTCGAGTTGCGATCGTTCGGGGTTTTCATGGCTGCGGCTTCCTTGATGCCGGGACCTGCGCGGGGTGCGCGGTCGCCGGTAGCAGAAGCCTGCGTCAGTGCGGGCAGGCGAGTCGGTGCGCTGGGGAACACAGCGATGCGGCAGAACGGTCCTGACGCGAATCGGCGAGCGCGGACAAGCGCTGCGAAGTCCGGACGGCTGCGTTACTTCAGGCGGATGTTGTTCACCACCGAGGTAACGCCGGCAACGCCGCGGGCGATGGTCCCGGCGCGCTGGATCTCATCGCGCGTGGCCACGAAGCCGCTGAGCTGCACGCGGCCCTTGAAGGTCTCGACATTGATCTCGGCGGCGCTGAGATTCGGCTCGCTGAAGATCGCGGTACGCACCTTCGCGGTGACCACCACATCGTCGACGTACTCGCCGGTGCCTTCGCTGGTGGGGGTGGAGGCACAGCCGCTCAAGGCGAGGCCGAAGCTGGTGGCGCCGAGCAGACAGGCAAGCGCAAGGCGGCGGGGGAGGGTTGTGGCGTGCATGGGGGAGTCTTTCGGAAGTGGGGCGTGCGAGGGGGCAGGAAGGGGCGCCGCTGCAATCGGCGGTGCGCGCGTCAGCGCGCGCGACGCACGCCGGTGCCGAGCAGGATCAGGCCTGCCACCAGACTGGCCACGCCGGCCCAGATCGGCACGCTCAGATAGCTGCGTTCCTTGACCTGCACCTGCAGCGGGCCGAGGTCGACGGCGTGGGTGTCGCGGGTGTAGCTGAAGCCGCCGTAGGCCAGCGCGAGGGCGCCGGCAACGATCAGCACGAGGGCGGCAAGACGCTGGGTGTTCATGGCGACTCCTTCAGTGGGGGACAACAACGGGGTGCAGGCGCGCGGAAGCGGGCGAAGCCGATCGGTCAGCCGGTCGAAAGGGCCCGATGTCCTGAGCCCTCGATGCCAGCCCTGGGGCAGAGATCCGCAGCACCTGACGACAGATCCAGCGCGTGTGGGCCGGCTTCGTCGCCCGGCCCGCCAGGGCAGCTGTGTGTCCGTGAGCCGCTAGAGCACGCGGCGGCCGCGGATCACCCGCAGCAGCAGAATGATCACGGCGACCACCAGCAGCGCGTGGATGAACCCACCCACCGTGTAGGAGGACACCATGCCGAGCAGCCACAGCACGACGAGGACGACGATCAGTGTTTCAAGCATGGTGTTCTCCTTGGCGGGTCGTGCCGGCGCAGGGGGCGCGGCATCGGGAAGCGCGTGTAGCGGGGCGCAAGCGGCGGTGAAGCGGCCGCGTCCAAGGCCAGAGGGCTCAGAACGCGCCGAGGCCCTCGATACGCGGACGTGCCGAGCGCTCACGCTCGCGGCGGTGGCCCGCGCCGGCATGCACGTCGCGCTGCAATCGCGTGCTGCGCTCGGGCCGGGCTGATCCGCGCGGCGTCTTGCCGACGACTTCCTCGATGCCGGTCCGCTCGTGGTCGGCCTGGACTGCGCCGCTGTGTCGGGTGTCGTTCTGCATGGCAGTGCATCCGCAGTTGTGGAGCTGGATCCTGCGCCCACTGGAACTGCCTTTCTGTTCGTTATCGAACACCGTCATGCGCCGGCATGGCAGTCTCTTCGGCGCTGTTCTTCCGGCCTGTGTTCGCTGGCAGACAGACGCAGCGGCCCCTGCGCCGCAGGCTTGGCGTCCCCCTCAACAGGAGAGCGCCATGCCCATGCAACGAAACGGAAGCCTGTCGATCCGCGCCGCGCTGCGCGCTGCCGCGCTGGCCGCGCCGATGTTCGCCCTGGCGGCCTGCGCCAGCACGCCTGTCTACGATCTGCAGTTGGCAGCGGCGGAGTCCGCGGTCAGCAACGCCAACACCGACAGCACCCAGCTCGACGCCGGCGCCGAGCTGCGCGTGGCCACCGACAAGCTGAGCCGCGCCAAGGAAGCCGCGGACAAGCGTCAGGCCGTACTCGCGCTGCAGCTCGCCCAGCAGGCCGAGCTGGATGCGCAGCTGGCGGTGCTGACCGCGCGCTCGGCGCGCGCGCTGCGCGCAGCACAGGAGTCGGAAGAAGCCGCACGCGTGCTGCGCGAGGAAATCGAGCGGGTCGGAACCCGCTGAGTCAGCGCGCGCCGCATCGAGCGGACCGTCCGACCGTCCGAGACCCCTCGGATTCGCACATCGCGCCTGCGCCGGGTGGTCGTGATCACCCGGCATCGTCCCCCGTTCGGCCCGGGATCAGTCGCGGCGGCCACGGATGGCCCCGCGGCTGACACCTTGGCAGTCCCGCCCGCCCCAATTGTCATGAATCGCACCCACGAGGAGCCCCACCATGAATGCCCCGATGTCGTTCCGAATCCCGATCGCGCTGGCGCTGCTGCTGGCGTTTGCCGCCTGCAGCACGGCGCCGCGCCGCAATGCCGCCATGGATGAAGCCCGCGGCCTGCACCAGCGCGCGCAGTCGAACCCTGAAGTGAGCCGCTACGCGGCCGAGGAAATGGCCCGGGCGGATGTCGCCCTGGCCAGCGCCGAGCGCGCATGGTCGGCCCGCAAGCCGATGTCCGAGGTCAACCATCTGGCCTACATGGCCGGTCGCCACGTCAGCATCGCCGAGGCCACGGCGTCCAGCCGCACCTCGCAGGCCGCCGTGGACGGCGCCGCCGCCGAGCGCGACCAGCTGCGCCTGTCGCTGCGCACCCGCGAGGCCGACAGCGCTCGCCGTCAGGCCGATCGCAGCCGGATGGACGCCGGTGACGCCCGTCGCGATGCCGCGACGGCACGCAGCGAGATCGACAGCCTCGAAGCGGAGCTGGCCAGTCTCAACGCGCGTCGAACCGCCGAAGGTCTGGTTGTGACCCTGGGCGACGTGCTGTTCGATACCGCGCGCTTCACCGTCCGTCCGGAAGGCAACGCCAACCTGCGGCAGATCGCCGACGTGCTGCGCAGCCATCCCGGCTACCGCGCGGTGATCGAGGGCCACACCGACAACGTCGGCAGCGCGAGTTCCAACTACCTGCTGTCCGAACGTCGCGCCAACGCGGTGATGCAGGCGCTGACCTCGTTCGGAGCGCCCGCGGCGCAGCTGGCGACGCGGGCACGCGGCCAGGAATCCCCGAGCGCCAGCAACGAAACCGCCTCCGGTCGACAGATGAACCGTCGGGTCGAAGTGATCTTCAGCGCGATCGAACCGGGCGTTGCGCTCCGGTGATCGGACTGCCCTTGCCCATCGGGCCGTGGCGACTGCGGGCGTATGCGCCGCGGCCGCTGTGGTTCCGCGCTGGCTGCAGCCAAGGCGCGCCGGGCTGCGATTGCGGACCCGCGCACTCTGGCGACGCTGTCGCTGTGAGCGCTGACGAGCCCGCAGCCCGCGGGCCTGCCGCTGCGGGCGGGGTCCGCGTACATGAAGCCCTGCTTTGGCGCCCGCCGTTCCGAAAGGGACGTGCGGGCTTTTCCCGTGAGACAGTCACGTGGGGCCTGCGCCCTGATGAGGTATCGACATGACCGGTTCTCCGACCGACAACCGTCTTCTTGGCGCGCTCTCCGAGGAGGTGCGCGAGCGTCTGCTGCCTGATCTGGAGCCCGTGGATCTGCCGCTCGGCAAGGTGGTCTACGAATCCGGTGCAAAGCTTCGCCACATCTACTTTCCGATCGATTCGATCGTGTCCCTGCTGTACGTGATGAAGAGCGGCGCGTCCGCCGAGATCGCGGTGGTCGGCAACGAGGGCATGATCGGTGTGGCCCTGTTCATGGGCGGCTACAGCACCACCAGCCGCGCCATCGTGCAGAGCGCGGGCAGCGGCTTCCGGATCCTGGGCAACCGCTTCCGCGAGGAGTTCGATCGCCACGGTGAGCTGCTGTTCCTGTCGCTGCGCTACTCGCAGGCGCTGATCACGCAGATGGCGCAGACCGCGGTCTGCAATCGCCACCACAGCGTCGACCAGCAGCTGTGCCGCTGGCTGCTGCTCTCGCTCGATCGCCTGCCCACCAGCAATCTGCGGATGACCCAGGAGCTGATCGCCAACATGCTTGGGGTGCGCCGCGAGGGCGTCACCGAGGCGGCGGGGCGGCTGCAGAAGATGGGCGTGATTGAGTACCACCGCGGCCACATCAGCGTGCTCGATCGGCCGCAGCTGGAGGCGCTGTCCTGCGAGTGCTACCAGGTCGTGCGCGCCGAAACCGATCGGCTGATGCCCTACATGGTGCCGGCGATCGACAAATGACGGCCGCGCCGATGCCCCGCGCGTGCGCGCTGTCTGCGGCGCGCGCGGGGTATGGCCTCAATGTGCGTCGGAGGAATCGAGCTGCTGCAGGAATCGCTTGACCTGCAGCTCGGCTTCGCGACGGCTCAGGGTGTAGCGCTCGCGGACCAGGCCGGCGAGCCGCTCGGCATCGCCGTTCGCCCAGGCCAGCTCGGCGCTGGTCAGCTGATTCCAGACGGCCTGGGCGTAGCCCGCGCGACGCACCCAGAGATCGCGCTGGGCGGCGTCGCTGCGGCCCGTCACGAACCGCCGACGGCGGAGCGTGCGCTGCCGCTGTCACGCTCGGCATCAGCTTCAACACCCTTGCGGGCGCCCGCGGGGACCGCGATTGCGGGGGCGATCGTGCTGCTGGACAGCGTGGTGTCATGTGGCCGCGCAGACTCGGTCCGCGGCGCGGCGCGGCTGGGCATCGGGCGCGCGCGGTAGTCCGGCCCCTCGCTTGCAGCCAGCGAAGGCCGCCGGTACTCGAAGGGGCTGCTTCTGATCGGGCCTTGGCTGAGGCGCAAGGCCAGGTCAGCGCGGTAGTGATCGATCGAGCTGGACATGTTCGGCTCCCGGTCATGAGCGGCGCGGGCTGCGCCGTGATGGGAAGCAGTCTGCGGGGGCGCTCGCGACCGGTCGGTGCGTTGCCGAACACGGGCCGTAGCTCACTGGATGCACACTCAATCTGCGCTGGCGGACGAAGAGTGCAGCGTCGGATGCCGCCCCCGTGCATTGAGGCTGCAAGTGTCGCGAGCTTGCCCGCGGTGTTCGAACGTATGCCTGACTCAGCGGCCCTCCAGCACCCCCAGCGCGAGCGTGAGCATCGCGCGGGTGCCGTGCTTCAGCGCGTCCTCATGCAGCAGGAACTCCGGCGAATGGTTGTTGGGCGCGCGCGCGGGATGAATGTCCGGGCCGGTGCTGCCGACAAAGAACAGGAAGCCCGGGGCGCGGTTGGCGAACTCCGAGAAGTCCTCGGCCACGGTCTGCAGGGGCATCTCCTTGACGTTATCTGCGCCCATGCGCTCGCGCAGCCAGGGCCGCACGCGCTGGGTGAGCGCAAGCTCGTTCGCGGTCACCGGCGCGGTGTTTTCCACCGTGAGTTCGGCTTCACCACCGGCGGCTTCGGCGATGGCCTTGGCGGTGCGCTCGAAGCGGGCGATCACATCCGCGCGCACGTCCATGTCGAAGGTGCGCAGGGTGCCCTCCATCTCCGCCGTCTCGGGAATGATGTTGAAGCGGATGCCACCGCGCACCGCGCCAGCGGTGAGCACCACCGGCGAGCTGGTGATGTCGATCTGGCGGGCGATGATGCTCTGGCTGGCGATCAGCGCCTGGGCGGCGATGGTGATCGGGTCGACCCCGCCCCAGGGCCGCGAGGCGTGGGTCTGTTTGCCGCGCACCTTGAGCACCCAGCGGTCGGCGCTGGCCATCATCGGCCCGCCGCGGAAGCCGATCGTGCCGACCGGCAGCTGCGCCCACACGTGCAGGCCGAACACGGCTTCGGGCTGGAAATCGTCGAACACGCCCTCGGCCAGCATCTGCTTCGCGCCACCCGTTTCGCCGGGCGGCGGGCCTTCTTCGGCCGGCTGGAACAGGAACAGCACCTCGCCCGGCAGCTCCTCGCGCACGCTCGCCAGCGCTTCGGCCACACCCATCAGGATGGCGACATGGGCATCGTGTCCGCAGGCGTGCATGACGCCGGTAGTCTGGCCGTTGTACTCGGTGGTGACCGTGCTGGCGAAGGGCAGGCCGGTGGCCTCGGTCACCGGCAGCGCGTCCATGTCAGCGCGCAGCGCGATCTTCGGCCCCGGCCTGCCGCCGCGCAGCAGGCCAACCACGCCGGTGTGGGCGACGCCGGTGCGCACTTCCATGCCCAGTGACTGCAGATGTTCAGCGACCTTGGCTGAGGTGCGGAACTCGCGATTGCCCAGCTCCGGGTGTTGATGGATGTCGCGCCGCCAGTCGACGACCTTGGCATCGACCGCAGTGGACAGCGCTTCGACATCGAAGGCCGCGCGCGCGGAGGGTGAGAGCAACAGGGCAAGGGCAAGGGTGGGCAGCAGGCGCATGGGTGATGGCTCTTGGGCGCGGGAGTGGGGAGTCATATCAGATCCGCGGTCGGCAGTCCCGATAGCGCTGCGCTTGGCCCAAGCTGCGGGGCGTCGTGCTTCGTAGGTTGGGCCAAGCCGAAGGCGTGGCCCAACGGCGCAACCTGTGCACTCGCCCCTGTGTCGGCGACGACGTGGGTATCCGGGTCGTGGCAAGGCTCGGACGGGCGGTGTTGCGATCGTGGCGAGGGTAGTGCGGCCAGCACTTACCCCGGGCAGCTGCCATGACGAGACGTGGGCGCAGGCTACCCGCTGCGAATGCGGCAACGCATCGGCCGATGTTCAGGGCAGGCCGCCGGCAGCGGCCGCAGCAGGCCGTTGGCGCCCACCGGCACTCAATCCGCCAGCATGCTCCGCAGCATCCAGGCGGTCTTCTCGTGCACCGCCAGGCGCTGGGTAGCGACGTCGGCGCTGGGCTGATCATCCGCCTCATCGGCCAGAGGCAGCAGGGCGCGCGCAGTTCGCGCGGTGGCCTCCTGCGCGGAGACAAGGTGCTTGAGCATCTCGGTGGCCGAGGGCACGCCCTCAACCTCCTTGAACGAAGCGCGTTTTGAAAACTCTGCGTAGGTGCCGGGTGCCGGCAAACCCAACGCGCGAATGCGTTCGGCGATCTCGTCGAGTGCGGTCCACTGCTCGGTGTACTGCTGCATGAACATCATGTGCAGCCCGTTGAACTGCGGGCCGGTGACATTCCAGTGGAAGTTGTGGGTCATCAGGTAGAGCGTGTAGCTGTCTGCCAGCAGTGCCGACAGGGCGTCGGCGATGCGCTGGCGCTGCCTCGCGGGAATGCCGATGTCGATGGCGGGGACGGCTCCGGCGCCGATTGCAGCGCTGTGCGTGGACTTGTGGTTCTTCCTCATCGCGGCGTCCTCCAGTGTTTCGCGCATGTGATTGGTGTCGGGTCTCGATCGGATTCACGCATTGAAGCGCGGAGCGATCGCCCGCGGTCGTCGCGGGCTCCGAGGTGTGCGCCGGAGCCCGCGACTGATGCTGAAGCTCAGGCGAGCTTCTTCATCGAGAAATACCAGTCTGTGGTTTCCAGGCCTTCCTGCATCCGCGCGTCCAGCTGCTTCACTGTTGTGGGCGCGCCCACCAGCACCTTGTCACCGGGTTGCCAGCCTTCCGGCGTCGCCACGCCATTGGCGAGACTGGTCTGCAGGCCGCGTACCAGACGCAGGATTTCCGCCACGCTGCGGCCGTTGGTCATCGGGTAGTAGACCATCGCGCGCAGGATGCCGTTGGGGTCGATGATGAAGGTCGCGCGCACCGCCGAGGTGTCGGAGGCGCCAGGATGGATCATGCCGTAGGCCCGCGCCACGTCCATCGACAGATCTTCGATGATCGGGAAGGGGATCTCGACACCAAACTTCTCCTTGATGTTCTCGACCCAGGCAAGGTGTGAGTAGATCGAGTCGATCGACAGGCCCAGCAGCTCACAGTCGATCGCGGCGAAGTCGCCCGCAGCGCGGGCAAAGGCAGTGAACTCGGTGGTGCAGACCGGAGTGAAATCGGCCGGATGCGAGAACAGCACCAACCACTTGCCGCTGTAGTCCGACAGCGAACGATCGCCGAAGGTGGTCTTTGCATGGAAGGCCGGCGCAGGCTCGTTGATTCGAGGCAGGTTGAAGACCGGCGCGATCGGTGTGGGGGCAGCGACGGGCGAGCTGGTCGCGGCTGCCGCAGGTGCAGCGACGGGCGCGGCGGGCTTGACGCTGGAATCGGTGCAGCTCATGGCGAAACTCCTTCGGGGACAGGGGAAGCGTGGCGTGGATGCCCGCGGTGGGCGGGTCGGGTGTGCGGCTCGGTGATCAAAGCGCGTTGATTGGAAGTTTCAGATAGCGGGTGCCGTTGTCCGCCGGCTCGGGAAGTGCGCCGGCTTTCATGTTCACCTGCAGGGAAGGCAGGATCAGACGCGGCATGGCGAGCGTGGCGTCGCGCGCTTCGCGCATGCGCACGAAACTGTCCTCGTCGACACCGTCGCCGGCGTGGATGTTCAGCGCGCGCTGCGCGGCGACCGTGGTTTCCCACTGGATCTCGCGGCCGCCGGTGCCGTAGTCATGGCACATGAACAGGCGCGTTTCCGACGGTAGCGACAAGACGCGCCGCATCGAGTGGAACAGCGTGCGCGCATCGCCGCCGGGGAAGTCGGCGCGGGCCGATCCCGCGTCGGGCATGAACAGCGTGTCGCCGACGAAGGCCGCATCGCCAATCACGTGGG
>JBIJCA010000400.1:0-3288 GCA_044344935.1 Aquimonas sp. | reverse complement strand
TGCTGGCGCGCATCGACCAGCATTTCGTCGCCGCCTGCCGGCTGATGTTCGCCTGCGCGGGGCGGGTCGTCTGCAGCGGCATGGGCAAATCAGGCCACATCGCACGCAAGATCGCGGCGACCCTCGCCTCGACCGGCACGCCGGCCTTTTATGTGCACCCGGGCGAGGCCAGCCATGGCGACCTCGGCATGATCACCGACGCCGACGTGGTGATCGCGGTCTCCAACTCCGGCGAGACCGACGAGCTGCTGACCATCCTTCCGGTGCTGCGGCGACAGGGCAATCCGATGATCGCCATGACCGGTCGGCCGGATTCCACGCTGGCCCGGCTGGCCGACGTCCATCTCGATGTCAGCGTTCCCGCGGAAGCCTGTCCGCTGGGCCTGGCGCCCACGTCCAGCACGACCGCCGCGCTGGTGATGGGCGATGCTCTGGCCGTGGCCCTGTTGGAAGCGCGCGGGTTCACCGCCGAGGACTTCGCCCGCTCGCACCCCGCAGGCAGCCTGGGACGCCGTCTGCTGCTGCACATCGGCGACGTGATGCACAGTGGCGAGGAGGTGCCGCGCGTGGTGGCCGGCGCCTCGCTGAGCGCCGCTGTTGTCGAGATCAGCCGCAAGCGCCTCGGCATGACCGCGGTGGTCGATGCCGACAACCGTCTGCTCGGCGTGTTCACCGACGGCGACCTTCGCCGCGCCCTGGATGACCCGCGCTTCGACCTGCGCGGTACCGCGGTCGAATCCGTGATGACGCGTGCGCCGAAGACCATCGGCGCGGAGAAGCTGGCGGTGGAAGCAGCCCGCCTGATGGAATCGCACAAGATCAGCGCGCTGGTGGTGGTGGACGCCGAACAGCGCGTGGTCGGCGCGCTCAACATTCACGACCTGCTGCGCGCCCGTGTTGTCTGAGCTGCGCCACCTGTCGGCGAGCGAGGCGCGCGCGCGCGCGGCGGGCGTTCGCCTTGCCGCGTTCGATGTCGATGGCACCTTGACCGACGGCCGGCTGTTCTTCAGCGATGACGGCCGCGAGCTCAAGAGCTTCGATGTGCATGACGGTCAGGGGCTGAAGCTGCTGGCCGGTATCGGCGTCGAGATCGCGCTGATCACCGCGCGCACCAGCCCCCTGGTGGTCCGACGGGCCACGGATCTCGGCATCCGCCACCTGATCCAGGGCTGCCATGACAAGGGCGCGGCGCTGTCGGCGCTGTGCGCGAGCCTGCGCATCGAAACCAGCGCCGCGGCCTTCATGGGTGATGATCTGCCGGATCTGCCGGCGATGGCGGTCGCGGGCTTCAGCGTCGCGCCCGCGAACGCGCATGCCTGGGTAGCCGCGCGGGTCGACTGGCAGACCCGGGCGGCCGGCGGTTTCGGCGCCGCGCGCGAGTTCTGCGACCTTGTGATCGATGCGCAGGGCCGCAAGGCCGATGTGCTTACCCGCTTCGTGACCGGCTGAAGCAGGCCATGCAGGCACGACAGATCCCCGTCCTGATCGGTCTGCTGCTGGCGGCTGCAGTGACGGGCTGGCTGGTCTGGCTGCTGCGTGAGCCCCCGCCTCCTGCGGCTCTGACCGGCCCGCCGCGCTCGGACTATTTCCTCATCGATTTCTCGATGGTGGCGCTGGACGCGGAGGGGCAGGAGTCCTTCGCTGCGCGCGGCCCCAGGCTGTCGCGCCATCCCCACGCCGGCACGCTTGAGGTCAGCGAGCCGGAATTCACCCTGCCCTCGCCCGAAGGCGGCCATTGGCAGGCGCGCGCCCAAGCGGCCTGGGTGAGCGCCGATGCGACCGAGCTGCGTCTGCTGCGCGGGGTCGAGGTCATCGCACCGGCAGAGGCCGCAGGCGTATCGCAGCTGCGAAGCGAGCGGCTGGACCTGTTTCCCAGAGACCGCCGGATCGCCACCGCTGCGCCGGTGACCGCCTCCGGGCCCGGTTTTATACTCCGGGGCGTCGGCCTTGAGGCCGCGCTGGATTCCCGTCGTTTTCAACTCCTCGATCAGGTGAACGCACGCTATGAGCCCCCTTCGCGTTGACGGCCGCCTGCTCGGCGCCCTGCTCCTCCTGTCCACCGGCGGTGTCGCGTCGGCGGCCAGCGCCGACCGCCTGCAGCAGGTAAACGTGTCGGCCCAGACCGGCGACGCCACCTTGGCCGATGGCGACTCCATTCTCAAAGGCAGCGTGGTGATCACACAGGGCAGCCTGGAGATCCGCGCGGACCAGGCCACCCTGACGCGCAGCAAGGGTGAGCTCACCCGGGTGGTGTTCGAAGGCCAGCCCGCCTCCTTGAAGCAGATCGACGACAAGGGCGACCCGGTCAGCGTGCGCGCTCGCAAGGTCACCTACCGACCGAATTCCAACGATGTGCTGCTCGAGGGCGCGGTCGAGGTCGATCGGCCCGAGGGTTCGATGCAGGGCGAGGTCATCAGTTACGACATGGCCAACGGCCGCATGAATGCGCGCGGTGATGGCACGAATGACCGGATCCGCATGAGCTTCCAGCCCCGGGCGGGTGCCGACGCCCCCGTGCCACCCGCGGACGGCGGCTGATGCTGACAGCTCGCAATCTGCGCAAGCGCTATCGCGACCGCGAGGTGGTCCGCGATTTCTCCTTGAAGCTGGGGCGTGGCGAGGTGGTGGGACTGCTCGGCCCCAACGGCGCCGGCAAGACCACCTGCTTCTACATGATTGTCGGCCTGGTGCCGGCTGATGGCGGCCAGATCCAGCTCGACCAGCAGGACATCACTGGCCTGCCGATGCACGCGCGTGCGCGCCTTGGCGTGGGTTATCTGCCGCAGGAAGCCTCGGTGTTCAGACGCCTGTCGGTGGCTGACAACATCCTGGCGGTGCTGGAGCTGCGAGAGGACCTGGGCGACGCCGAACGCGAGCGCGAGCTGCAGGCGCTGCTTGCCGAGCTGCAGATCAGCCACGTCGCGGACAGCCTTGGCGCCAGCCTCTCGGGCGGCGAACGCCGACGCGTGGAAATCGCGCGAGCGCTCGCCGCCAACCCGCGCCTGATGTTGCTTGACGAGCCCTTCGCCGGCGTCGATCCGATCTCGGTCGGTGAGATCCAGCGCATCGTCAAGCATCTGAAGGCGCGCGGCATTGGCGTGCTGATCACCGATCACAACGTGCGCGAGACGCTCGGCATCTGCGACCGCGCCTATATCCTCAACGAAGGCGGCGTGCTCGCCGAGGGCAGCCCCGCAGAGGTGCTGGACAACCCGGACGTCCGCCGGGTGTATCTGGGCGACGGGTTCAGGATGTGATGAAGCCGTCCCTGCAACTGCGGATGGGCCA
>JBIJCA010000032.1:0-24048 GCA_044344935.1 Aquimonas sp. | reverse complement strand
GACGGAACTGAACGACGCCATCGAGTGCAACCCCCTGCTGGAGCGCGCGGAAGATGCCGACGGCGGCGCCGAAGAGCAGCCGATCGCAAGCCCAGGCGAAGCCAGCGAGGGCAGCACGGACAGTGCTGCGGACGAAGGCGTCTCCGAGGCGATCGACAGTGCGTTGGACTACGAGCCTGACTGGGACCTCGACACCGGCATGGGCGCCAGCAGCGGCGGCGACAGCGATGAACGTCTGGAGAGCCTGCAGGGCACCGTGACCGAATCCCTGCAGGACCACCTGCTCTGGCAGCTCAACCTGTCGCACCTGTCGACGCGGGACCAGGCGATCGGCCGCGCGCTGATCGATGCCATCGGCGACGATGGCTACCTGCAGGAAGACTTCGAAGCGATCCGCGCCACCCTGCGGCCTGAGATCGAGGCGGATCCTGAAGAGTTGCATGCGGTGCTTCTGCACATCCAGCAGTTCGACCCGCTGGGTGTGGGCGCCCGTTCGCTGTCGGAGTGCCTGTGCATCCAGCTGCGCGCCCAGCAGGACGACAGTCCGGCCTGGGCGTTGGCCCGGCGCGTCGCGCTCGCCCATCTGGAGGACCTCGCGCGGCACGGCACCGCCAGGCTCGCCCAGCAGCTGAAGCAGGACCCCGAGCTGACCGCCGAAGCGGTGGCCTGGCTGCGCAGGCTCGACCCCAAACCCGGTGCAGGGCTGAGCAGCGAACGCGTGGACTATGTGGCGCCAGATGCCTACACCTGGCGCCATGGCGGCGCCTGGCGGGTCAGCCTCGCCCCGGGCTGCCTGCCGCGCGTGGGCATCAACCGTCAGTACGAGGCCATGATCGGCGTTGCCGCACGCGGCGATGCCAGCTATCTGCGCGGCCAGCTGCAGGAGGCACGCTGGCTGATCCGCTCGCTGGAGACCCGCGCCGACACCATCCTGCGTGTCGCGGAATGCATCGTTCGGCAGCAAAGCGCCTTTCTCGAGCACGGTCCCGAGGCCATGCGCCCGCTGGTGCTGCGGGAAATCGCCGAAGAACTCGACCTTCACGAGTCGACGATTTCACGTGTCACCACACGGAAATACCTTCACACCCCACGCGGCACGTTTGAATTCAAGCACTTCTTCTCGTCGGGCGTGTCCACCGTGGACGGCGGCAGCGCCTCCAGCACAGCCATCCAGGCCATGATCAAGCGGCTGATCGACGCGGAATCGCCGCGCAAACCGCTGTCGGACGCCCGCCTGACCGATCTGCTGAAGGCCGAGGGAGTCACGGTGGCCAGGCGCACCGTGGCAAAGTACCGCGAAGCGATGAACATCCCCTCTTCCAATGACCGCCAGCGGGTAAGCTGAAGGTCGATGCAGACCCTCACCGCTCTCGACGTCGCCTGCCCCCCTTGTGCGCCCCCACGCGGCGCAGGGTCCGTGCCTGGGCGCCAATCCCCTTTCGAATCTGGAGCGGTGCTTGCATGCCGCTCTGCAAGCGCCTGGCTTTCCGGCCAGCGCTCCCGGGCCGCCCGGAACGCAACGGCCTTGGGCTCAACTTCGACGTTCCCCTAGGAGGTTCATGTCATGCGGATCGAAATCAGTGGTCACCAGATCGACGTTACCGCCGCCCTGCGTGAGTACGTCGAGACCAAGCTGGAGCGGCTCAAGCGCCACTTCGACCACCTCCTCGATGTCCATGTGATCCTGTCCGTGGACAAGCTCGACCACAAGGCGGAAGCCACGCTGCACGCCGCCGGTCGCAATATCCACGCGGAGTCGGTGGCCGAATCCATGTACGCCGCGATCGACCTGCTGGCAGACAAGCTTGATCGCCAGGTGCTGAAGCACAAGGAAAAGCTCAGCGACCATCACCGCGGTGATGCGCCCTCGCGCAACGGCAGCTTTGGCTAGTACCCTACGCCGCCGGACCGCAGCCCTGCGGTCCGGCGATCCGCCTTCCCCAGGCCCAGACCATGCTCCTGATCGATCTTCTGACGCCCACCCGCACCTTGGTTGGCGTCAGTGCCACCAGCAAGAAGCGCCTGCTCGAGTCGCTGGCCAGCACCTTGGCGGACGGCCAGGGTGAAGCCTGCGAGCGCGCGATTTTCGACAGCCTGTTCGCGCGCGAGAAGCTGGGCTCGACCGGTCTCGGCCATGGCGTGGCCATTCCGCACGGACGCACGCCAGGCCTCAGCACTGCCATCGGCGCCTTCGTGCGGCTTTCCGACGGCATCGATTTCAGCGCCATCGACGGTGCACCCGTGGATCTGGTGTTCGCGATGGCGGTTCCCGAGCACTTCAGCCACCAGCATCTCGTGCTGCTCTCGCAGTTGGCCGAGATGTTCGGAGACGCCGCGTTCTGCCAGCGCCTGCGAAGCGCGGGTGACAGCGCCAGCCTGTTCGCGCTGCTGGCCGACTGGCAGCTGACGCACGCAGCCGCCTGAGCGTGCCGGCGGACGCATGGACGCCCGCATCAGCGCCCGCGAACTGTTCGAACAGCTCCAGCAGCGTCTGGGCCTGCGCTGGATCGCCGGGCAGCGCGGCGAACGCCGCGAGATCGAACCCGGCGAACATCTCGCGCGACGGCCTTCGCTGGCCGGCTACCTCAACACCATTCATGCCAACAAGGTGCAGATCATCGGCGCCGAGGAACTGGCGTACCTGGATGGCCTGGATTCCCGACAGCGTTGGGAAACGCTCGCGAAGATCATGCATGCGCGGCCGCTGGCGCTGCTGGTCAGCCGCGACCAGCCCGCGCCGCCCGATCTGCGGGATTCGTGCAACGAATCCGACGTGCCGCTGTGGTCTTCGCCACGGCGCGGGCATGAGCTGCTGACGTACCTGCAATACCACCTCGCGCGCGCGCTGGCGCGACGGGTGACCCTGCACGGCGTGTTCATGGAGGTCTATTCGATCGGCGTGCTGATCACCGGCGATTCCGGCTCGGGCAAGAGCGAGCTGGCGCTGGAACTGATCACGCGCGGACATCGTCTGGTCGCCGACGATGCTCCGGAGTTCACCCAGATCGCGCCGGACGTGCTGGACGGCACCTGCCCGGAGCTGCTGCAGGATCTGATCGAAGTGCGCGGACTGGGCATCCTCAATGTCCGCGAGATGTTCGGTGACACCTCGGTGAAGCCCAACAAGTACCTGCGGCTCATCGTGCACCTCGATCGCTACGATCCCGCCGCACCGCCCGCGACCCTTGACCGCCTTCACGGCGATCGCAGCAACCGGAAAGTGCTCGACCTCGACATCCCCCAGATCACTGTGCCGGTGGCGCCGGGGCGCAATCTCGCCGTCCTTGTCGAAGCGGCGGTGCGCTCGCATATCCTGAAATCCAAGGGCGGTGATCCGGCCCAGACCTTCATGGACCGACAGGCCCATCAGATGCGCAAGCTGACTCCATGAACACCGAAGCCGACGCACCGCACGCAACGTCCGAATCGACACCGGTGCAGGTGCTCCTGCTGAGTGGACTGTCAGGCTCCGGGAAGTCGGTGGCCCTGCGTACGCTCGAGGACCTCGACTACTACTGCGCCGACAACCTGCCGGCCGAGCTGCTGCCGCAGTTCGTCGAGAGCGTGGTCGACGGCGGACACGGGCCCAGCCGCATCGCGGTCGGGATCGACGTCCGCAACCGCATGCAGGATCTCGCCGACCTGCCGGGGTCGCTGGCCACCCTGGGCAGCGCCGGTCATGGCTATCGCCTGGTCTTCCTGGACACCCGTGACGAGGTTCTGATCAAGCGTTTCAACGAAACCCGCCGCCGCCACCCGCTGTCGCGCAACGGCCTGCCGCTGGCCGAGGCCATCGCCATCGAGCGCGTCATGCTGCGCCCGCTCGCCGCGATGGCGGATACGGTGATCGACAGCAGCGAACTGAACGTCCACCAGCTGCGTCGCAAGGTCGCCACCGAAATCGCCACCGGCAGCGCGGCGGGGCTGTCGATCCTGCTGGAATCCTTCGCTTACAAGAACGGGCTGCCGGCCGACGCGGATTTCGTGTTCGACGTGCGCTGCCTGCCCAACCCGCACTGGATGCCGGCGCTGCGGCCTCTCTCGGGCCGCGACAAGGCGGTCCGCGAACACCTCGACGATCAGCCGCTGGTGCGCGACTACCTCGACCAGGTGATCGGCTTTCTCGACAGCTTCCTGCCGCGCTTCGAGAACGACAGCCGCAGCTACGTCACCATCGCTTTCGGCTGCACCGGCGGCCGGCATCGCTCGGTCTATTGTGCCGAGGCCGTTGCCGCGCATCTGCGCGCACACGGCCGCGAGCAGGTGGTGACCTTCCACAGGGAAATTGAATGAATCGGGATTCGGGATTCGGGATTCGGGATTCGCAGAGGAGCGGGGGCGCGGTGCATGCTGCGCGCGCTTGGCTGCCCGGAGCGCAGCGCTGATGGCCGTCGGGATCCTGCTGTTGACCCATCCGGGAATCGGCACCGCGCTGCGCGCGGTGGTGCAGAAGGTGATGGGTAATCCGACCCTGCCCATCGATGTGCTGGAGGTGCCGTTCGATGCGCCCATGGATGATCTTTCGATGCGCGCGCGCGGAACCCTGGATCGTCTGGACGGTGGCGAAGGCGTGCTGATCCTCACCGACCTCTACGGGGCATCGCCCAGCAACCTCGCGGCGCGTCTGGAGTCCACGCCGGTGCCGGTGCGGCGGGTGTCCGGACTGAGTCTGCCGATGCTACTGCGCGTCCTGAACTATCCAGAACAGAATCTCGAAGCGCTGGCGAGCACCGCGGTCACCGGCGCGAGAAGCGGAGTGGTGAACGGTCATGCTTGAGCGCGAACTTCTGGTAGTGAACAAACTCGGGCTGCATGCACGCGCTTCGGCAAAGCTGGTGCAGCTGCTGGGCAGCTTCAAGTCGAACGCCTTCCTGCTGGGCCGCGGTCGCGAAGTGAATGCGAAGAGCATCATGGGTGTGATGCTGCTGGCCGCCGCGCAGGGCAGCACCGTGACCCTGCGGGTGGATGGCCCTGACGAGGAGGCCGCGCTGGCCGCCGCGGCCGACCTGTTTGCGCGCGGCTTCGACGAGGAGAGCTGATGCGCCTGGCCCTGCACGGACAGCCGGCTTCGCGGGGCCTCGCGCTAGGGCGTGCGCATGTGCGCGAACCGCAGATGCACGAGGTCCGCGAGGAGAGCATTCCCGCCGGCGCGGTCGAAGCCGAGATCGAGCGCCTGCATTCCGCGCTGGATACTGCACGCGCGGAGCTCCAACAGATGCGCGAGCGCGTGCAGGGCGCGCTGGCGCATGAGCTGGGCGAGTTCCTGGACATTCATCAGCTGATACTCGATGACCCGGAGCTGGTGCTCGGCCTCGACGACCTGATCCGCACCGCGCGCTATTCGGTGGACTACGCGCTGAAACTTCAGCGCGACCGCCTGGTCGCGGTCTTCGACGCGATCGATGACCCCTATCTGCGTTCCCGCCGCGAGGACGTCGAGCACGTGATCGGGCGCGTCTGGGCAGCCCTGCATCGCACGCCGGCCAGCGAGACACCCGGCGTGTCCGGCGAAGTGCTGGTGACCGACAGCGTGGCGCCGGCCGAGCTTTCCCATCTGGTCGAGCGCGGCGTGGTGGCGATCATCACCGGCACCGGCAGTGCGCTGTCGCACAGCGCCATCCTCGCCCGCAGCCTGCACCTGCCGCTGATCGTGGGTGCTCACGAGGCAGTCGCCCAGATCAACGACGGCGACGCGCTGCTGGTGGATGGCACCAGCGGCGAGATCATCGTCGAGCCGGATGCGGACGATCTGCGCCGCTTCAAGCGCATGCAGCGCGAGGGCGCGCGCGATCGACGCGCCTTGCAGAAGCTCCGCGACGCTGAAACCGTGACCCGTGACGGCGTCGAGATCCGACTCCTGGCCAACGCCGAGTCGCGCGAGGATGTTCACCAGGCCTATGCGCTCGGCGCTTCCGGCATCGGTCTCTACCGCACCGAGTTCCTGTTCATGCAGGGTCGCGGCGCGCCTGATGAAGAAGCCCAGTTCCTCGTGTACCGCGACCTCGTGATGGGCATGCGCGGACGCCCGGTGACGCTGCGCACGCTGGATCTGGGTGCCGACAAGGCCGACCGCGCCGGCATCGCGCTTTCGCACGAACCGAACCCCGCGCTTGGCCTCCGTGGAGTACGCCTTTCGCTGGCACAGCCCGCGCTGTTCCGCAGCCAGCTGCGTGCGCTCTTGCGGGCTTCGGCCTATGGAAAGGTCAACATCCTGGTGCCGATGGTCGGCTTCCGCGAGGAAGTGCGCGCAGTCCGCAGTCTGCTCGACCAGTGCGCGCGCGAGCTTGAGACCGAAGGGCACGCGGTTGCGAAGAAAGTTGCGCTGGGCGTGATGATCGAAGTGCCGGCCGCAGCGCTGGCGCTGTCCTCTTTCGGCCGCGAAGTCGACTTTCTCAGCATCGGCACCAACGACCTCGTCCAGTACCTGCTTGCCATCGACCGTGGCAACGACGCCGTCGCGACGCAGAGCAGTCCGCTGCATCCTGCTGTGCTGCGCGTGCTGCGCGAGATCCTGCAGTACGGCCAGCGCCGCGGCCTGTCGACCTCGGTCTGCGGCGAGATGGCCGGTGACCCGATCTACACCCGCCTGCTGCTCGCGCTGGGCCTGACCGAGTTCAGCCTGCACCCGAACACCCTGCTGGAAGTGCGCGCGATCATCCGCGACAGCGACCTGGCCGCGCTGCGCAGGCTGGGCAGTCGGCTGCTGCGGGCGACCGATCGGGCCGGGATCGAGCGGCTTCTGAAGGCGGTCGGCTGATCGCGATACAGGCTGGCCTGGGGGCGAGCTCGCGACCCGGGCTTCGATGCAGCGCGAGGACTCGACTCGATGCCGTCCTGGCGCGGGTGCGTTACTAGGGTGCGAGCGTGGGTAGCAGCGCCCACAGGATGCCGAGCAGCTCCATCGGACGCGCTGGGCCCCACATCAGCAGACCCAGCACCAGCGCCGACAGGCCGTGCTCGATCCGCGCGTGCGAATCGAACTCGGTGTTCATGGCTTACCCGCCGCGGCTGCGCTGGGTCAGCAGGTGGTAGCCCAGCATGCCGATGCCGGCGGCAGTGAACAGCAGACCGAAGGTGCCAGGGCTGTCGGGCTGCAGATCCAGCCACTCGATCAGCCCGAAAGCTGCGCCCAAGGCGCTGAGCACGAGGCCCCACTTCAGGGCCGAGGTGCGGCGCGCCAGCTCATCCGCCTCGATCAGCGAGCGCACCAGCGATTCCGATGCGCTGGATTCCACAAGCCGGCGCCGCACGCGGCTGTCGAGGATGACCTTGACGATGTACCCGATCATCACGAACAGAGTGATCGGAATCAGGATGCTGAAGTCCATGGTGTCTCTCCTTTGCGCGGCAGGCTCCATGCCTGCCTGGGAGGATCAGAGACGGCCACCGCTGCTGCGGTTGCATCGGGCGATCGCACTTTTGTGCGGGTGGCACTGCAACCGTCGACGCCCAGGGTGTATCTGATGTCCGCATGAGCGATGACCGCACCCTGGTGGACGATGTGCTGCGCGAGCGACCCGGCGCCTTTGCGCGCCTGGTCGAGGCGCACCAGCGTCTGGTCTGGCACATCCTGCTGCGCATGGTGCCATCAAGGCAGGACGCCGAGGACCTCTCGCAGGAGTGCTTCCTGCGGGTGTTCCGCAAGCTCGACCAGTTCCGCTTCGACTGCGCGCTGTCGAGCTGGATCGGCCGCATCGCCTTCAGCCTCGGCAGCCGCCACCTGGAACGCAAGGCGCTTCCCATCGAGCACGGCGCTGTGTTCGAGGATGGCGAAGCCTTCGACCCGCTGGACCACATCGCCGACGAGGCCGATGTCGCCGCCGATCTCGCCGAGGCCGAGCTGCACGTGCATGCGCAGCGCCTGATCGAGGCCCTGCCGCCGCTGCAGCGCACCGTGCTGACGCTCTACCATGCCGAGGAGTTGGGGATCACCGAGATCGCCCGCATCACCGAGCGACCCGAGGGCACGATCAAGAACCTGCTGTTCCGCATCCGCCTGCGCCTGCGTGAAGCGCTCAAGGATGCGATCGGAGAACCCGCATGAGCATTCGACCTGAACCACCTGAGTCCGGCGACGTACCGCTCGATCCCCGCATCGAAGCGGAGTGGCGCCGTCAGGAGGCTGCGCGCCTGTCAGCCGCAAGCGGTGACGCCGCTCTCCGCTCGCAGGATCCTCTGTACGCGGCGATAGCGCGCGCCGCAGCACTGCCCGCCCCTGCCCTACCCGCGGGCTTCGCCGAACACCTGCAACGCCGTGTGCATCGCGCAGATGCAGGCGACCGCTTCGAGATCGCCCTGCTCGGCGGCGTGCTGGCCGTCGGCGGTGTGCTCGCCCTTTTCTTCGGCCTGCCGGTGGTGGCTGAACTGCTGCAGCCTCTGCAGTGGCAGCTGCCCTCAGCCACAGACTTCGGACTGCACTGGGCGCTGATGGGCGCGGCGACGCTGGCGCTGAGCGGGCTGGTGAGCGGGCTGATCGAACGTCGGCGCAGCGGACCTGCGTGAGTTTCGGCTTGCGGCGCGATGGGCGCACCCGGTGTGCGCGAAGCCTGGTGTTCCCTGTGCGCCGCGATTCGTTCGGCGCTCGGCATCACGTCGTGCGGCTCTCCGGACGGGCCGCGCTCAGCGCTGCCCGCACGGCCTCCATCGCGAGCGTGACGCAGCGGTGTCGGCGCGGCAGCCCGCGCATCTCGGCGAGATCGGCGAGATCGCCCAAGCGGCCACGCACGGCGGCGTCCGGTTCAGGCGGCGTCTGGCCCAGCAGCCGCCGCAGATCGGCCTCGATCGCGTCCAAGGTCGACGGCGCACTGCCGACGAGCGCCTCACCCAGCATCGAGGCCGTGGCCACGACGATGGCGCAGGCCTCGGCCTCGAAGGCGTAGTCGGCGATACGCCCGTGCTCGACGCGCAGCTGTACGGAAACGCTGTCGCCACAGAGCGCGTTCTCGCCGCAGCCGCAGTGCGTCGCATGCGCCAACTGACCGCGACGATGCGGCGAGCGACTGTGCTCAAGGATGGCGGAGTGGTAAGGGTTGGACATGCCCGGGGGCGGGATTCGGGATTCGGAATTCGCTGGTCGAGCTGGCGTCGAAGTTCCGCCGCAAGGATCAACCCAGCAATCTGCGGGCCTTGTCGATTCCACGCACCAGCGCCTCGATCTCGGCCTCGGTGTTGAAGAAGGCCAGGCTTGCGCGCAGGGTTGCCGGCACGCCGAAGAAGCTCATCAGCGGATGCGCACAGTGGTGGCCCGAGCGCACGGCGATGCCTTCGAGGTCCAGCAGCGTCGCAAGGTCATGCGCATGTGCGCCTTCGATCAGGAAGGAGATCACCGCCGCCTTCTCGCGCGCCTCGCCGAAGATGCGCAGGCCGGGTACCGCGCGCAGGGCCTCAGTCGCTACGCCCAAGAGGTACTGCTCGCGCTCGGCGATCGCCGGCATGCCGATACCGGAGAGGAAATCCACGGCCGCAGCCAGGCCGATGAAGCCCGAGATGTTGGGCGTGCCGGCCTCGAACTTGTGCGGCGGCTCATTGAAGGTGGTGCGCTCGAAGCTCACCGTTCTGATCATCTCGCCGCCGCCAAAGAAGGGCGGCATCGCCTGCAGGTGCTCGCGTTTCGCCCACAGCGCGCCGGTGCCGGTGGGGCCGGCCATCTTGTGGCCGGTGAAGACATAGAAATCGCAGCCGATCGCGGCGATGTCCACCGGCATGTGCGGCACCGCCTGCGAGCCGTCGACCAGCACTGGCACCCCAAGGCGTCGCGCCATGGCGCAGATCTCGTGGATCGGCGTCACCGTGCCCAGCACGTTGCTGACGTGGGTCACGGCCAGCAGCTTGACTCGGCCGTCGAGCTTCTTCTCAAGATCCACGAGGTCGAGCTCGCCGTTCTGCAGGATCTCGACCGGCAGCACTTTCGCCCCGGTGCGCTCGGCGATGAGCTGCCAGGGCACCAGATTGGCGTGGTGCTCCATGCGGCTGGCGAGGATCACATCGCCGGCCTGCAGCTTCGGCAGCAGATAGCTATAGGCCACCAGGTTGATGGCCTGGGTGGTGCCCGAGGTGAACACCAGCTCGTCGCTGCGAACGTTCAGGAACTTCGCGAGCTTGCCGCGTGCGCCTTCGTAGGCCGCAGTCGCCTCTTCGCCCAGGCTGTGAACCGCGCGCGCCACGTTGGCCGTGTAGCGGCTGTAGTAGGCGTCCATCGCCTCGATGACCGCGCGCGGCTTCTGCCCGGTGTTGGCGTTGTCGAGATAGATCAGCGGTTTGCCGTGGACTTGGCGCGCCAGCACCGGGAACTCGGCGCGCAGGGCGAGCCAGTCGATGGAGGTGTTGGGCTGGCGCAGGGCGTTCACAGGGCGGCTCCTTCGATGCGCGCGATCAACGCGTCGGTGAGGGTTTCGATCAAGGCGGGCTGCTCGGCGACTTCGATTGCCTCGATCAGAAAGGCGCGCGTCAGCAGCGCCCGCGCCTCGTCGCGCGGAATGCCGCGCGAACGCAGATAGAACAAGGCGGTCGCGTCGAGCTGGCCGACCGTCGCACCGTGCGCGGCCTTGACCTCGTCAGCGTCGATCACCAGCACCGGCTGAGTGTTGACCTCGGCGGTGTCGGACAGCAGCAGGTTGCGGTCGGAGAGCTGTGCGTCAGTGCCGTCGGCGCCTTCGCGGATGCGGATGCCGCCGTAGAAGCTGAGCTTGCCGCGCGCTGCAGCCAGCCCGCGCCAGCGCAGATCGCAAGCGGTATTCATGGCGCTGTGATCGACGCTCAGGCGCACGTCGACGGCACGCCGAGCGTCCGCAAGCTGCGCGCCGCCGGACACGAAGTTCGCCGCCTCGCCCTGCAGTTCGGCATTGAGCTCCAGCCGCGACAGCGCGGCGCCGAGCTCAAGATCGACGCGGCGGTAGTAGGCACCTGCGGCGAGCACGGCATCCGCGCGCGCGAACAGCTGCGCACCTTCGGCAGCATTCTGGACGCGCGCGTGGGTCAGCTCCGACCCCGGCTTGAGGTGCACCTGTGCCAGCGTGTTGTCGAGATGGGCATGCGCCTCGAAGCCCAGCACGTGCTCGACCACAGTCAGCCGCGCGTTCGCGCCCAGGTCGATCAGATGGCGCAGATGCCAGGCGACCTCGACCGACTCTGGCGCGCCGATCGACACCAGGTGCAGTGGCGCGTCAATCCGCGCGTCGGCCTCCACTACAACGAGCGCACCTTCGACAGCGAGGGCGGCATTGGCGCGCGCGAAGACGTCATCGGCGGTAGTGAAGCGTCGACCCAGGTGCACGACATCGCGCGCATGCGCGTCAGGCAGCACCCGCCCGAGCGCGCGCACCGACAGGCCCGCGGGCAGCTCGGACAGGTCGCTGAGCGCGGTGTCGAGCCAGCCGTTGACGAAGACCAGCCGCGGCCGCGGGAGGTGCGCGATCACGGCCGCGTCGATACTGACCCCTGCAGCCGCGCGATAGCTGCGTTGCGCGAGCGCGCGCAGGCTGGTGTAGCGCCAGCGCTCGGCGCGGTTCGCGGGCAGGCCGTCGGCCAGCAGAGCGTCAAGCGCAACCTTGCGTGCGTCGGCAAGGCCAGCTGCCGCACGCAGCGGCTCGCCCAGCTCGGCCCAGCGCTGGGCGAAGCTCTCTAGCAGGGCCGACATCAGACCTTCTCCGGGCTCTGCCGGTCCTTGACCCAGGCATAGCCGTGGGACTCGAGTTCACGCGCCAGCTGCGGCCCGCCGCTTTCGACAATCCGGCCGTCGGCCAGCACGTGAACCACATCGGGGACGATGTAGTCGAGCAGACGCTGGTAGTGCGTGATCACGAGAAAGCTGCGCGCTCCGTCGCGCTGGGCGTTGACGCCATCCGCCACGGCCTTCAGCGCGTCGATATCGAGGCCGGAATCAGTCTCGTCGAGGATCGCGAGCTTGGGCTCCAGTACCGCCATCTGGAAGATCTCGTTGCGCTTCTTCTCGCCGCCCGAGAAGCCGGAGTTCACGGCGCGGTGCAGCAGCTCCTCACGCAGGTGCAGAACCTGCAGCTTCTGCCGCACCAGCTTGAGGAACTGCATGGCGTCGAGTTCCTCCTCACAGCGCGCCTTGCGCTGCGCATTCAGCGCCGCGCGCAGGAAGTAGGTGTTGTTCACCCCCGGAATCTCCACCGGGTACTGGAAGGCGAGGAACACGCCGGCCGCGGCGCGCTCCTCGGGCTCCAGCGCCAGCAGATCGATGCCGTTGAACTCGACCGAGCCTGCGGTGACCTCGTAGCCCTCGCGGCCGGCCAGCACATGGCCCAGCGTCGACTTGCCGGCACCGTTCGGACCCATGATGGCGTGCAGCTTGCCGGGCTCAAGCGTCAGCGACAGACCCTTGAGAATTTCGCGCTCACCGGCGCGGACGTGGAGGTTGGTGATTACGAGCATGGGATTGGGGATTCGGGATTGGGGATTCGTGGGGTGGCGCGGCAAGGCCTGCCGCAGCCTGGCGATTCAAGCCCCTCTCCCGACGGGAGAGGGGTTGGGGTGAGGGGCCGGGCGGAGCGAAAGCGGGACTTGAGCGGAACGGTTGGGGTCTCGCCGGACGGATCCCCGATCCCCGCTCATCCGGCCCACGCGCACAGCGCTCGGGCGTTCGACGGCGCACGCGGCAGTGCCGCGTAAGCGCGTCGTCCGCCCCGGCCCTCGCGCGCAGCGCTCGGGCGTTCGACGGCGCATGCGGCAGTGCCGCGTAAGCGCGCCGTCCGCCCCGGCCCTCGCGCGCAGCGCTCGGGCGTTCGACGGCGCATGCGGCAGTGCCGCGTAAGCGCGCCGTCTCACCCCACCGCTCCCTCAAGCGATACCTCGAGCAGCTTCTTCGCCTCAACGGCGAACTCCATCGGCAGCTCCTTGAAGACCTGCTTGCAGAAGCCGTCCACAATCATCGACACCGCGTCTTCCTCGCCGACGCCGCGGGCACGGCAATAGAAGAGCTGGTCTTCGCTGATCTTCGAGGTGGTGGCCTCGTGCTCGACGATGGCGTCAGGCCGGCGCACTTCGATGTAGGGAAAAGTGTGGGCACCGCAGCGCTTGCCGATCAGCAGGCTGTCGCACTGGGTGTAGTTGCGCGCGTTCTCCGCGCCCTTGCCGATGTGCACCAGACCGCGATAGGTGTTCTGGCCGCGGCCGGCGCTGATGCCCTTGCTGATGATCTTGCTCTTGGTGTTCTTGCCCAGATGGATCATCTTGGTGCCGGTGTCGGCCTGCTGGCGGTGATGGGTCAGCGCCACCGAGTAGAACTCGCCCACCGAGTCGTCGCCCTTGAGCACGCAGCTCGGGTACTTCCAGGTGATGGCCGAGCCTGTCTCGACCTGGGTCCAACTGATCTTCGACTTCGCGCCTCGACACTCGCCGCGCTTGGTCACGAAGTTGTAGATGCCACCCACGCCGTTCTCGTCACCCGGATACCAGTTCTGCACCGTCGAATACTTGATCTCGGCGCGCTCCATCGCGACCAGCTCCACCACTGCTGCATGCAGCTGGTTCTCGTCGCGCATGGGCGCCGTACAGCCCTCGAGGTACGAGACGTGGCTGCCCGCTTCCGCGATGATCAGGGTGCGCTCGAACTGCCCGGTCTCGGCCGCATTGATGCGGAAGTAGGTGCTGAGCTCCATCGGACAACGCACACCCTTGGGGATGAACACGAAGCTGCCGTCGGAGAACACCGCCGAATTCAGCGCAGCAAAGTAGTTGTCCGCCACCGGCACCACGCTGCCCAGGTACTGGCGGATCAACTCCGGATGCTCGTGCACCGCCTCGGAGAAGCTGCAGAAGATCACGCCGGCCTCGGCGAGCTCTTTCTTGAAGGTGGTGCCGACCGAGACCGAGTCGAACACGGCATCCACAGCCACCCCGGCCAGACGTGCGCGTTCGTGCAGGGGCACGCCCAGTTTTTCGTAGGTTTCCAGCAGCTTCGGGTCAACCTCGTCGAGCGAGGCGTATTTCTTCTTCGGCTGCGCGAAGTAGCTGATGTCCTGGTAGTCGATCGGTGCGACCTTGAGCTTGGCCCAGTCGGGCGGCGTCATCGTCAGCCAATGCCGGTACGCGGCCAGCCGCCATTCGGTGAGCCACTCGGGCTCGTCCTTCTTGGCCGAAATCATGCGCACCACATCCTCGCTCAAACCCTTGGGCGCGATCTCGGTTTCGATGTCGGTGATGAAGCCGGCCGAATACTGTCGGGCCAGGGCTTCCTCGATGTCCTTGCGTTCGGTGGCCATGGGGCTGCCTGTACGTATTTGCGGTGTTGCCCGGGGGGCGTTCATTCGCTGCTGACGATCAGCGGAATCTGTTGGGTCTGGCGCGTCGGGCCACGCGGCGGCGGCGGCCGCAGCAGATCGGCGAGGCTCACGCTGTGCAGGGCTTCGGCGATCACGTCGTTGACGCGTCGCCAGTTGGCGCGCACCCCGCAGCGATGCTCGATGCCGCACTGTCCCTGCTGGCCGACGCACTCGGTCACTGCAAGCGGACCTTCAATCGCCTCGAGTACATGGCTGAGCCGGATGTCCTCTGGCCTGCGGGCCAAACGGTAGCCGCCGCTGGCTCCGCGGAAGCTCTGCACGAGCTGCGCCTGCGCCAGCAGCTTCAACAGCTTGGACACTGTTGGCAGCTCCAGCCCCGCCCTCTCGGCCAGCCCAGCCGCGCTGTGCACGGCTTCGAACTCGGCCGCCATGACGGTCAGCACGAGGGTGGCGTAGTCGGTGAGCTTGGTGACGCGGAGCATGCGCGGCGAGCCTTCCGGCGAATCAGGACCGAAATTGTACGCTTTGATCGTCCCGCCCTCAATGCAGGCGGCGTGAACACCGTCAGCGGATGCCTGACTCCAATTCCAGGTCCCGGAACCCGCCCGATCCCTTGCCCATGGCGATCGATGGACTCCGCGAAGCGGCAGGCAATCTCCGCGGGGGCCGGATCGCGTCGGCGTTCGGGACGATGCGACGCCCCGCTCCGACGCGTCTCGGCCGCGCGAGGCCCATGCGGTCGAAGAGCTTCACTGACACGGCTGCGAGTCCGTCGCCATCCAAGGCTCGCGTCGCCGCAAGCGGGCTGGCGCGCGCCGCCGGGTCAACCAGAACGATCTGCCTGCAGGCCGCCGGGGATGGCCCGAATCAGGCGCGGGACAGTTCCGCGATCACCTGCCGCAGCCCGATCCGCCAGTCCGGCAGGGACAGCCCGTGCTGCTGCGCGAGACGGCTGTTGTCCAACCGCGAGAACGTGGGCCGCCGAGCTCTCGTCGGATACTCGGCGCTCGAAATCGCCCGGAGCTCCGGGGCTCCGGCCAGAATGCCTGCAGCTACCGCATCCTCGAAGATCGCAGCCGCGAACCCGTGCCAGCTGCACTCGCCCCCTGCACTCAGGTGCAGCAACTCCGCCATTGGCTTCGACCGCTCCGAGCGCGCCAGCAGGGCTGAGGTCGCAGCGGCGATCCAGCGTGCGGGCGTGGGCGCACCGCGCTGATCGGCGACCACCGAGATCTGGGGACGCTCGGCCCCGAGTCGCAGCATCGTGCGCAGGAAGTTCTGCCCGCGTGCCGCATAGACCCACGCGGTGCGCAAAATCAGATGACTGCAGTCGCTCTCCTGGATCGCCAGCTCACCCGCCCGCTTGCTCGCGCCGTAGACCCCCAGAGGGGAGGTCGCGTGGTCTTCCCGCCAGGGCTCGGTGGCTTCGCCGTCGAACACATAGTCCGTGGAGTAGTGCACCAGCAGTGACCCACGGCTCGCGCATGCGCCCGCCAGTGCCGCCACCGCATCAGCATTGATGCGGAAGGCCAGCTCGGCTTCGTCTTCCGCGCGATCGACCGCCGTGTAGGCAGCCGCATTCACGACGATGGCGGGCGCCAAAGTCCTGACGAGACCGGCGACAGCCTCGGCATCGGCCATGTCCAGGGCGAGACAGCGCTCACCGCCCGGCAGAGCCCCGCTGCGCGTGGTGACGTGCAGATCACCGAACGGCGCCAGCGCACGCGCCAGTTCGAACCCCACTTGGCCATTGCCGCCCAGTACCAGAATCTGCATCGAAACTTCCCGAGACGTCGCCGCCGCGCAGGGTAGCGCCGTTTGCAGTCGCGACCAAACGGGAAGTCCAGGAATCCGCTCAGCTCGACTGCGCGCGCCGCTCCGCCTTCATCGCTCGCACGTTGACCTTGCGGATTTCACGGATGCGGCAGATCTGGTGCTCGAACCGGACTGCATCGAACCGCGAGTAGACGCGTGATCCGCTCGATGTCAGCTGGACTGCACGCGTGAAATCGAGTCCATGACAGGGTTGCTCCACTTCCAGCAGCCAGGCCTCGTTGACCGAGGTGTAGACCGCAAGATGGGTGCTGCCCAGCGAGACCCACTCGCGCATCAGCCGCAGATTGAAACTTGAGACGGGCTCACCCGCGTGGGCGCTGTAGCGCGCGAGCGCAGCTTCCTCTCGCTCCCGCGGGGTGGTCGAGGCGCAGGCGGCAAGCGCGACGGACATCAGGAGCAGGCTGGCGATCCGCTTCATTTGAACTCTCCGGCAGCGATGGGTGCTCTGATTAACACCGTCGTCACGACGCATGCCATGCGGCTGCGCAGCAACACGGTGGACGCGTCGATCGAGGGCACCCAAGGCACCTCTGTGCTGACGCGGTCAACGCGGCGTGCAGTCGATCCGGCGCATGCGCAGGGCAAACGGACAAGACCGATCCGATCCACGACGCCACGAATGCAAGGCAGGCACGCACGCTTCTTCAAGCCTGCATCCTGCAGCAAAGCGACAGGCGCGGAGAACGATGCATGCGTCGGCCGGGCCTGCAGGTTGGGCTGGCGTTCACCAAGCTCCTACCCGTCTGTGTCAGGTTCGCAATGCGCCGCCGGGGCCTCGAAATCGGCGCACACCTGAATCCAGTCAAGAGGTGACATCTCATGCGCCACCAAACTCTACGGACCACCAGAACACTGGCGACAATCGCTGCCTGCCTTCTGGGGACAGCGGCACTGGCAGGCCCGGCGAAGAAGGACACGGCTTCGCTCGAGCACTACACAAGGTTCGCTGCGGATCCGGTGCCGAGCTTTCTGCTCAGGGATTTCCGCAACTGGGAACTGCTGGATCGGGAGCACGTACTTGTGCACGCGACGCACCGGGAAGCCTGGCTGATCAGCTTGCAGAGCCCGTGCAGAGGCCTGAACGAAGCGTGGAACATCGATGTCGGCCAAAAGGGCAGTCGCGTATACGCCAATTCCGATGTCGTGCGCTTCGACGGCGGCAGCTGCCGCATCGACCAGATCCGCAGAGTCGACCTGGCCCTTGCGCGGCAGTCCACCCCGCCGCCGGCCTCACCCTCGCCCTGAGGCTTGACGGACCGTCGACCTGCGGCTTTAATAGCGCGCTTCCTGCAGCCCAAGCCTGCAGGCCCGTTCTTCAGGGGCCAAGTAGCTCAGTTGGTAGAGCAGGGGATTGAAAATCCCCGTGTCGGCGGTTCGATTCCGTCCTTGGCCACCACCGATCGCCGAAAACCCCGCCCATAGCGGGGTTTTCTGTTTCTGGCTGCGCAGCCGAACATACGAGCGACTCGCGCTGAAGACACGGCAAGCCCCGATGTGGTGCGCTGCGTGAATGCTGTCCACGCCCGAAATCGCAGCCCCTCCTCCTGTGCCGCTGCGCCAATCGCAGCGAGGTGCAGCACCTTCAGGACGCTCGCTCAGGGTCGCGCCGCCCCCCCTCACGGACATACAGCGCATCAACGTGCTGGTACAAAAGCACGCTCGATCACGCACTTGCGATGCCAGCTGTTCCCTGCGGTGGAACATACGGGTCGACATGGTGTGGATAGCGGTCGGTCAGACCTCGGCCGCCGATGGCTTGCGCACTGCAGCGTCAACGCCTTTCTCTTTCCACTCAGTGACTTGGGATGTCGACCGCGATTGATGCGGCGCAGCCGATTGCACCTTTTCTGAACATTGACAGCGCGCGCCGGGGCAGAAAATACTCGCCGCGGGCGCAGGGTTGACCATCGGGGGATGGCTGCCCAGCGAGCTTCCAGACGAAGACGCAGGCGCTCGATACAGAGTTACTTCCGGAGCCCGAGGGGCTCCATCACTCAATGGGGAAAGTTCAGATGAAGACGAAACTCGCAGTGCTCTGCACGATGATTGCTGCCTCGCTTCCGGCTGCGGCCACGGAGCTGAGGCGCGCGCAGGAACCGATCAAGGGGCAGTACATCGTCGTGCTCAAGGATTCCGCATTCGAAACCAGCCGGGATGGCCGCGCCCCGTCGGCGGATGCAATGGGCATGGCAGCCGAGATGGCGGTCTCCTACAAGCTCGAGATCGAGCGCGTGTACGAGCATGCCCTGAAAGGCTTCGTGTTGAAGAACGCGGGCGAAAAGATCGTGGAGCAGCTGCTGTGGGACGACCGCGTGGCTTTCGTCGAGGAGGACGGGATGGTCTACCCCAACCCCACCCAAAGCGGCGCCACCTGGGGTCTCGATCGCATTGACCAGCGCAACCGACCGCTGAACGGCACCTACGTCTACGCCACCACCGCCACCAACGTCCGCGCCTACATCATCGACAGCGGCGTCCTGGCCTCGCACAGCCAGTTCGGCGGGCGTGTCAGCGGTGGCGCGAGCTACATCAATGACGGCCGCGGCACCAGCGATTGCAACGGCCACGGCACCCATGTCGCGGGCACGGTCGCAGGCTCGATACATGGTGTGGCCAAGGGCGCACGGATCGTTCCAGTTCGCGTCTTCGGCTGCACGGGCGGAAGCTCCAACTCCACGATCATCGCCGGCATCGACTGGGTGCGTGCAAATCACGTGAAACCTGCCGTGGCGAACATGAGCCTGGGCGGCGGCGTTTCGAGTGCGACCGATACCGCCACCAACAATCTGATCAACGCCGGAGTGACCGTGGTGGTGGCGGCAGGCAACAGCAATGCCAACGCCTGCAACTTCTCGCCAGCTCGCGTGGCCAATGCGATCACCGTCGGCTCGACCACGAGCACCGACGCGCGCTCGTCCTTCTCGAACTTCGGTAGCTGCGTGAATATCTTTGCCCCGGGCAGCAGCATCACTTCGGCCTGGTACACGAGCAGTACGGCGACCAACAGCATCAGCGGCACGTCGATGGCCTCACCCCATGTGGCGGGCGTGGCCGCGCTCTATCTGGCTGGCGCGCCCTCGGCTACGCCCGCCACCGTCCGCAACTTCATCTACAGCACCGCCACGCCCAATGTGTTGAGCGGCATCGGGTCCGGGTCGCCGAATCGCCTGCTGTTCACTCAGTGACACCCTGTCAGATCTGACAGGCGCCAAGTCCAGACGAGTAGTCCAAACTACACATCGCAGCCTTGTGGCTGTTGACGCAGCAACCGATGGGTACTTCTTGGCGGCGACGTTGCGGTCGCCGCCTTTTTCTTGCGGGAAGTGCCCGTTGGCAGAAAGCCGACTGCTCCCGTCCCGGTGACATCACGGACGGCGAAGCGGCTCCGCCCTACCCCGCCTCATGCGTCGAGTGTCAACACCGCAGCTCCAAGCAAGCGGTGTGCCGGCGCAGCCAGTCGGGGTCGGCACGCGGCGGGTTGACACCCTTCTCCGCCGCCCAAAACGACTGTGAATGCGGCCCTTGCGTCCCTCAGGGCGTGGGGCCAAAGAATCGCGTGGTGTGCTTGATCCTCATCGTCGGGTCCTCAAGGCTCTGAACCAGCAGAACTACATCCTTGCGCCCCTGCACCGCACCGGCTTCGGCGCGCAGCGTGAACGCCAGGTTCACGACCTCCTCTGGCGCGGTTGCGATCTCCAGAGGCTCCTCAACAAGGGTGATGCCGCTTCCCTGTACCTGGATCCGATAGCGCTGTGCGGCTGGCGTCTTGTTGATGAGCTTCAGGGTGTAGGCATTCTCGATACTGCCATCGCCCGCCACGCGGTACAGCGCGTTGCGGTCACGAAGCACATCGACGTTGATGGACTGGCGATGGGTGACGCCCCATACCCAGCCGGCGAAGATGGCGGTCAGCAGGAAGGCGTACACCAGCACGCGCGGTCGCAGGACCTTCGACGGTTTATCGTCCACCGCATTCTGGGTGGTGTATCGGATCAGGCCCCGCGGATAACCGACCTTGTCCATCACTTCATCGCAGGCATCGATGCAGGCGCCGCAGGCGATGCACTCGTACTGCAGGCCATTGCGGATATCGATGCCGGTGGGGCACACCTGCACGCAGATCGTGCAGTCGATACAGTCGCCCAAGTCATCCGGCGACTTCACCACCGGCGCGGCGCTGGCGTCGAGGTCGTCAATGGCAAGCGCTGTCGTAGCGCGCGCCTGAACCTTGGACTCACCGCGCATGGCCGCATGTGCCGCAGCGATCACGGCGGCCGTGGCTGCGCGCGGATCCAGCAGACCGCGAGCACGTTGCAGAACGCTGGTGAGCCCGCGCTTGCGTGGGCCACGGGGTTCGCCACGCCTCGGCTCGTAGCTGATGATCAGAGTGTTGCGGTCGAACATGGCGCTCTGGAAGCGCGCATACGGGCACATGTACTTGCAGACCTGCTCGCGCAGGACGCCCGCATTGCCCCAGGTGGCAAGCGAATAGAAGAGCACCCAGAAGGTCTCCCACGCACCCCACTGGAGTGCGAAGAGGCGTGCGCCGAGATCGGTGATCGGAGTGAAGAAGCCCACGAACGTGAAACCCGTCCACAGGGCGAACAGCAGCCATACCGTGTGCTTGCCGCCTTTGCGTACAAGCTTGTCGCGACTCCAGGGTGCCGCATCGAGCTTCATCCGTTTGGCGCGATCGCCCTCGAAGAAGCGCTCCATCCAGACGAAAACCTCGGTCCAGACGGTTTGCGGACACGCGTAGCCGCACCAAAGGCGACCGGCCAAGGCGGTGAAGAAGAACAGCGCAAGCCCCGCGAGGATGAGCAGCACGGCGAGGAAGATGAAGTCCTGCGGCCAGAAGTTCAGGCCGAATATGTAGAACTTGCGCGCAGGCAGGTCGAACAGGACAGCCTGGCGCCCCTCCCAGCGCAGCCACGGAAACACGTAGTAGATGCCAAGCAGGACGAAGACGGCCGTGGTCCGCAAGCGGGTGAAGCGCCCCTTGACCTCGCGCGGGTACACCTTGCCCTCGGACTTGTAGAGCGCGTTGCCGCCTTCGGTCAGCACCGAGGGAATCTCGATGGCCATGGTCTCAATCCTCCTTCGGCAAGGGGCGATTGAAGCGACTGGCAGGTCGCAGCAGGATCCAGGTGAAAAGACTGGAACTGGCGGTACAGGCCCAGAACATGAAGAAACCGAGCGTGTAGCCCAGTTCGCGCTCGATCTCGATGTCGGGAAAGGTCATGTCGCGCAGCGCGATGGGATCGACGAGGGCGAAGAACACCATGGTCGCCACGCCTGCGGCGAAGAAACTGGGCCAGAGGATGGCACCGAGACGCTGGGCCAGCGGACGCGGGGGATGATCAAGACTGTGGGGGTCATAGGCGTTCATGCACCGATTCCGGGGTCGCTTGTGTTGAGAGCGAGCATCCCACGAAGACAGAAGCGGCTCCCCGGGTTGAGTCAATTTCGGGCCCGCAAAGCGCGACGCCCGGAACAGGTCCGGGCGTCGCGTGGAACGGGCCGCGGGTCGCGCGTCTCAGCGTTCGCTGACCGCTCGCCCCTCTCCTTGGCTCAGCGAGTACACATACGCCGCCACCAGACGCGCTCGATCGCGACCGATGATCGGTTCATGCGGGGGCATCATGCCGTTGCGGCCATTGACAATGCCCTCGCGAATGGCAGTCAGATCACTGCTGTACAGCCATGCACCATCGGTCAGGTTCGGCGCGCCGAGCATCTCGTTGCCCTTGCCTTCGACGCCATGGCAGGCCGCGCACACGCCCTCGAAACGCGGCTTGCCGGCCGCTGCAAGCGCTGGATCCACCTTGATGCCGGACAGGCTCTGTACGTAGACGGCAGTCTCGGTGATCGCCTGGTCCGAGCCTAGTACGGCTCCGAAGGGGGGCATGGCCGCCTGCCGACCATTCAACACCGTTTGCAGGATCGCGTCCGGGCTACCGCCCCAGTTCCAGCTGGCGTCGGTCAGGTCCGGGAAGCCCCGACTGCCACGCGCGTCGGAGCCATGACACATCGCGCAGTTGTTGGCGAAGACTGACTGACCGAGCGACAGCGCTTTGGCATCCCCGGCCAACTGCGGAATCGTCTGGTCAGCGAACTGTGCAAACAAGGGCGCCAGGCGGGCTTCCGACTCGGCCTTTTCCGCGTCGTGTTGGCCGGCGCTGCTCCAACCGCCCATGCCAGCGAAGCTGCCGACACCGGGGTAATACACCAGGTAACCCACCGAGAAGATGATCGTGATGTAGAAGAGGTTGATCCACCACTTCGGCATCGGCTTGTTGTACTCGGTCAGGTCACCATCCCAGATATGGCTGGTGTCTTCGGGCTGTGCGTCACCCGGACGCTTGCGCCCCGTGTAGTAGATCAAAAGGACGCAACCCGCCAGGTTGATGACCACCAGGGCTGCGATGTACCAGGTCCAGAAGGCGCTCATGGGGCGTTCTCGCTCTTGCGTTGTGCGTGGCTGTGCGGCGGCTCGCCGTCTTCCAGCGGAAGCTGCGCGGCGGCATCGAACTCGGCCTTGCGCTTGCCGCTGTAGGCCCAGATCACGCCGACAATGAAGGCTGCAAACAGGAATACGGTGAGCAGGCCGGAGAAGGTGCCCTGGGTCATGGCGCACCTGCTTGCTGAGCCACCGCTGCGCCAGGCCGCGGCGCGTGCTTGCCCAGGCCCTGCAGGTAGGCAACCACGGCGTCGAGCTCGGTCTTGCCCGCGACTACCGCGGGGGCCGCCTCGATTTCCTCATCGGTGTAGGGGTCGCCGATGGTCTGCAGGGCGCGCATGTGCTTGACCAGCGTCTGTGGGTTCACCTGGCGCTCGGCCAGCCACGAATACGCCGGCATGTTCGACTCGGGCACCACGTCGCGCGGATTGATCAGATGCACCCGATGCCAATCGTCACTGTAACGGCCGCCGACGCGGGCCAGATCCGGCCCGGTGCGCTTGCTGCCCCACTGGAAGGGTCGGTCGTACACCGACTCACCCGCCAGCGAATAGTGGCCATAACGTTCAGTCTCGAAGCGCAGGGTGCGGACCATCTGCGAGTGACAGTTGTAGCAGCCCTCGCGGATGTAGACGTCGCGGCCTGCCAGCTCCAGCGCCGGATAGGGCTTGACGCCGGGCAGCGGCTGCACCGCTTCGGCCTGGAACATCAGCGGGATGATCTGCGACAGGCCACCGAACGAGATCGCGACCGCGATCAGGATGCCCATCAGGCCAATGTTCTTTTCGACTTTCTGGTGGAAGTTGCTCATGGCGTTCTCGACCTCAGGCGTGGGCCGGTTCAGCGGCGGGGGGCAGCACGGGGGAGTCTTCGACCTGCTTCGCCAGCTGATAGGTCTTCCAGACGTTGTAGGCCATGAGCAGCATGCCGCTGAGCACCAGCACGCCACCGAGCAGGCGGATCAGGTAGTAGGGATAGGTGGCGACCAGCGACTCGACGAAGGTGTAGGTGAGCGTTCCATCTTCGTTCGTGGCGCGCCACATCAGGCCCTGCATCACCCCGGCGATCCACATCGAGGCGATGTAGAACACGACGCCGATGGTGTGCACCCAGAAGTGGGTGTCGATCAGCTTGACCGAGTACATCGAATTCAGGCCGAGAAGGCGCGGCATCAGCGCGTACAGCGAGCCGACCGTGATCATCGCCACCCAGCCCAGAGCACCGGAGTGCACGTGACCGATCGTCCAGTCGGTGTAGTGGCTGAGCGAATTGACTGTCTTTATCGACATCATCGGGCCCTCGAAGGTGCTCATGCCGTAGAACGACAGGGCGACAACAAGGAACTTGATGATCGGGTCGGTGCGAAGCTTATGCCAGGCGCCCGAGAGGGTCATGATGCCGTTGATCATGCCGCCCCAGGAAGGCGCGAGCAGCACCAGCGAGAACACCATGCCCAGGCTCTGCGCCCAATCGGGGAGCGCGGTGTACTGCAGGTGATGCGGGCCG
>JBIJCA010000214.1:0-8005 GCA_044344935.1 Aquimonas sp. | reverse complement strand
AGGGTTGCCCGCATGGATGCGGGCAAGGTTTTCGACAGGCCAGGGATGGCCTGTCCGAAAACCCCGACCGACTCACGCGTACCCTCTGCGCACGGATGCGCAGAGGGCGCGGACGAGGGGTGGCCTTTCTTTGGCCTACCTTTCTTGACTCCGGGCATCCTGCCCTCCGCCCCTCCGGGGCCGCCTTCGGCGTTCGCGCCGCTCCTGCGGCGCAGTGGCCACTCAAAGAAAGGTAGGTCGGGCAGCCCGTAGGGCTGACCGAAAGCTCTTGCTCTTCGCTTTGAACCACGAAGCAACGAGAGAAGACCGAGGCGAGCGTGGAGCTCATGGTGGGTCGAGACCCACCCTATGGGAGCCGCAGGACCGGGCAGTCCGGAGGGATGTCCGAAAGCTCTTGCTCTTCGCTTCGAACAACAGCACGACAAAGCGAAACCGGGGCGAGAGTGGAGCTCATGGTGGGTCAAGACCCACCCTATGACAGTAGTGAGGTCGGGCCGGCCCAAGGACTGGCCGAAAGCTCTTGCACTTCGCTTCGAACGACGAAGCGACGAAAGAAGACTGAGGTGAGTGTGGAGCTCATGGTGGGTCAAGACCCACCCCATGACAGTAGCGAGGTCGGGCCGGCCGAAGGACGGGCCGAAAGCTCTTGCTCTCCGCTTCAAACAAGGCGAGCACAGAACGAAACCGGGGCGAGTGTTGAGCTTATGGTGGGCCGGGGCCCACCCTATGGGCCGCGCGCTCACGGCAGCGAATTGGCGCCGAGATCGGCGGCACCGACCGTGGCGCGCATCGCCGCGAACAGCTCACGACCGAAGCCGCTGTGGTAGTGGGTGAGATCAGCGACCGCCGGCTCGCGGGCGGCGAATTCGGCGGGGTCCACGGCGACGTCGAGGCGACCGTTGACCGCATCGACGGTCACCACATCGCCATCGCGCAGACGCGCCAGACCACCGCCTTTGGCGGCTTCGGGCGTGCAGTGGATCGCCGCCGGCACCTGGCCCGAGGCCCCCGACATGCGGCCGTCGGTGACCAGGGCCACGCGGAAGCCGCGCTTCTGCAGCACGGTCAGCAGCGGCGTCAGCTTATGCAGCTCGGGCATACCGTTGGCGGCCGGGCCCTGGAAGCGCAGCACCACGATCAGATCGCGCTCCAGCTCACCGCGCTCGAAAGCGGCCTTGACCTCGTCCTGCTCGTGGAAGATGCGCGCCGGCGCCTGCACCACCATGCGGTCGTCCTGCACCGCCGAGACCTTGATCACCGCGCGGCCCAGCGGACCCTGCAGCAGACGCAAGCCGCCATCCGCGCGGAAGGGGCGATCGACCGGACGCAGCAGGCTCTCATCGCCGCTCGGCGCGGTCAGCGCTGTCCAGTGCAGGCGCTCGCCGTCGAGCTGCGGCACCTGCGCGTAATCGGCCAGGCTGCCGCCCCAGACCGTACGAGCATCCAGATGCAGCAGGCCGGCGCGGCCCAGCTCGCGGATGATGAAGCCCATGCCGCCCGCGGCGTGGAAGTGATTCACGTCGGCGCTGCCGTTCGGGTACACGCGAGCCAGCAGCGGCACCGCATGCGAGAGCGCATCGAAGTCGTCCCAGCTGAGCTGGATGCCGCCGGCCGCGGCCATCGCCACCAGGTGCAGCAGGTGATTGGTGCTGCCGCCGGTGGCATGCAGTCCGGCGATGGCGTTGACGAAGCTGCGCTCGTCGATGACCTCGCCGATCGGCCGGTAGTCGCCGGCGGCGTGGGTGATCGCAAAGATCTGCTCGATCGCGGCTTCGGTGAGCGCTTCGCGCAGCGGAGTATTGGGGTTGACGAAGCTCGAACCGGGCAGGTGCAGGCCCATGATCTCCATGAACATCTGGTTCGAGTTGGCGGTGCCGTAGAAGGTGCAGGTGCCGGGGCTGTGGTAGCTCGCGGCTTCGGCTTCCAGCAGCTGCTCGCGTCCGGCCTTGCCCTCGGCATAGAGCTGCCGCACGCGCGATTTCTCGCTGTTCGGCAGGCCCGAGGGCATCGGCCCTGCGGGAATGAACAGGGTCGGCAGATGCCCATAGGCGAGCGCACCGATCAGCTGCCCCGGCACGATCTTGTCGCAGATGCCCAGACACACCACGGCATCGAACATGTCATGCGACAGCGCGATCGCGGTCGACAGCGCGATGACGTCGCGCGAGAACAGCGACAGCTCCATGCCGGCGCGGCCCTGGGTAACGCCATCGCACATCGCCGGCACGCCGCCGGCCACCTGCGCGGTATAGCCCAGCCTGCGGGCGATGCCGCGGATCAGCTCCGGGTAGCGCTCGTAGGGCTGATGCGCCGACAGCATGTCGTTGTAGGCGGTGACGATGCCGAGGTTCGGAATCACCCCGGAGCGCAGGCGGTCCTTGTCGGTGTCCGCGCAGGCGGCGAAACCGTGCGCAAGATTGCCGCAGGACAGCGCCCGCCGATGCGTGCTCTCGGCGCGCGCGCGGCGGATGCGTTCGAGGTAGGCGGCACGCGTCTCGCGGCTGCGCTCGATGATGCGGCGGGTGACTTCGTCGAAGACAGGGTGGAGGGGGACGGTCGGGAGGGTGGTCATGGGCGCGGGGTCTTGAAGGCAGGGATTCGGGATTCAGAGCCGGTGCTGCAAAACCAAACGACAAGCGCAAACGGTGCGCTCTGCGTCTCTTGCGGGCAGGAGCCCGCGCTTCTGACGGGGCCCCTGGGGAGCGGCGGGAGGCGGTCGATCAGCCCGCAGGGTTGGCCGCAGGGATGCGGCCAAGGTTTTCGACAGGCCAGGGATGGCCTGTCCGAAAACCCCGACCGACTCACGCGAACCCGGAGCGCAGGGATGCGCAGAGGGCGCGGACGAGGGGTGCCCTTCTCTTTGGTTACTTTCTCTGACTCCGGGCATCCTGCCCTCCGCCCCTCCGGGGCCGCCTTCGGCGTTCGCGCCGCTCCTGCGGCGCAGTGGCCACTCAAGAGAAAGTGACTCGGGCAGCCCGAAGGGTTGACCGAAAGCTCTTGATCTTGATCTTCGCTTCGAGCGACGAAGCGACGAAACAGGACCGAGACGAGTGTGGAGCTCATGGTGGGTCGAGACCCACCCTATGGGAGCCGCAGGACCGGGCAGTCCGGAGGGATGTCCGAAAGCTCCTGCTCTTCGCTTCGGACTCGCTCGCGACGAAGCGGGACTGAGGCGAGCGTGGAGCTCATGGTGGGTCGAGACCCACCCTATGCGAGTCGCGAGGCGCGGCAGCGCGCTCATCCACACGTCCACACATCCACCGGCATTTCGCACCTCGCCAGGACCTTCGCGATCGGCAGCTCGCCGCGGGCCAGGGCCTCGCGCAGCACCGTCTGCTTGGCTGCGCCTTCGATGTGCAGATGCAGATGCCTTGCCGCCGCCAGCGCCGGCAGGGTGAAGGTGATGCGCGGCTCGGGCGCGCCGGGTGCATGCATCGGCAGCAGCATGCGCATGCCCGCGGGGTCGAGTGCCGCGTCGAGTCGATCGCCACCGGGAAACAGCGATGCCGTGTGGCCGTCGTTGCCCATGCCGAGGATCAGCACATCGATGGGCAGCCGTGGAGCGAACTGGCTTTCGAGCGCGTCGGCGCCGCTCTCGGGCGAGTGACCGTCAAGCTGCAGCGGGAGGAAGCGCGCCACGGCAGCCGCATTCACCAGCAGCTGCTCACGCACCAGGCGCGCGTTCGAACGCTCGTCGCTTGCCGGCACCCAGCGCTCGTCGGCGAGGGTGATATCGACCGCGCTCCAGTTGATCGGCGCCTTCGACAGTTCAGCAAAGAAGCGTTTTGGCGTGCTGCCGCCGGACACCGCCAGCAGGGCGCGGCCGCGCGTCCGCAGTGCGACCTCCAGCTCGGTGGCGACGCGCTCTGCCAGGCCGCGGGCCAGTTCGACACCGTCGGCGAACACGCGCTGCCGCGGTTGCGGGCTCAGATAGGGCTGATCGCGGGCGCGCTCATTCGACATGGTCACTCCAGGTGCGACCATCGCGCTCGATCAGCGCCACCGCGGCGCTGGGCCCCCAGCTGCCCGCGGTGTAGGGCTTGGGCGGCTCGTCGCTGGCCGACCACGCGGCCAGGATCTGGTCGGCCCAGACCCAGGCGGCTTCGACTTCGTCGCGGCGCATGAACAGCATCGGGTTGCCGCGCACCACGTCCATCAGCAGGCGCTCGTAAGCATCCACGTGGCGCATGCCGCTGAAGGCCTCGGCGAAGCTCATGTCCAGCGGCACATGGCGCAGGCGCAGGCCGCCGGGGCCGGGCACCTTGTTGGTCAGCCACAGGGTCACGCTCTCGTCGGGCTGCAGGCGCAGCACCAGCCGGTTGGGATGCACCGGCCCGGTGACATCACCGAAGATCGAGTGCGGCACCGGCCGGAAGGTCACCACGATCTCGGAGACCCGCTCCGGCATGCGCTTGCCGGTTCTCAGGTAGAACGGAACCCCGGCCCAGCGCCAGTTGCCGACCTCAGCCTTGAGCGCCACGAAGGTCTCGGTGCGCGAGCTGCCGCCGAGCTCGTCGGGATAGCCCGGCACGGCCTGCCCGCAGACGGCACCGGCGCGGTACTGGCCGCGCACGCTCATCAGGCTGGCATTGGCGGCGGTGATGGGCTTGAGTGCACGCAGCACCTTCAGCTTCTCGTCGCGGATGGCGTCGGCCGAGAAGCTGGCCGGCGGCTCCATCGCCACCAGACACAGCAGCTGCAGCAGATGGTTCTGGATCATGTCGCGCATCGCGCCGGCGCGGTCGTAGTAGGGCGCGCGCCCTTCCACCCCGACCGTTTCGGCGACGGTGATCTGCACATGGTCGATGTGCTCGGCGCGCCACAGCGGTTCGAACAGCGCGTTGGCAAAGCGCAGCGCGGTCAGGTTCTGCACCGTCTCCTTGCCGAGATAGTGATCGATGCGGTAGGTCTGGCTCTCGTTGAAGCAGTGGCCCACCGCGTCGTTGATGCGCGCGGCGCTGGCGAGGTCGGTGCCGATCGGCTTCTCGATCACCACCCGCGAGGACGGCCCGTTCAATCCGCAGTCGCGCAGGCGTTCGCAGATCGGCACGAAGATGTCGGGGGCGGTGGCGAGGTAGAACACGCGCACGCGCTCGCCGCCCTGCTGGATCAGCGCGGTGACTTCGTCCCAGCCGCTTTCCTTGCGCGCATCCAGCGCGCGGTACTGCAGCATCGGCAGAAAGCCGTCGAGCAGTTCGGGGCCGGCGGCGTGCTTCAGCCACTCGCGCACCTTGGTGCGGTAACCCTCGCAGTCGATGCCCTCGTCGCGGGCGACGCCGATGATGCGCGTGCCCGGCAGGATCTGGCCGTCGGCGAAGCGGTGCAGCAGGGCCGGCAGCAGCTTGCGCAGGGCGAGATCGCCGGTGCCGCCGAAGATGACCAGATCGAAGGGATCGGCGGGAACGATCGCCGGACTCATGCGCTACCTCGGTTGGGCGGGGGTGGGCCGGTCTGCACTGCCGAAGTCCATCGGCATACCAATCAGCTCCGGTGGTCTGCGAATTTACCCCTTTTCAACGAGGATTCAAGGGGCTTATGCTTCATCCGGTATCCAATTGGTCTTTCATACGTATGCATCGACTGATCGCAGAAATGCTCAGCCAGACCGATCTCGCCCCGATCGGCAGCCGCCCGCTGGCCTATATGCGCCTGCGCGAGGCGCTGCGGCGCCTGATCGAGAGCGGCCGGCTGGCGCCGGGCCAGGCCCTGCCGGGCGAGCGCGACCTCGCCGAAAGCCTGGAGCTTTCGCGGGTGACCGTGCGTCGCGCGATCAGCGGCCTGGTCAAGGACGGCCTGCTGGTGCAGCGCCAGGGCGCCGGCACCTTCATCGCCGACCGCATCGTCAAGGCCATCAGCAAACTGTCGAGCTTCACCGACGACCTGCGCGCGCGCGGCCTGCGCCCGCGCTCCAGTTTTCTCGAACGCGAGACCGGTGAAGTCACGCCGGCGGAAGCAATGGCGCTGAACCTCTCGCCCGGCGCGCGCGTGGTCCGGCTCACCCGACTTCGTTACGCCGGTGACGAACCCTTGGCGATCGAGCGCAGCGCGGTGCCGCAGGAGATTCTGGCCGACCCTGACCTGGTGCAGGACTCGCTCTACGAAACCCTCGACCGCCTCGCCGGCCGCCCGGTGCGCGCGCTGCAGCGCCTGCGCGCGATCGCGTTCACGCCCGAACAGGCGCGACTGCTGCACCTGCTGCCCGGCACGCCAGGCCTGTACATCGAGCGCCGCGGCTTCCTGCGCGACGGCCGCGTGGTCGAGTTCTCGCGCAGCTACTACCGCGGCGACGCCTATGACTTCGTGGCGGAGCTGCACAGCGAGTAGTAGGCCGGGAATCCGCTGTTGGGCCGCGCCTCCGGCTTGGCCCAACCTACGCATTCGTAGCACCCCGTAGGATGGGCCAAGCGCAGCGCGGCCCAACTTCGCACGGCGAAGCCTCGACGGAACCTGCAGCGCCACGCCCTTGTGCCGCACCTTCGGCCTGGCCCAACGTGCAAATGCGCACGCGCTAGCGGAGCGCGGCCGGCAAGCCTCCCACGTCTGACGCAACGCCCACGGCGCGCCGGCCGTACTCCCCATAGCGCAGGTACAGCGCCGGCAGCACCAGCATGTTCAGAACGGTCGAGCTGATCAGGCCGGCGAGGATCACCACCGCCATCGGCGCCTGGATCTCGCTGCCCGGCTGCCCCGCCGACAGCGCCAGCGGCACCAGTGCCAGCGCGGTGGCGAGCGCGGTCATCGTGATCGGCACCAGACGCTCCAGTGCGCCACGGCGGATGCGCTCGACGGCGTCGTGGATGCCCTCTTCGCGGGCCAGATGATGCACATGCGCGACCAGCATCACGCCGTTGCGGGTGGCGATGCCGAACAGGGTGATGAAGCCGATGATCGAAGCCACGGTCAACACCCCGCCGCTCATCCATACGCCGGCCACGCCGCCGAGCAGGGCAAGCGGCAGGTTGAGCATGACCAGCAGCGCATCGCGCGCTGAACTGAAGGCCAGGTAGAGCAGCAGGAAGATCGCCGCCACGACGAGCGCGCCCAGCAGCAGCAGGGTCCGCGCGGCCGATGCGGCGCTCTCGAACTGGCCGCCGAACTCGACGTGGTAGCCGGCAGGCAGCGCCACCGTGTCCGCGATGCGCGCGCGTGCGTCCTGCACCACGCCATCCAGATCGCGACCGGCCACGTTGGCCATCACGATGATCCGGCGCTGCGCGTTCTCGCGGCCGATCTGATTCGGCCCCCGACTGCGCTCGACCCGCGCCAACGCCGACAGCGGCACCCGCGCGCCGGATGGCGTATCGATGCGCAGGGCCTGCAGGTCCTCCAGGCTGGCGCGCGCGGCATCGGGCAGGCGCACCACCAGATCGAAGCTGGCATTGCCGTCGAGCACGCGCGAGACCGTGGTGCCGAAGAAGGCAGTCTCCAGCACATGACCGAGCGCACCGACGCTGAGGCCGTGCGCCGCCAAGGCTTCGCGATCGAAGTCGATGCTGATGAAGGGAATCTCGGCCTGCTGCTCCATCGCCACGTCGACCGCCCCCGGCACCTCGCGCACCACGGCCTCGATCTGCTGGCCCAGGCGGCGCAGCTCATAGAGCTCCGGCCCGAACAGCTTGATCGCGATGTTGGCGCGGGTGCCGGACAGCATGTGGTCGATGCGATGGCTGATCGGCTGGCCGATCACCACGTTGGCGCCGGCGATCGCCGAGAACTCCTCGCGCAGCTCGGCCAGCAGGGCCTCCTTGCTGCGCTCGCCCATGCGCAGGGTGACCTCGATCTCCGACGCGTAGATTTCCTGCGCGTGCGGGTCGAGCTCGGCGCGTCCCGTGCGGCGACCGGTGGCGACCACCTCGGGCTGCGCCAGCAGCAGTCGCTCGACGCGCGCGCCCAGCGCATCCGACTCCGGCAGCGCGGTGCCCGGCAGGGTGACCACGCTGACCGTCAAACTGCCCTCGTTGAAGTCAGGCAGGAAGGCGCGCCCGGCGGCGAACAGGGCGAACAG
>JBIJCA010000063.1:0-17987 GCA_044344935.1 Aquimonas sp. | reverse complement strand
CAGGGCTTCGATCGTGCCCCAGACCAGCAGCAGGCCGGCCGCAAACAGCACGAACAGCCGCTGCTGCAGCGACCAGCGGATCAGGCGGGCGATCATCGGGTGGCCTCAGTGCGCATGACCGTGGCCCATCGCGTCCGGCGTCGCCGCTGCGCGACGCACCTGCAGGGCACCACGACTGACCACGCGCTCGCCCGGCGCCGGGCCTTCGATCAGCTCGACGTAGTCACCGTCGCGCAGGCCGGTCCGCACCACCACGCGCGAGAAGCTCTCGCCGCCGCGCATCACGTAGACCACGCGCTCGACGCCGTCCTCGACGATGGCCGACGCCGGCACGCTCGCCCGCGAGCGCTGCGCACCGCTCAGCAGGCGCACCTGGATCTGCTGGTTCAGCACCAGCCCCGGCGGCGGCGGTGCGAGCGCCAGCAGCACCGGCAGGCTGCGGTTGGCGGGGTCCAGGGCGCCGCCGACCCCAACGATGCGGCCGTTCTCACCCGGAACCAGTTGGTAGGGTTCGACTGTACCGGGCAGATCCAGCCACGCCCCGACCGGTGTGCCCAGCCGCGCGGCATCGGCTTCGGCCACCTGCGCCTGCAGCCAGAGCTCGCTGCGGTCGACGATGTGGAACAGCGGCGCGCCGGCATCCACGGCCGCACCGGCGGCCACCTGCACGGCGGCCAGTTCGCCGTCGATCGGCGCGCGCAGCTCGATGCCGCCGCCGCTGCCGTCCACCGACTGCAGACGCAGTCGTGCCGCCTGCAGACGCGCCTGCGCGGCGCCCTGCTCGGCTTCCGCGGCCTCGACGCGACGGCGCGCGATCGCCTGCTGATCGAACAGTCGAAGCGCACGTTCCAGCTCGCGATCGGCGAGCTCGGCGGCTGCTTGCGCGCTGGCGAGATCCGCCTGCAGGGCGCCGCGATCGACGCCTTCGCCCAGGCGCGGCAGCAGGCGCGCCAGCACTTCACCGGCCGCCACGCGGCGACCGATGGCCGGGAATGCGCCTTGCGCCTCGATGCGACCACCCACCGGCGCTGACAGCACGTATTCGCCGTCCGCCGCCGCGCGCACCCGCGCCAGTGCGCGCACCGACTCGCGCAGCGCGCGCTCAGTCACCGGCTCGACGCCGAAATCGCCGCCCCACTGCTGCTCCTTGTAGAGGCCGATCTCGCCCTCGGGCGACGTCGTCACAGGCGCGGCCTGCGCAGCAGCGCGATCCGCATGCACGGTGACGCTGCCCAGGTCATGCGTGGCCTGCAGGCCGGGCGCCGACAGCACAAGGCTCAGGCTGCGTTCGCCGCTGGCGCGCGGCACCACGGTGGGCGCGAAGATGCCGGGCGAACGCGGGGCGCGCACGCGGAAGCGCTCGGTCGGCGCACCGCCGCCTTCCAGCACCACGTCGACCACGCCCTCGGTGACCGGGCTGTGCTCGGGCAGGCGGGTGAAGTGCGCGGCAAAGGTCGAGGGCTCGCCCGCGATCAGCGGCGCGAACTCGACGAACAGCTCGCTGCCGGCCTCGACGTGGGTGACCACGTGCGGCTCCAGCCGCGCGGCGCGGCCCTGCGGTTCAGCGCCACAGCCCGCGAGCAGCGATAGAACCACCGCAGCCCCCAGCCAGCGGTGCGCGGCAGGCTCAGTGGGCATGCGGTTTGCCGCCTTCCTCGTGACTGTGCTCGTCGTCGTGGGTGTGGTCGTCTTCGTGGTCGTGGTCGTGGTCGCCCTCTCCGTGCTCGTGGTCGTGGTCGTCATGCGCCTCGGCCGGCGCAGCGATCTGCACCGGCGCCTCGTCGCCATACACGGCCTCGGTGGTGGCGGCATCAGCCGCCGGCGCCGTCGACGCGGGTGTCCCACTCGCGGGTGCGCTTGGCGCCGATGCAGCCGGTGCGGGTGCCTGCTCGCCCGCACCACAGCCAACCAGCAGCAGGGCGCCGGCACAGGCCAGCACGATCAGGGAAGGAACGTTCTTCATGGGTTGTCTCCAGTGCTCAGGGTGTCCAGGTCCACGCGCGCCAGCTGCGCGCGCAGGGTTTCATCAATGGCGAGGCCTTCGAGTTCGGCCTCGGCGCGCAGGGTCTCCAGCAGGCCGACGAGATCGAGCTCGCCTTCGGCAAAACTGGCGCGGGCGACATCCGACAGCGCGCGGGCCTGCGGCAACAGCTGCTGCCGGTATTGGCGGGAGGAATCGATCGAGGACCGCAGCGCGGCGCCCAGCGCTTCGACCTGCGCTTCGCGGCTGCGCCGCGCGCGCTGCAGTTCGGCCTCGATGCGATCGCGCTCGGCGAGTGCACGCAGCACCCCGCCCTGATTGCGCTCGAACAGCGGCAGCGGCACTTCAAGCTCGAACACCACGGCGCGATCGCGCAGCCCCGGCGATTCGACGCGGGTCTGGCCCAGGCCCAGCTGGATCGGCAGCCGCAGCCGCCGTTCGGCACGCAGGGCGGCCTCCGCCTGCGCCAGCTGCGCTTCGAGCAGAACAATCGTTGGGCTTTCACTGTGTTCTGCAGGGTCGTTCGGCGGGCGCGGTGCAGCAGAGACGAGCCGGGTCTCGGGCGCCAGCGCGCCGATCCAGCCGGCGAGCGCGGCCCGCGCCACACCCGTCTCGGCAACCGCGCCCTGCCACTGCAATTCGGCAAGACCCAACTGTTGCTCAAGCCGCTGTCGATCGAAGCCCGAGAGCTCCCCCGCCTGCTCGCGGCGCATGGCGATGCCTACGAGTTCGCGCAACTCCTCCAGCGCCAGTCCTCGCGCCTCGGCGTGCTGCGAAGCCGCCGCCGCGGTGTGGAAGGCGCGCAGCACCTCGGCGCGCAGCGCGCTGCGCTGCAGCTGCAGCAGCTGCTGCGCCGATTCCTGTCCGAGCGCAGCCGCGTCGCGCTGCAGGCGGCGATGCCCGCTGGCATCGAACTCCTGACTCAGCAGCAGCCGCGTTTCGTCCTCGCCCGCCAGGCGGCCGCGGCCGCGTTCCTGTTCGATCAGCAGCTGCGGGTTGGGCCACAGCCGCGCCTCGATCGCGTCGGCCTCGGCGGCGCCCAGCAGCGCGGACGTCTGCAGGCTGAGCTCCGCCTGGGCAAAGGCCCGCTGCACGGCTGCGTCCGCATCCAGCGCGTCCTGCGCCGACGCGCCTGCGGCAAGCAGGGACAGGCCCAGCGCCAAGCCATGCAGTGCGCGGTAGCGCGCAATCGCGTTCATCGGCCGGCTCCGCTGAGGACGGTAATCAGCTGCTCGCTGAGCCCATGCACCCAGCCAGTCGAGGCCAGCGCGACCAGGCCCTGCAGCGCAAACAGCAGACCCGCAAGCCCGATCCACTCGCGGCGCACCGGCGCCAGCAGGGCCAATACGCGCTCGCGCAGAAAGCCATGCGCGAAGGCCAGGGCAAGGCCGGACTCCATGGCCGACGCACGCCCCCCGCGCAGCTGCTCCACAGCCAGCAGGGTTTCCGCCACCAGCAGCCGCGAGCCCACGCTGCGCGCGGCAGCCTCATCGCTGCGCTGCTCCTGGGCAAGCCGCAGCGCATCGAGCAGCTGCCTGCGTGATCGCGGCCAGATCAAGACCGAAGCGAGCCAGGCGATGAAGCCGGCCAGCGCATCGCGATGGCGCAGGTGCGCGCGCTCGTGGGCGACAACCACCTGCAGCTGGTCGGCCGGCAGGCGCTCGACCAGCAGGCTGGAGACCAGCACCTCGCCCTCGCCCAGCTCGCAGGCCAGCGCGATCGGCGTCTCGGCAGCCAGCACGCGCAGCCCGCGGCGCTTCTCGGCGAGCCGCAGCAGGGCCGTCAGCGACCGCCGCGCAAGGCTGCGTCGACACCAGACGCGCACCATCAGACTCGCGCCGACCAGCAGCAGCAGCGCGACCAGCAGGCCCGGCCACGGCGCCGCGCCGCGCTCGATCGGATGCCACAGACAGGCGTGCAGCCAGGACTGGTGATGGCTTGAACAGGCGGCGTGGGCCAGCGCGCTGCTGTCGACCAGGCGCGAAGCCATCACCAGTGCCAGCGCATACAGCACGCCGCAGACCGCCGGGCCGCAGAGCAGCACCAAGGCGCTCCACGCACGGGTGCCCGCGCCTGCCGAGCGCAGTGCGCGAGCCAGCGCAGGCTGCAGCAGCGCGCTCACCGCGCCGAGCGCAACGGTGATCAGCAGGGCCGAGATCAGTGCCGATTCCAGCAGCCTCAGAAACTCGTTCATGGGCGCTTGCGTCCCTGCTTGGCGCGGCGCGCCGCCACCAGCGCCTCCAGCTCGCGAAGCTGGCCCTCGCCGGCGCGCGCGGCGATGTCGACAAAGGCGGACATCATGGCGGCCGGCTCGGCTTCGGTCAGTCGCCCGACCGTGGCTTCGATCAACTGGCCGACCAGGGCGGCGCGATCGACCCGGGCGCTATAGCGATAGGCATGACTGTGCTTCACCCGCGTCAGCAGCGCCTTTCGGAACAGGCGCTCAAGCGTGGACTGCACCGTGTTCAGCGAAATGCCGCGCACCTCGCCCACACGCGCATGCGCCGACTTCGCGTCCACGTCCCCGTGCTGCCAGACGTCTTCCATGACCGCGAGTTCGAGGTCACCCAAAGGGGGTAGTGCAGGCGGCATGACGGGCATCGGCATCGAGTCGGGGTGCAGATCGTCCGCCAGATAAAACCGATCGTCAATCGGTTTTTTGCAGGCGAGCAGCGCGGCCCGACATCGCACGACCCAGCCTCGACGAAACCTGCAATGCCGCGCCGTTGGGCCGCGCCTTCGGCTTGGCCCAACCTACAAGAGCACGACGCCCCACAGGTTGGGCCAAGCGCGGCGCGGCCCAACATCGCGCGGCCGAACGTCCTCGCAACAGGCAACTGCGCTACCAAGCCTTGATTGCGACCACGGCCACTCGGCTGCCCGCGTTCCGCCACATCCGCTCCCTCGCTGCGCCCTGTGCGCCGCGCAGGCTGTGCTTCAACGCAGCCCGCGTTGCCCGCCCCGAGGAGTCCGCCATGAAGCGCAGCCTGATGTTTGCCATCCAGTCCACCCTGCTGCTGAGCGTTCTGGCAACAGCGGCTGCGCCAGCGTCGGCGCAGTCGCAGCGCAAGGACTGCGAGGAGTTGAAGTCCGAAATCGCCGCGCGCATCGAGTCCAACGGGGTCCTGCACTACCAGCTGCAGATCGTCGAGCCGGACGCCGCAGGCGTCGGCCGGATCGTCGGCAGCTGCAACGGCGGCACCGCACGGATCGCCTACCAGCGCGGCGCGCCGGTGCCGGATGCCGAGGCTGTGGCCAGCGCACCGGTGATCGAGACACGCGCGCAGAACGAGCTGTAGTCAGCCGATCCTTGGGGCTGCGGCGGTCTCCCGGCCGCCGTCTGCCCGGGCCAGGGACGGCCCTTCTTTTCGCTTATGCGCCCGAGGCCGCCAGCCGCGAACGCCTACGGGTGAGCAAATCGATGACCCGCCGCGCCGCCGGCTGGGCCACCAGGTACAGGCAGGGAATCAGCACCAGGGTCAGCAGCATCGAGCTCATCAGGCCGCCGACCACGGCGACCGCCAGCGGCTGCATCAGCAGGCCGCCCGCGTCGAGGCCCACCGCCAGCGGCAGCATGCCGACCACGGTGGTCAGCGTGGTCATCAGGATCGGCCGCAGGCGCACCGCGCCGGCTTCGATCACCGCCTCGTCGTCAGCCAGTCCGCGCGCGCGACCCTGTTCGATGTACTCGACCAGCAGGATGGCATTGTTCACCACGATGCCGATCAGCAGCACTACGCCGAGGAACACCGGCGCCGACAGTGGCGTCGACGACAGCCACAGGGCCAGCAGCGCGCCGCCGAGCGCGAGCGGCGCTGCGGTCATGATCACCAGCGGGTTGGTCAGCTGCTCGTACTGCACGATCATCACCACCAGCACCAGAAACACGGCCAGCACGATCACCGTGTTCATCTCGCGCTCGGTCTCCTCCACGGTCTCGAACTGGCCGCCCAGCGCCACGCCGTACTGCTCGGGCATGTCGATGGTGGCCAACCGGCGCTGCACTTCGGCCAGGATGCTGCCGACATCGTTCTCTGCCGTATTGAAGGCGCCGACGATGCGTTGGATGCGCAGCTGGTTCTCGCGGCCGATCTCGGCCGGGCCTTCGCCCAAGGTGAAGCTCGCGACTTGGCGCGCCTGGATCGGCCCATTGGCGCCGTTGGCGACGATCACTTCGCCGAGCCGGTCGAGGTTCTCGACCTCCTCGCGCGGCATCCGCACGCGCACGTCGTACTCGTTGACGCCGGTGCTGTAGCGGGTCGGCACGGTGCCGGTGACGGCCTGGCGCAAGGCCTGGGCCACCGCGCGCACGTCCAGCCCAAGCGCCGCGGCGCGCTCGCGGTCGACCTCGATCTGCAGGGCCGGGGTGCGGTCCTCATCGTCCATCTCGACCGCTTCGAGGCCCGGAATGTCCTCGATCGCGCGGATGATCTCGCGGGCCAGCTTCTGCAGGGTCGGCAGATCCTCGCCCAGCACTTTCAGCTCCATGTCGTTGCCCGACAGGCCGAAGTTGAGCCCACGGATGCCATTGCTGCGGACCGCGATGTCGGCGCCGGCGATGTCGAGCGCGCTGACCTTGCGCTGCGCCTCGCGCGCCCAGCGGCCGATCGGCCAGTCCGGACGCAGGCGGGCGTCTTCCAGCTGGATCGACAGCCAGCCGCGGCCGGCGCGTTCGGACACGGTGCCGCCCCAGACGTTGCCGCCGGACACAGTGAACACGCTGCTCACATGCGGCAGCGCGCGGATCGCGGCCTCGACTTCGCGGGTCGCGCGGTCGGTCTGCTCGGGCGTGGTGCCGGCCGGCAGGGCGAGGCGCACGTTCAGGCTGCCGTCGTCGAGCTGGGGCAGGAACTCGCTGCCCAGGCGCGAACCCAGCGGCAGAGCGGCGAGTACGCTGGCAAACGCGAACAGCAGCACCCAGCCGCGCCGCGGCAGCAGCACGCGCAGCAGGCTGCGGTAGCCCTCGGTGACCGTGCGCATGAGTCGACTGAACGCGCGGTAGGGGAGGCTGCGGTCGAAGCCGGAGGAAAAGCGCAGCTTGGCCATCTGCGCGGCCAGCATCGGCACCAGCGTCAGCGCGACGGCGAGCGAGGCGACCACGGCGAAGGAGATCGTCACCAGCAGCTCGCGGAACACCAGCGTCGCCAGCCCGGTGATCAGCAGGAAGGGCAGCACCGCGGCCAGGTTGGTCAGGGTGCCGGCAGTGACTGCCGAGATCACCTCGTCGGCGCCCGCATGCGCGGCCTGCTCGGGGTCCTCGCGCAGCTCGCTGCGGTGGCGCTCGATGTTCTCCAGCATGACGATGGCGTTGTCCAGCAGCAGCCCGACACCCAAGGCCAACCCGCCGAGGCTCATCACGTTGAGGCTCAAGCCCGCGCCGCCCATCAGCGCGAAGGTCGCCAGGATCGCCAGCGGGATCGACAGTCCGATGACCACGCTGCCGCGCACGCTGCCGAGGAAGAACAGCACCACCAGCATCGCCAGCACGCCGCCCATGATCGCCGCCGAAGCCACCGACTCCACCGAGCCGCGGACGAAGTAGGCGCCGTCGCGGGTGGTGCTGAAGACGATGTCCTCTGGAATGAAACCCGAGGCGCGCAGCGAGTCCATCCGCGCCTGCACTTCATCCACCACCTGCACGGTGTTGGCATCGGGCTGCTTGAACACCGACAGCTGAGTGGCGGCCTCGCCGTTCAGGCGCACGAACACGCGCTGCTCGCGGAAACCGTCGCGCACCTCGGCGACTTCATCGAGGCGGATGCGGCTGTCGCTGTTGGGGATCTGCAGCAGCACGGCGGCGATGTCCTCGGCCGAGGTGAAACGGCCCTCGGTGCGCGCGCGCACGTCCATGCTGCTGCTGGTGATGTTGCCGGCCGAAACGTTCTGGTTCTCGGCGGCGAGCTGTGCCGAGACATCGGCCAGGCTCAAGCCGTAGGCGCGCAGGCGCTGCTGGTCGACGACAACTTCAAGCTCGCGCTCCTGGCCGCCTACGCTGAGCACGCCGGACACACCGGGAATGGACTGCAGCTGCGGCGCGAGCCGGTTGTCGAGCCAGTCGCGCACTTCGCGCGCGCTGCGCCGGTCCGACGAGAAGCCCGCCTCGAACACCGCCTGCGCGCCGGGATCGAACTTCGACAGGCGCGGCGGCTCGATGTCGTCGGGCAGCTGGCCGCGGGCGCGTTCGACGAGACGCGCGGCGTCCTGCAGGGCGAGATCGAGATCGGTGCCGTAGCGGAACAGCAGGCTGACGTCGGTGCTGCCCTCCTCGGCCTCGCTGGCCATCAGCGTCAGGCCCTCGGTGGAGGCGAGCTGGCGCTCCAGCGGGCGGGTGATCTGCTCTTCCATCACCTCGGGCGCCACGCCGGGGTAGGAGACATCGACGCGGATCAGCGGATACACCACCTCGGGCAGCAGATCGACCGGCAGGCGGCCGATGAAGAACAGGCCCAGCACCAGCACCACGCTGGTGATCGCGGCGGTGCCGATCGGGCGTCGAATGGCGGCGTGAGTGAGGCCACGGTAGCGGCGCGCGGCCTTGGCGCGGATCGAGCCCTCGCCGCTCATGCCTCGTCTCCCACCGTCTCGACCACGCGCACGCGATCACCGGCGGCGAGGTCGAGCGGACTGGTGGCGACGATGCGCTCGCCGGCTTCAAGGCCTGCCGTGATCTCGCGCCACTCGCCGCGCACCACGCCCGTCTCGACTTCGCGGCGGGCCAGCAGGCCTTCGCCGTCGATCACCATCACGAAGCTCTGTTCGCCGAGGCCCACCGCCGCCGCGGGCACCGCCAGCACATCGCTGCGCGCCTCGATGGCGAAGCGCGCGCGCGCCAGAAAGCCGGGGCGCACGCCGCGCGCATGCGCCTGCGGCAGTTCAAGTTCGACCGTGACCAGCCGGCTGGTCGGGTCGGCCGCCGGGAACACGCGGCGCACGCGGGCTTCGACGGTCTCGCCGGCGAGCGCGTCGACCGTCACCTCAACCTCGCCGCCCGGCGCAATGCGCGCGGCATCCAGCTCGGAGACGCCGACCCGCAGCACCAGCTGATCCAGATCGGCCAGCTCGAAGGCCGGCGCCAGCCGCCCCACCGCCGCGCCCGGCTCGATCAGTCGATCAATCACGTAGCTGTCGATGCTGGCCTCGATGCGGCCGAACTCGACGCGGGTGCGCCAGAGCTCCACGTCGCTTTCGGCGACCTCCAGCGCGGAGCGCGCGCTCAGCACGCTGGCGGCGTCGACAAAGCTGCGGCCGCGCAGGGCGTCCAGCCGCTCGAAGTTGGCGCGCGCCTCGCGCAGCGCGGCTTCGGCGCGGTTGAGCTCAGCCTGCTGCTCGCTGACGTCGATGCGCGCCAGCAGCTGGCCGGCGCGCACGCGGTCGCCGGCTTCGACCCCGACCTCGGCGACCACGCCGTCGGTGCGCGCGGCCAGCTGGATGCTGCGCAGCGGCTCGACTGTGCCGGCCACCAGCACGCTGCGCCCCAGGGTGCGCGGCGCCAGGGTGTAGGCGCGCACGGGCAGACTGCGCTCGGCCTCGACGCGGGCGCCCTGTGCGGGCGCGGCCGGCGGTGTGGAATCCGAACAGGCGGACAGGACGAAGGCCGCGGACAGCAGCGCGACCGCGATCGGCAGGGGGCGGTGGAGTGGAATTGACATCCGTAAAGGTTCCGACAGGTCACGTCGCGAGAGTGCGAATCGCGGACCTTCAACGCAGACGTCGAGGATTTCCGTCGCAGCGGTGCGCAGGCCCTTGCTCACTGCCCGCGCCACCGGCACGACGCCGGGCAGGAGCGTCGATCAGGTCCTGGGACGCCTCAGCGCCTCGGGTCCAGCCCGGCGATGCTCATGCCGTCCAGCTCGTGGCTGGCGGGCCCGCCCTCCAGCCGGATGCGCAGGGCCAGGTCGGTCCGCGAGTCGGCGTTCTCGATCGCCTGCTCGTAGCGGATGCGGCCGGCGGCGTAGAGCTCGTAGAGCGCGCCATCGAAGGTCTGCATGCCGTTCTCCTTCGAGGCCTTCATTGCTTCCTTGATGCCGGCGATCTCGCCCTTCTCGATCAGGTCGGCGATGTAGGGGCTGGACATCAGGATCTCTACCGCCGGCACGCGCGTGCCGTCGATCGCGCGGATGAGGCGCTGGCTGATCACCGCCTTCAAGTTCAGCGACAGATCGATCAGCAGCTGGTGGCGCGCGGTCTCGGGGAAGAAATTGATGATGCGGTCGAGCGTCTGGTTGGCGTTGTTGGCATGCAGGGTCGACAGGCACAGATGACCGGTCTCGGCATAGGCGATCGCCGCCGCCATGGTTTCACGATCGCGGATCTCGCCGATCATGATCACTTCCGGCGCCTGCCGCATTGCGTTCTTCAGCGCTGCCGCATAGCTCAGCGTGTCGATGCCGATCTCGCGCTGGTCGACCACCGACTGCTTGTGCTCGTGCAGGAATTCGATCGGGTCTTCAACCGTGAGGATGTGGCCGGTGCGGGTGCGGTTGCGGTTGCGGTGATCGATCATCGCTGCCAGCGTCGAGGACTTGCCCGAGCCGGTGGCGCCGACCACCAGGATCAGCCCGCGCGGCAGCAGGATCAGCTCGTTCAGCACCGGCGGCAGGTTGAGCTCGGCGAGCGAGGGAATCTGACTGGTGATGTAGCGCACCGCCACCGCGATGCTGCCGCGCTGGCGGTAGATGGACAGGCGGAAGCGGCCCGTGCCCGGCAGCGCGATCGCGAGGTTCATCTCCAGCGTGGACTCGAACTCGCGCTGCTGCTTGTCGTTCATCGAGGCATAGGCGAGATCGTGCAGGGCCTCGCCGCTGAGGAGCTTGTCGCCGACATGGCGGGTGACACCCTGGATCTTGATGCTGGGCGGCGCGCCGACCGAAAAGAACAGGTCGGAGGCGTGGTGCTCGGCCATCAGCCGCAGGAAGGGGGTGATTTCAAGTGTCGCCATGACGGTGGGCAGCTCCGGTGGAGGAGGCCGCGCCGGCGCTGCATGGCGCGCCACCGCGATCCCTTGCGATCGATCAGTCGACCTCGGTCTCGAACAGATTCATCAGGTGGCGCACGCGCTCGGCGAGGCGGTCGCGCAGCGCGCGATAGGCGTCGTCGGCGAGGTTGCAGGGTTCGGGCATCACCCAGTGCAGATCGATGTTGACGCCGGGCGCGTGGAAGTCGGCGGGACCGAGCAGCACGCAGCTGTCGAAGCTGAGGTCATCGTGCTCGGCCAGCGACTGCGGCACGCTGATGCGCGGCGACAGACCGAGCTCACCGAGCATGCCGGCCAGCCGGTGCTCGAAAGCGTCGGCGGCCGCGAGGCCTGCGCTGTAGGTGCGCGTGTCTTCCTGCGCGTAGAGGCGCGCCAGCGCCTGCGCCATCGGGCTCAGGGCACTGTTGTCGGGACACAGGAAAAGAATGCGCTTCATGGTGAAGGGTCGCCGGTCGAAGAAGTACCTGCCAAGGATGCAAAGCGCATGCCCGCATGGGCGGCCCTGGGGGACGTCGGACACCCTGTTTCCGAGCGCTCGGGCGGGTGCCGGGGCGTGCGCTTCGCGCGATCGGATCGCGCCTGCACAGGGACGACAGCGCGACGGCGCCAGCTCCAGGCTTGGGGGTTCGCGCGCTTCGCCCGACAATGGAGGCATGAGCACCCTCCTTCGCGAAACCCTGGCAACGCCCCTCGGACAGCTGGTACTGGTGTCGGACGCCGACGGCGCTCTGCTCGGCGCGGACTTCGTCGATACCGAAGCGCGACTCCAGCGCAGCCTTGAGCGGCGCTTCGGCCGCGCCGGCTGGCGGCTGGAGCGCGCGCAGCGCGGCCTTGATTCGCCACGACTGCAGGCGCTGCGCGCCTACTTCCAGGGGGCGCTGCACGCGCTGCACGGGCTGCCATTGCAGCTGCACGGCAGTGACCTGCAGCGCGAGGTCTGGCCCGCACTGCGCGCGGTCGCCCCCGGCCGCACCGAAAGCTATGCGGAGCTGGCCGCACGCATCGACCGTGCCGGCAGCGCGCGCGCGATCGGCACCGCCGTAGCGGCGAACCCGTTGCTGCTGGTGCTGCCCTGCCATCGCATCGTCGGCGCTGGCGGAGCGCTCACCGGCTACGCCGCGGGCATCGAACGCAAACGCTGGCTCCTCGAACACGAGGGCGTGCTGCCGCGACTGCCGAGCGGCGCCTCGGGACGCGCGCTGCGGGTCTAGGCCACCGCGCCTTCCGCAGGGAGGCTCTGCCTCCACGGCGCCGGCGCCGCGGACTCTGGCGAGACGCGGCGCATCGAACGCATCAGGGCCCGGATCGACCCACGGGCACAGGGGCCCCGGCCGAGCCGCGCACGTGCCGCACACACAGCCTTTCCGCTGCCCCAGAGCGCATCACCACTCAGCCACCGAACCAGCGCTGCAGGCGCGGCCGCCAGCGCAGGAACCGGACGTAGGCGCGTTCCAGCAGTGCAAGCGCGAAGGGCAGCCGCGCCAGCTGGCCCAGCGGCCACAGCAGCGGCAGCTGCCGCCACAGCGCCGCGAAGGCCGCGGCGCCGTCGTAGAGGCGCTGGCCGTCGCCGGCGTGCATGCGCGCGAGCAGCTCGGCTTGATCCAAGGGGCAGGCCTCGGGCGCCGCGGATCCTATGTCGATGAAGTCGACGCGGGTTCGCCAGTCCAGCCGCCGCATCAGCGCGATCTCGCGCCGGCACAGCGGGCAGCTACCGTCATACCAGACAGTCAGCGCATGCCGGCTCATGCGCCCGGCAGGCCGAGTGCGCGCAGCTCGTCCGTGATGTGCTCGCGGAAGGCGAAGAAGCCCCGGCTGGCGTGCGGCCAGAAGCGGCTGTCCCACGCGCGGCGCAGGCGCTGCAGGGCGATGCCGCGGGCAGCGAGCGCTGTTTCCAGGTGATCGAGTGCATCCGCGACCGGGCCGACCGGCGCTTCCGGCGTCAGCACCTGGCGCGTACCGGCGTGCTTGGCGGCAGCCAGCACCGTGTCCACGTCGAGAACCGGCAGGCGTGTGACGGCGTGCCCTTCGGCCACCAGTCGCGCTTCCAGGTCGAGACAGGCCCCATGCACGAAGGCCTGCGCCTTGTCGCCCCAAGGCCATTCGTGGCGCGCGTGCGCCCCGGCAGCAGCAGCCTGCGGCGCGCGCGCTTCCGCCGCGCAGGCCTCGGCGATGACGACCCCTGCGGGCTGGAAACTCGCGGGCAACAGCGATGGCGGGTCCAGATCCTCGGCGTGCACCAGCACCAGTGCCGGTGCTGCGGGCGCAGCCGCGTCGCGCGCGGGAAGCGCCTGCGCCCGCGGCAGTGGGCTTTCGGTCAGAGCCTCGGCGTGGGTGGCGAGCCCCTTGGGCTTGAAGCGTCCACCGCTGTAGCGGGCGATGTTGTCGGCCTGCGCGAGATAGGTCTTGCCTGGCGTCTGCAGGCCGCCCACCCAGCGCCAGCCGAGCGTGTTCGACGCGGGGTCGGCATCCAGCAGATGACGCGCGAAGAAGTCGGCGCCCAGCGCCCAGGGCAGGCGCAGGGTGAAGATCCAGATCGAGGCGAACCACATGCGCGCGTGGTTGTGCAGGTAGCCGGTGGCGACCAGCTCCTGCGCCCAGTCGTCGAAACCTTCGATCCCGGTGCGACCGTCTTCGGCGGACTGCACGGCCTGGCGCAGGCCGCTGTTGGCAGCAAGCCCGGCGCGCGCGCCAGCGAGGGTGTCGAGGTAGCGCGTCCACACCGCCGGGCGCAGCTGCAGCCAGCCCTTCCAGTAGGTGCGCCAGAGCACCTCCTGCACGAACTTCTCGGCGGTGCCGGCGCCGTGCAGGGCGAGAACCGCGCGTACGACCTCGAACTCGGTCAGCAGACGGTGCCGCAGATAGGGCGAGAGCATCGAGACATTGCCGCGCAGGCGAGGTCCGAGGTCGCTGTTGCGCTCGGCGGCGTAGCGGGCGCCGGCACGCGGCAGAAACGCCTGCAGGCGGCGGAGGCCTTCCGCGCGCGTCGGCGCGAACAGGTTCGCCGGAACATCGGTGGAGAGTGCAGTCATCCGTGAATGACATCAGAGCGGATGCGCAGGCCGCGTCGACAGCACCCATCCCATAGGGTGGGTCTTGACCCACCGCAGCTGCGCCCTCGCCCCGGTCCACCGCTTTCAGGCTTCGGAAACCACGGCGTCAACGCAAGCCAATGACCGGCGCACGGCGGACGTGGTCGCCATGGTGGGTCAAGACCCACCCTATGAGGCACGCCCCGGTCCACCGCTTTCCGGCTTAGGGAACCACGGCGTCAACGCAAGCCAATGACCGGCGCGCGGCGGGCGTGGTCGCCATGGTGGGTCGGTACCCACCCCATGAGGAACGCACCACCCTCGCCGCAGCGCCCCATCCCATAGGGTGGGTCTTGACCCACCGGCTCTCAGTTCAACTCCGCCAATCGCAGCCCGTGCGGAGTCGCGGTCAGGGCCGCGAGCGCGATCCGGGTGGCCTGGGCCAGTCCTTCCTCGCGCTGGCTGGCGCTGAAGTGGCGGGCGGTATGCAGCTCGTCGCTGACGGTGAGCAGGCAGCCGGCCTCGACGCCGTGCTCGGCAGCGATGCCGAACAGGGCAGCAGCCTCCATCTCGACCGCCAGCAGGCCCATGCGCTCCAGCAGAGGCAGCAGGCGAGCGTCGTCGTAGAACCGATCGGTGGAGAAGACGCCCCCGGCGCGCAGCTCGAGCCCGACCGCCTCGGCGCTCGCGGCGAGACTCCGGCACAGCGCGAAACTCGCCGGTGGCGCGTAGTCCATGCCGTCGAAGCGGCGCCGGTTGAGGTTCGAATCCGTACTCGCCGCCGTCGCCAGCACCAGATCGCCGAGCACGAGGCTGCGCTGAAGGCTGCCGCAGGTGCCCAGGCGCAGCAGTCGACGCACGTCGTAGCGCTGGATCAGCTCGGTCGCATAGATCAGGCATGAGGGCATGCCCATGCCGCTGCCCAGCACGCTGATGCGTTGGCCGCGGTGGTAGCCGGTGTAGCCGAGCATGCCGCGCACGCGGTTGACTTCGACCGCGCCGTCCAGGAACTGCTCGGCGATGTGGCGGGCGCGCAGCGGATCGCCCGGCAGCAGCACGGTGTCGGCGAAAGCGCCCGGCTCGGCGCCGAGATGGGGGGTACTCATGCGGACCTCCTTGGGTGTGCGATGGGAACGCGTCCGGTCGAAGGCTCTACTCGAACAGGTTGTGACCCGCTGCCAAGGGCGCGACTCCGAAGGCCGCGGCCAGGCCCTGGGCCAGGTCGGCAAAGCCGGCGCGCAGGCCGAGGCTGATGGGCGCCATGCGCGCACCCGAGACCAGGATCGGAATGTGCTCGCGGGTGTGGTCCGAACCCGGCCAGGTCGGATCGTTGCCGTGGTCGGCGGTGAGCACGAGCAGATCGTCGGAGCCGAGCCGCGCGCGCAGTTCAGGCAGGCGCGCGTCGAAGCGCTCCAGCGCGGCGGCATAGCCGGCGACATCGCGGCGGTGGCCGTACTCGCTGTCGAAATCAACCAGGTTGGCGAACACCAGACCGGGCCGATCGAGTGCGTCGACGGCAGCGAGCGTGGCGTCGATCTGGCCGTCCAGCCCGTGGGCGTGAATCTCCTCATCCAGCCCGCGATGGCTGAACAGGTCGCCGATCTTGCCGACGCCCACCGTGGCCAGACCGTTCTGCTGGAGCACATCCAGCAGGGTCGGCCCCGGCGGCGCCACGGCGTAGTCGTGACGATTGCCGGTGCGGCGGAACGCCTCCGCGTGTTCACCCACGAAGGGCCGCGCGATCACCCGGCCGATGCGGTAGAGATCGACCCGCCGACGCGCCGCCTCGCACAGCGCATACAGGCGCTGCAGGCCGAAGTGCCGTTCGTGCGCGGCGATCTGCAGCACCGAGTCGGCCGAGGTGTAGACGATCGGCTTGCCGCTGGCGATATGGGCTTCACCGAGCCGACGCAGGATCGTGGTGCCCGAGGCGTGGCAGTTGCCGAGCCAGCCGGGAAGCAGACACTCGGCCGCCAGCCCGTCCAGCAGCTCGTGCGGAAAGCTTTCCACCGGCTTCGGGAAATAGCCCCAGTCGCGCACCAGGGGCAGACCCATCAGCTCCCAGTGCCCGGTGACCGTGTCCTTGCCGGGCGAACGCTCGCGCGCCGCCGCCCAGGCGCCACGGGTGGGCGCGTGTTCGTCAAAGCCCGCCGGCAAGCGCCCGGTCGCAAGCCGCGCCGCCTGGCCCAGGCCGAGCGCCTGCAGGTGTGGAAGGCGCAGCGGCCCGCTGCGTTCGAGCCACGGCGGCAGGCCGGGCCGCGGCGGGCTGTCCGCCCTGCCTGCGGCGCAGGCGGCGGCGATATGGCCGAGGGTGTCGCTGCCGGCATCACCGAAACGCCCGGCGTCGGGCAAGGCGCCCACGCCGAGCGAGTCCAGCACCACCACGACGGCGCGACGGATGTGCGGTGCGCTCACGCGCCCAGCCCGATGGGGCGGCGCTGCACGTGCGCACGTGCCGCAGCGATGAGGCGCGGAACACCGCAGCCGGGCATGGCGCAGTCTTCGGCCAGCGGCGAGGCTGCGGGTGCAGCACCCATCCAGCCCTGCAGAAGGGGTCGCGGTTCGGGGACGCGATCCCTGATCTGCAGGGCGGGGGTCAAGAGCGCGCGCGCGGCCTGCAGGTCATCGAGCGTGCGCGCGTGAATCCGCAGCTCGGCCAGCGCAAGGCTGCGACGGCAGCGCCGTGCCGTCACCAACGCCCGCCGGCCGCGCGCCTCTTCGGGCACACGAGGCAAGGCCGAGCACCGGCGCAGGTCACTCGGGGCGGTCGGCCGCCGTTGCAGCGGGCGCGCCCGGCGCGTCATCCGCCTACGCCTTCGACGTCGCGGGCCGGGGCCTGGCCACCGAGCACCGCTTCGATGCGATCGAGCAGCACGCTGGCACCGATCCGCAGTCGCGCCGGTACGCACGCGTCGGCACCGAGTTCGCGCTCGACGAGGGCGAGATAGGGCGCGGCCTGTTCGAGCGTGCGGATCCCGCCCGCCACCTTGAGGCCCGCCAGGGCACCGCGCGAACGGATCACGTCGAGCATGAGCTGCACTGCGGGCACGGTTGCGCCGACCGTGGCCTTGCCCGTGCTGGTCTTGAGGAAGTCGGCGCCGGCTTCGAGCGCGAGCTCGCAGGCCAACGCGATGCGATCGGGCGCCGCCAGCTCGCCGCTTTCGAGAATGACCTTGAGCAGCGCGCCGCCGCTGGCCTCGCGAGCCGCCCGCAGCACTTGCAGGGCAGGCCCTTCACGCCCTTGCAGCAGCGCCTGCCAGGGCAGCACGGCATCGATCTCCTGCGCGCCGACGGCGCGCGCGCGGCGGATCTCGCGGGCCACCCGGCGCGGGTCTTCACCGCCATCGGGAAAATTCACGACGGTCGCGACCGCCACCGATTCCGGCAGCAGCGAGCGCGCGTGCTGCACATGCTCGGGATACACGCAGACCGCGGCGACGCGACCGTGCGGGCCATCGGCACGGGCGCACAGCGCCGCTATCTGCGCCGGCGTGGCGTCTTCATCCAGACAGGTCAGATCGAGCAGAGGGAGCAGCTGTCGGACGAGTGCGGGGTCGGCTGACATGGGCGCGTCTCAGGCGGGAACAACGCAAAGGGTGCGGTACCGGCCAGTCAATCGGGCTGATCAGGATCAAGCAGGATCGGGACGGCCTCCCGCGGCCAAGCCTGCCGAACGGACATAGGGTGGGCCCCGGCCCACCGTGCGCCTGATCCTTGCCTCGGTCCGCCGTCGCGTGCGCGCCAGGGCCCCACCTTGATGCCCCCATCTGGCGTCGATCACCACAGCCGCGGATGGGCCGCTGGCGAAGCATCACGGAGGCATCGAAAGCCAAGACATGTCGCGAGAGCGCAGGCCAGGGTGGGCCGGGGCCCACCCTAGCAGCCTGTCGAAGAACCCCGGCAGTTCTGCTGCATAATTGAGGCAGCCTATCGCACGCTCCGACCCCGATGCGCAGTTCAGACGTTCAGCAGCTTGGCATGTTCTCCTACGTTTCCGTCGAAT
>JBIJCA010000207.1:0-8576 GCA_044344935.1 Aquimonas sp. | reverse complement strand
GATGCCCTGGGCTCGGTGGTGGCGGTCACCGACGCCAACCGCAACATCGTCGAGCGCCGCGAGTAAAGAAGGGGGTCGAGTAAAGAAGGGGGTCAGGTTCACTTACCCAGTCGCGTTCTGGAATGATGGGGTCAGGTTCAGCTTCGTAGCATCCCTGTGCAGATTCGAGGTCCTGCTCGGCCGCATTCGCGGCCGGGCGGGGGACAAATTGAGGATGTCTCGATGGCCGCGCACTCCACCCAGCAGGGCATAGCGAGCCGTGCAGCATTGCATCGAGTTGAGGGCAGGGCCGAGGCCTCAAATGCTCGCGGCTGTTGCGCCTGGCAGACCGAGCGCAAGGGAGCGCAGGAAGGCGCTGCTTCTCGGAACCGTACCAGATGAAGACTCCCTAACCTAAGCCATTCCGGGCGTTTTTGACGCCCAGAACCGAGCCATTGACGAGCAGTCCACACCCAAGGGCCCGGCCAGGACACCCATCGATGAACCTTCTGAAATCCGCCGCCACGGCTCTGCTGTTCGCACTCACCACCCTGATCTGCGCCGCCCCCGCGGCGGCGCAGACGGTGGAGTACGTCCACACCGATGCCCTGGGCTCGGTGGTGGCCGTCACCGACGCCAACCGCAACATCGTCGAACGCCGCGAGTACGAGCCCTACGGCTATCAGCTGACCTCGACCCTGCAGAACGGCCCCGGCTACACGGGTCACGTGCAGGACGCGTCGACTGGCCTGACCTACATGCAGCAGCGGTACTACGACCCGCTGCTGGGACGGTTCCTGTCGGTTGACCCGGTGACGATGCATGACACTGGGGATGCACGGCATTTCAATCGGTATGGGTATGCAAACAACAACCCGTATGCGTATGTGGATCCGGATGGGCGCTTGCCCTTTCTCGCGGTCCCCATCATTGTTGGGATTACACTGTTTTCCACTTCAGAGGTAGCGAATGCTCCTGCCCCCGGAGAGCAAACTGAGTCCTTAACTACGGTCGATCGCTTAGAAGCAGCTGCCGGTGCTCTGCCGCCGGTGCGTGCGGCTCAAGGCGCCAGGATAATCTTGGCTGCCAGTTCGGGTTCTCGAAGCGATTCCTCGGGTGAAGGTAAGCGCGGCACATGCCCCTCATGCGGTGGACGAACCTCCAGCAGCGAGGCAGGAATTGCCAGAGATCAAGGCATGTCGCGAGGTGATGTTAAGGACTCAATCCACCAAGCCAAGAACAACGGTCCAGAGTCGGGCGACCTCGGTCGCAAGAATGGAGATGTTGAAGTCTGTCGTGATTGTGGCGAGATTTTTCCACAGACACCAAGAAACGGACTTGGCGACAGCATAGGCAACATTTCAGATCCGATAGAAAGGAAGAAGTGATGTCCACCAATGAAGTCAAGCTCGTGTTGGCTGCACGCGTACCCTTAGAGAACATAGAGCAGGTAATGGGGCGGCCGTCAGCGGGCGGGCACTCCTTGGGTACTGCTCGTGAAAGTGGAGTGGTTAGATTGCAATCAATCTGGATTGGTTCGTTCTCCTGCAAAGGTGAGACGCTTGAGCAGGATGTCCAAGAGGCGCTTGACTGGCTCAGATCGAGGCGTGACGAGCTAAGGGAGCTGGACCCGGAGGTTTCAATAAAGGTTTGCTGCAAGTTGTACGTTGATCGCGAGCCCAAAGGTTTTGCAATTGGATGCCTGCTCGCTTCAAGGTTAGTGGACGTTGGGGCACTCCTTCTGTTTGACGCGTACGGCGAGGTTCGGCAATGACGGGGAGAATGACGGGGTCACCATTGCGCCGCCCGTGTCAACAGGGTTGACAAAACTCCTCCCGTGTTCCGGGCTTCACTTTCTTCCTGCTGACCCGCTTTCGGCTCGACCGTCCCTGCCTCTGTTCTCGGTAAGGCTGCCGCCCTCGGCCGCACCAGCGGCGAAGCATGCTTCGCCACGTTCTGGTTCTAGGCTCCTTCGGGAGCCCCGGGCATCGCTGCCCCAAACACGCATCGGTTCTGCCCTAGCGTCCATGTGGCCGGTGTCAGCTGCAGAGGGAGCGTGGTTCGCAGGGTGCGCGTCCAACCCTTGATTGGCTCGCTGGGCAGGCGGCCCCTGCCTTTGTATCGGGTCCGACGATGCCTGGATCACTCGGTTGCTGTGCGACAACGCGCTCCGCGCTATGCCTTCACTGCGCCGCTGCGCCGCTGCGTCGCTGCGCAGCTCGCTCGGTCAGATCTCGTCATTGCGAACCAACCTCTTTCCCGAAATCAGGCGCCGCCGGTGTGCTCAGCCGAACGCCCGCTTCACATCGAAATGGCCTCCGTCTTTAATCAGGTGGTAGCCGGCGCTGGCCAGCTTGTGTGCCACGGATTTGATCGCCACTGGGCGCGGCTTCTTGCTCGCCTTGCCATCAAACCAGCGGCGGATCTCGGGGCTGAAGCGGATCGCGAAGTTCGCGGCTTCGATCCAGGCCCAGCTCAGGTAGCGGTTGCCGCATTTGGCGTTGCCGCTGCCCTTTTTCTTGCCGTTCGAGAGCCGCGTGCTCTCGACCATGCGGCAGTACGAGGAGTAGTCACCGACGCTGTCGAAGCGCGTGATCTCGCCCGTCTCCGGCAGCACGGTGCTGCCGATGATCTCGGGCCGTCCGGCGGCGCGCTGCTGTGCTATCTTGCGCCGCCGGCGCGACGTCTTGAATTCTCGCGTTGGACATGAACATCTGGGACTCAGAACAGGATCACTCCCCCATGCGCGGCTACGTCATCGCCATTTCCTCCCTCTCAATGTGCATCTTGCCGGCTCTGGCCGAGGCGCAGGTCCTCAACTGCAAGCCGGAGAAGGACACACCGTCATGCACGGTCGACCAAATCGTCGAAATAAGAAAGGTCGGGACAGCCTTCTGCCAACGCGAGAGCGTGTGCGTACCGGACACCTCGCCACCGAGCAGCCCGACGCTTGACTGCCGTCCGCGGCTCGGGGCGCTCGATTGCGAAGTGCTGCCTGCTGCGGAAGGCTACTCCTACATGTTGGGGTCGGGCACGGAGATCGTGGCGCTGAACCCCGGCCCCACCGCGTCTACTTTGGTTGTGTACGCCTGCGGTTCGGCCGGCATTGAAGAGACACTTTCCATTACCGTCCAGAATGCGCTTGGCCTGAGTGCGACGGGCGCTGTCCTCCAAGAGTGCCCAGACACTGCCGCGCCTCAACTGTCGGGCCCAAGCGGTGCTGCGTCTGGCGTGTCGTTCTCGGTTAGTTGGTCAGTCCACCCCGAGGCAGTGCGCTATCAATTGCAGAGAAGCAGGAACGGCGGACCGTGGAGCCTGCGTTATGAAGGCAGCAGCCTCTCTTGGACTGACCAGGGCCCGGGGGGTACTTCGGAGTATCGCGTGCGGGCGTGCTCCATAGAGGGTTGCGGCAGTTACTCCTCGGTTCACACCGTCCAGATCGCTCCCTCTTCAAACTAAGCGTTCGGGCAAAGCCAGACCCGGATGCCTGCGGCCTCTTGAACGTTGGCCCAGGCCTCCGAAATAGATTGGTGCAAGCTACTGTTCTGAAGCCGGTCCGTCTGGGGGAGTAAGTGTTTCCCTCAGTCGGTCCCTTCTCAGACCGAGCTCAGTGCAGCCCAAGTGGTTGCCCGACTGGCAAAGAGGGCTCGCTATCAGCGCGTCCGCCGTAATCACGATTTCTCTCCGCAGCGGCTCGTTTTTGAGCTTCTCGGGGTTGGGGTAATCCCGATTTGTGAAGAGTTGAATTGCGGCTTCGGCCTGGCCAGTCTCCACGAGCAGCCGCACGTGGAGCAGGCGAAGCGTGTTGCCCAGGGGGGAGATAGGCATTCCGGAGCGGGCGGCAGCTGCGTCCCCGACCGAAACAACTTCGAGCGCCGAGCGTAGGGTTTCGGGCGTTGGCGCGGCAAGCGTGTTCAAGCCCACGTTGAGTGCGGTCAGCAGAAAGTTCGTGTCGTCCGCGCCTTTGAGTTGCAAGCGTATCCTCGCGGCGCGCAGAAACCCCTTGCTGCTCTCCAACACATTGCCACGCGCGTTTTGCAGTGCTGCGATCTCACTGATCACGAACGCTTCCATTATCGTGTTGGCGCCATAGATCTGAATGGTTTGATCCAGCAATTCCGAACTCTCGGCGTCCAACTCGGCATCCGACTTCCTGCCGTGGAGAAGCTCCAGTCTGCGAATCCTTGTTTCAAGGACCCAGGCGTGCGTGTCGGGGAACTCCGCGCGCTGCCAGCGAAGCGTTTCTTCGAGGGCCTGCAGGGCGGAGTCAGGTTCAGAGCGCCTTTGCAGTATCGCCGCATGGGCCCATCGCAGCTCGTGCACTAGCTGGTCGCCAACATCGCTGTTCGCTTCTTGGGCAAGGGCGTTCTCCAGCAGGCTAAGAGCTTCGTCGTATTCGCCACGCTCGACGTGCAGTCTCGACGTGGCCATGGCGTAAAGAGGATCCGTCTCAAGTCCTTCAGCAGGGTGTTCGCTGAGCAGGCTTCTCGCCTCGTCGAGTTGCCCCACAAGCGCGGCACTCGAGGCTGCAATCAGGCGAAGCTCGTCGCGAAGCGAAGACGGTTCCCGCTTGCTTTTCAGGCTTCGGTACCCGCGTCTCGCGAGTTCCAGCGCCTCGCGGTTCCGTCCGTAGCTGCGCTCGATTCGGCTGATCACCAAGGACAGTCGCGCGAAGAGTTCCGGGTCTTTTGCTTCAATGGGTTCGAGCCGTTTGGCCGCGGCGTCCATGATTTCACGCGCGCCAATGTTTTCGATCGAGCGTCTGGCGGGGTCGGCTTCGACGATCGCGGACTCCAGGATCTGCGCGATCTGGTCAGAGGCTTCGCGTGCGCGCACGGCTTCTTCTCGCTGGCGCTCTACTTCGCGAAGACTGGCTGAGAGTGACAGCGACCACGCGAGCAGCGTCAGCACCGCCACACTGGCTACCGACGCCGCCACTCGATTCCTGCGCAGGAACAAGCGCGTGCGGTAGAGCAGCGGGGCCGTTCGGGCCTGTACTGGAAAGCCTTCGAGCAGTCGCCTCAGGTCCGCTGCCAGGGCGTCCGCACTGCCGTATCGATCCGATGGCGATTTGCGCAGACATTTTTGGACGATCGCTTCAAGGTCGCTGCCGATCTGTCCCTTGAAGATCGTGCTTGCGACCTTGGAGAGCGGATCCGGCTCGACGAACAGCAGCTTTCGCTCGATTTCCGTTGGCTTCAGGCCTTCGAACTGCAGCGGATCACGTCCGCTTAGCAGGCGGTAAAGCAGGGCGCCGAGGGCGTAGATGTCGGTGGCGACGGTGACTTCGCCGCGGGCCCAATACTCGGGCGCTGCGATACCGGGGGTCAGAAAACGGTCCGAGGTGGCGGTCGCTTGTGCGGTGTCGGCCTCGTCCATCAGTTTGGCGATGCCGAAGTCGAGCAGCTTGATTTGTCCGCCGTCGGTGACCAGAACGTTCGAGCACTTGATGTCGCGGTGAACGATCAGGCGCTCGTGGGCATGGGCGACGGCGCTGAGCAGCTGGATGAACAGCTCGAGCAGCGTGCGCACAGAGGGCCGTTCTGTTGCCACCCACGCGTCGACGGCGACTCCGCGTACCGCTTCCATGACGACCAGGGGGCGCCCGTCGGGCAGTGTGTCTGCATCGATGAAGCGGCAGACCGCAGGGTGGTCGAGCCGTGCCAGGCTTCGCTGCTCGGCGATGAATCGCTCTTGCGCCGCGCTTGAGCGCAGCCGCTCGGAGATCAGTTTGAGCGCGACCGCTGGTGCATCGGGCAGACCCTCGCGTCGGGCCAGGTAGACCACGCCCATGCCGCCCTCGCCGAGTTTGCCTTCGATGCGGTAGCCACCGATGCGCGCGGGTAGTTCACCGGGCTGTGAGGGATCGAGGGCGCCCGCCAGTGCGGCGTGCAGGCTGGCTGTGGTATCGCTTTGCTGTTCGCCTCGGAGGTCGGCGTCCAGCATGCGCTCCAGGCTGTCGGCGAGCAGCGGTTCTTCTGTGCGCAGTGCATCCAACATTCGAAAGCGGGCTTCCGGTGTGAGATCCAGGGCCTCGTTGAACAGCGTGTACAGGCGACGATCGACGTCGTTGGTAGATGTCATGGGGGATCAGTTCAAGTTGTCAGAGGTGGTCGGCCAGCCAGGCCTTGGCGAAGCGCCACTGGCGACCGACGGTGGCGACCGAGCTGCCGAGGTTCTGCGCGATCTCCTCGGTCTGATAGCCGGCGAACACCTTCATCAGTACCACTTGGGCGCAGGCCGGATCGATCTCGCCGAGGCGTGACAGAGCGGCGTCGAGGCTGACTGCGGCATCCGGACTCTGGTCCGCATCCATCGGGTCGATGAACTCCGCGTCCAGCGAGCTCCGGCCCACGTCACCACCGCGTTTCAAGCTGGAGCGGCCGCGCAGATGATCGATCAGGGTATTGCGGATGAGCACGCTGGCGATCGCCATGAACTGGGAGCGGTCCTGCCATTGCATGCCCTCATCGATCTGCAGACGTTCATAGGCAGAGTGCAGGAGATCGGTCGGCTGCAGCGTCAATGCGGATCCGCTGCGACTCAGCTGTCGACGGGCCATGTCCTTGAGCAGCGGATACAGCGCGTCCATCAGCGCTTCGCGCGCATCGTGCTCGCCAGCGCTCCACTTCCGCAGCAACTGTGTGATCTCTTGCATGCCGTTGGGCGCTCGGGGAAAGGGTTCGGCACGGTCCAAGCCGTCGACCGGCGCGCCACTGTACTGCCGACTTCATCACACTCCAAGCCGTCGCCCATGACGGCGCCGGCAGCAGGCCCTCGCGTAAACTCCTCGCGCGTTCGTTTCCCCAGAGTCCTCGCCGGCGTGGCGTCGCCGGAGCCTGTAGCAACGGAACCCCCATGAAGAACAAGCACGAGATCGTTTCGAACTGGCTGCCGCGTTATACCGGCGTGGCGCTTGAAAACTTCGGTCAGCACGTGCTGCTGACCAATTTCGGTGGCTATCTGGATGTGTTTGCCAAGCTGACTGGCGCGGAAGTGGTCGGTCGCGATCGGCCGATGCCGAGCGCCACGCACGACGGCATCACCATGATCAACTTCGGCATGGGCAGTGCCAATGCCGCGACGGTGATGGACCTGCTGTCGGCCTTTGGCCCGAAGGCCGTGCTGTTTCTCGGCAAGTGCGGTGGCCTGAAGAAGAAGAACCAGCTCGGCGATCTGGTGCTGCCGATCGCGGCGATCCGCGGCGAGGGCACCAGCAACGACTACATGCCGCCGGAAGTGCCGGCGCTGCCGGCCTTCGCGCTTCAGCGCGCCGTTTCGACGATGATTCGCGATCTTGACCACGACTACTGGACAGGCACGGTATACACCACCAACCGCCGGGTCTGGGAGCACGACGAGGACTTCAAGGAGTACCTGCGCAAGCTGCGCTGCATGGCCATCGACATGGAGACCGCGACCGTGTTCGCCGCGGGTTTCGCCAACTCGATTCCGGCCGGTGCGCTGCTGCTGGTGTCGGACCAGCCGATGATTCCGGAAGGGGTGAAAACCGAAGCCTCCGACAGGATCGTCAGCGCCAACTTCGTGGAGCGCCATATCCAGATCGGGATCGAAGCCCTGCGCCTGATCCGTCGCCACGGCAAGTCGGTGAAGCACCTGCGCTTTGACTGAGGCCTGACGTGCGAGCGTCCGCGGGTGGGCCGGCACGTGAGCGGTCTCGTCCGCTGACCCCCAGAGTGGGCCGCAGCCCCACTACTGACCTTCCAGCAGAAAACTGAAGGCGATCACGTCAGGCGCGTCCTTGCCGGCTGTGAAGCGGGTTCGGCACAGAAAGTCCTGCCGCGTGGGCGTGCCTTGCTCACTCTCGATGGAGGCGATCAGCCGCAGTTCGAAGACATCGGTCTCGATCTGCTTGAGCGAGGCGAGGCTGGCACTGTCGTCGATCTGGAAACTGGCTTTCTGGGAGTCGCTGTAGGTGCGGCTGCGCTGCGTGGCGTCTTGAGCCGAGCTGACGCAGGCTTGAAAGCTGAGATCTTCGCGGCTGACGCTGCAGCCGCCCAGGAATGCGACGAGGGCGAGGGCGACGGTAAACGGGCGCATGCGGGGTCCGGGGGCTGGGTTGTTTGCTCTAAAGCAACGCGGGTGCCCGACACCATACTCCGCGGAACTGTGAGCGCATAAGCGAAAAACGTGGCGTCACACAGGTTTGCATAAGTGAAATGCGGGCGCGCGCGGGCGATTGACGGCGCCGTTGGAGGCGAAGCTCATGCGCCCAAGCGCTTGCAGATGCGACGCGCGCATCTGCCGCGAGGGCGTGCTCCCGGGTTCAGCCCGGTGGACGCGAGGGAGGCGAGTGCTGCGTCTGCGGGTTTCGCTTCAAGCGTGCCGTCTACTGTCTGCCGCAGGTCGCGCGCGAGGCTTCCGATCCGGCGTGCTCAGTAGCGCGGCACGCTGGGGTCGATCTGCTGCGACCAGGCCTCGATGCCGCCCTCGACATTGAACAGCGCGCGGAAGCCTTCGGCGCGGAAGTGCTCCGCGGCGCGTGCGCTGGACACGCCATGGTGGCAGAGGAAGGCCATCGCTGTGTCCTTGGGCAGCGACTCGAGCTCAGCCACCGTGGACTCGTCCAGCACCCG
>JBIJCA010000205.1:0-8583 GCA_044344935.1 Aquimonas sp. | reverse complement strand
GCTCACCCCCTCTCCCCAACCCCTCTCCCACAGGGGGAGAGGGGCTTGAACTCTGCAAACCAATCGCTCCCTGGAGTGACACTGGACCCACTGACGACGCGGCGAATGCAGCACTCGCCCAGAATGTCGCTCGTCTTTCCCCCCTCTCCCCTCGTGGGAGAGGGGCTGGGGGAGAGGGGGCGAACGCGGCCGAAGCCTCCCCACCCCTCTACCCGCTCTTCTTGAACTTGGCTGACCGCCCCGTCCTCGTCGTCGGCGGCGGCGAAGTCGCTGCGCGCAAAGTTCTGCCCCTGATCGAGTGCGGCGCTGAAGTGCGCCTCGGCGCGCCCGAACTCAACGACGCGTTGCAGAAGCTCAAGGCCGAAGGCCGCATCATCCACCTCGAAGGCGAGTTCCAGCCGCACTGGCTCGATGGGGTCTTCCTCGCCATCGCCGCCACCGACGAGGTCGAGGTCAACCGGGCCGTCGCCGATGAAGGCGCCGCGCGCCGCCTGTGGGTCAACGTGGTGGACGACACCGAACTCACCCGCGTGCAGGTGCCTGCCGTGGTGCGCCGCGGCCCGCTGACCGTCGCCATCAGCAGCGGCGGTGCGGCACCGGTGCTGGCGAGGCAGCTGCGCGAGAAGATCGAACAGTCGGTGGACGAGAGCTTCGGCCAGCTGGCCGAGCTGCTGCGCGTGCATCGCGGCCCCATTCGCGCGCGCTTTCCGCACGTGCCCAGCCGTCGCAAGTTCATGGAGACGCTGTGGCCCGGCGAAGTCGGCGAGCTGCTGCGTGCCGCGCGCTTTGATGCCGCGCGCGCGCGTCTGATCAAACTGATCGAAGCCGGCGAACCCGAGGGCTCAAGACGCGGATTCGTCAGCCTCGTCGGCGCCGGCCCCGGCGACCCTGGCCTGCTCACGCTGAAGGGCCAGCGCCGCCTGCAGGAAGCCGATGTGATCCTGCACGACCGCCTGGTCAGCCGCGCCGTGCTCGAACTTGCGCGCCGCGACGCCCAGTTCATCGAGGTCGCCAAGGAAGCCGGCACCCACCACACCACGCAGGAGGGCATCCACGCCCTGCTGCTCGAACACGCGCGCCAGGGCAAACGCGTGGTGCGGCTGAAGGGCGGCGACCCCTTTGTTTTCGGTCGCGGTGGCGAAGAGCTCGAACACCTGCGCGCGCACGGCATCGCCTACGAGGTCGTGCCCGGCATCACCGCCGCACTGGCCTGCGCCGCACATGCCGGCATCCCGCTCACCCACCGCGACCACGCGCAGTCGGTCCGCTTCGTCACCGCCCACTGCCGCAACTCGATCGACGCCCTCGACTGGCGCGCGCTGGCACAGGAAAAGCAGACGCTGGCCGTCTACATGGGCGTCAGCGGCCTCGACACCCTGCGCGAACGCCTGCTGGCGCACGGCCGCGCCGCGAGCACGCCGGCCGCGCTGATCGAGAACGGCAGCCGCGCCGAGCAGCGGGTGATCCACTGCGATCTCGACAGCCTGCCGGAGACGGCGAAGCGCGAAGCGGTGAAGTCGCCAGCGCTGCTTATCCTGGGCGAGGTCGCGGCCTTGGGGCGGACGCTGGCGTGGTTTGGTGCGGATGCCGTCGAGACGAACGCTGCCCCGACAGCGCCCGCACGCGTTCCATTGCGCATCGACATGCGGGCTTGAAGCCAAGGCCACCGCTGTCTCTCTCCCTCCGATCAAGCCGCCGGAACACCGACCTGAACCAAGCACTTGCAAGAGATCAGTTGCTGTCGCGGTGTGTCCGACCGGGCCCTCGATGGACGCGCGGATCTGCCTCTTCATCTCGATTGGCGTCGCTGCTGCCGACCCCCTCGTTCTGCTCACCGAGGGGCCGGGCCAATCTGACTGGCATCCTCGACCGGAACTCTGCAGTCGGACAGGCGCCCACGCTGGCCGGTTGGCTTGGTGAAACGGCTGGTGGCCTCGACGTCAAGCCGCGTTTGGAGGCTCGGGCTCGAGCCGTCTGAAAGTCACGTTGTCTTGACCAAGGTGAGAGGCGTCCGTCCCAACCCTCCAAGGCTGGTCGCCCCCAAGCCCCTTCCGGTAACGTAAACGCGCCCCGGAGGACCGCCTTGGAACACCCTGCCGCCATCACTGCCCTGCTGCACGCGTGGCGCGCCGGCGCCGCGGATGCAGCACCCCGCTTGAATGCGCACATCTACGATCGCCTGAAGCAGATGGCGCGGCAGCGCTTCCAGGGCGCTGACGTGGTGCTGAGCCCGACCGTGCTGGTGCATGAAGCGGTCGCGCAGATGCTCGGTGCGGAGGTCGACTGGGATTCGCGCGCGCATTTTTTCGCACTCGCCGCGCTGCAGATGCGCACCGTGCTGGTCGACCATGCGCGCCGCGCCGCTGCGGCGAAGCGCGGCGCGGATGCGGTGGCGGTGACGCTCGACCCGGAGCACGCGGCGATCGACGACGGCGTTGGCGTGATCGAGGTGCATGAGGCGCTGGAGCGGCTGGCCGCCGAGGATGCGCGCGCCGCCCGCGCGCTGGAGCTCACCTATTTCGGCGGGCTCGACGCGCGCCAGGTCGGCGAAGTGCTGGCGGTGTCGGTCGCCACGGTCGAACGCGATCTGAAGTTTGGCCGCGCCTGGCTGCGCGAGGCGATGTCATGAGCGCGCCGCAGGGCCTGCGTGCGCTGTTCGAGCGTGTTCAGGGATTGACGGCGGCGCAGCGCGAGGCGATCTACCGCGACGATGCCGTCGATGCGGCCCTCGTCGCGCGGGTGGAGGCGCTGGTCGCCGCCTCCACCCAAGACGATGCCACCGCGAGGCTCGATATGGACACGATCGCCCAGCGCGTGCGCGGCGCCGCCGCGGCTGCGCTGCGCGGCGCCCTGCCCGAGCGGATCGGCCCCTGGCGCGTGCTCGGCCTGGTCGGCGAAGGCGGCATGGGCGTGGTGCTGCTCGGCGAGCGCGACGACGGCGAATACGACCGCCGCGTCGCGCTCAAGCTGGTGCGCGGCTACGTGTCCGAGCGCGTGCGCGAGCGCTTCCGCCGCGAGCGCCAGGTGCTGGCCGCGCTGGAGCATCCGCACATCGCCGGGCTGATCGACGGCGGCACCACCGAGGCCGGCGAGCCCTGGCTGGCGATGCCCTTCGTCGAAGGTCTGCAGCTGCGCGAGTGGCTGCGCGGCGAGCGGCCGCCCGCGCTGCGCGAGCGCCTGACGCTGTTCGCCACCCTGTGCCGCGCGGTGCACCACGCGCATCAGCGCCTGATCGTGCACCGCGACTTGAAGCCCTCGAATGTGATGGTGCGGGCCGACGGCAGCCCGGTGCTGCTCGACTTCGGCATCGCCAAACTGATCGACGACACCGAGGGCGGCGAGACCCAGACCCGCGCGCTGACCCCGCGCTACGCCAGCCCCGAGCAGCTGCTCGGGCTTCCGGTCACGACGGCCACCGACGTCTACGGGCTCGGCCTGCTGCTGTACGAGATGCTCGCCGGCGACGTGCCCGAGCGCGGCGAGGGCGCGCGCGCCGCCAGCACCGAGCTCCCGGCGGCCTCGGCGGCTGCCCTGGCCGCATCGGCGCACTGGCGCGCCGATGCGCCGCGCCTGCGCGGCGATCTCGATCGCATCGTCCATCGCGCCGTGCGCACCGACCCGGCCGCGCGTTACCCCTCGGCGCTGGCGCTGGCCGAAGACATCGACGCCTGGCTGGAGGGCCGGCCCGTGCAGGCCGCCGGCAGGCATCGCCTGTACCTGCTGCGCCGCTTCATCGGCCGCCACCGGCTCGGCGTGGCCGCGGTCGCCGTGGCCGTGCTCGCAGTGGGCAGCATGTCGCTGCAGTGGAAGCTGCAGCGCGACCGCGCGCTGGAGGCCGAAGCCGCGGCCAAGCGCGAGGCCGCCGCCGCGCAGGGCGTGACCGTGTTCCTGGAAGGCCTGTTCGATGAGCTCGACCCGGGCCTGCACGGCGGTCGCGAACTGTCCGCGCGGGCGCTGCTCGACCTCGGCCGCGAGCGCATTCCTGCAGCGGAAACGGCGGGCGTCGAGCTGCGCGCGCGACTGCAGTCAAGCATCGGGCGCATCTATGCGCACGCCGGCGAGACCGATACCGCAATCGCCCTGCTGAGCGAAGCCGACGCGGTGCTCCAGCGCGGCGCTGATGCACCGACGCGCCTGGCGGCGCGCAAGGCGCTGGCCAACGCACTCAACGTCGCGGGCCGCCATGCCGAGGCGAATCCGCTCGCCGTGGCGCTGTCCGCGGATGCCCTGGCCCAGGACCCGCCGGACCGGATGATGGCCGCGCACGCCGGCACCGAAATCGGCATCTCGGCCGAGCAGCTCGGCCGGCGCGACGAGGCCATGGCCGCGTTCGCACGGTCCGAGGCGCTGTTCGCCGCCGAGGGCGCGCAGGGCGAGCTGGGCTCGATGATCCACAACCGCGCCTGGCTGCTGGAGCGCTCGGGTGACTATGTCGCCGCACTGGCCGGCTATGAGGACGCAGTGGCGCGCAAGATCGCGGTCTATGGCCAGGAGCACCCGCAGGTCGAACCCAGCCAGTACGGCCGCGCCAAGATGCTCTCGCTGCTCGGTCGCTATCGCGAAGCGGCGGACGTGATGCTGGAGACGCTGCCGATCGTCGAGAAGGTCAGCGGCCCGCGCTCGGCGCCGATGAGCTTCACCCTGTCGATGCTCGGCTCGATCCATCTCGACCTTGGCGAATACACCCAGGCCGAAGCCTTCTACCGGCGCGGGCTCGAAGTTGATCGCGCGATGGCCGGCGAAGAGCACTCGTCCGCCGTGGCCAGCGGGCTCAACAGTCTGGCCGCTGTGCTCGACGAGCGCGGCGACATCGACGCCGCCGAAGCCCTCTTCCTGGAATCACTGGCCATGCGCCGCGCGCTGAATCCCGCCGGCCATGCCAGCATCGCCGCGCCGCTGCAGAACCTTGCGCGCCAGGCGCTCGACAGCGGTCGGCTGGCACCGGCCGCCACCTACTGCAGCGAAGCGCTGACGATCCGCACGGCAGCACTTGGAGAGGCGCATCCGCAGACCCTGGCCTCGCGACTGCTCTGCGCCAGCATCGATGCGCGCGCCGGCCGCCTCGAGGCCGCCGCCTCCGCCATCGACGCCGTACGCGACGCGCTGGCGGAACTGCCCGAGCCGCCGAAGCCGCAGCGCCTCGCCCTGCTGCAGGCGCAGGCCACGCTGGCGGAAACGCGGGGAGACAGCGAGGCCCGGCTGCAGTTGCGTCGACAGGCACTGACGCTGGTCGAGTCACTGCACGCCGAGGGACACCCGCGCCGCGCTCGCGCGCTGCTGGCCCTGGCCGAAGCCGAGGCCGCCGCTGGCGACCTTGATTCCGCCCGCGCGCGGCTTGTCGAGGCGACACCGCTGCTGCGCGCCACCCTGCACCCGAGCAACCCGGCGCTGGCCCAGCTCAGCGCCCTGTCGACCCGGCTTGCATCGCCTCAGGCCGGCCGCGCGCGTTGACGCTGGGCAGCGCCCGCCCCAGCGCAGGGCGGGCACCTTGTCCTCGGATTGCATCGGCCAGTTTTTCGGGTGGCGTGCTGTGCACCGGTGATGCGCGCCTCAGGGCGCTGCCGTCTCGAAGCCGCTGGCGAAGATCGCGTTCGGCCGCGCCGGGAAGCAGTTGGAGGCCGGCGGCGCGCCGCCGATGCGGCTCCAGCCCAGCCCGCGCACGACGTAGTCGACCACCGTGTAGCGGTGCGTGTAGCCGACATTGCTGCGATCCGTCACCGCGTAGGAATAGGGCTGTGGCCGGTAGTCGCAGTTGTTGGCGCTGGGGTTGCCGATGCTGCGCATCGCACCGGCGTACTGCAGGGACTGCCCCCAGTACATCGTGGTCGACTGCTCTTCGGTCGCGCCGGTGGCGAACTCGTAGCCCACGCCGGCGATCGCACCGACTACAAGCCCGAGCTCGGCCTCTATCTCCGCGCCGACGCGCGCCGAATGCGAGAGCGCGGTCGTGCTGCCGACGAGGTTGCTCGAGGCCTGCTCGAGCGCCCATGAGTTGGTGCCGGTGCCGGCGAACGAGACCAGCTCCCAGATGCCGGCGCTGCGCACGCCGGCATGCAGCGAGGGCGAGACGCCGCAGCGCGGATCCTCGCGGTTGGCGACTCCCGTCCACAGCAGGTCACCGCGCATCTGGATCGTGCGCCAGCGATCGGGCACGGAGACCGTGTCCGCGACCACGGCGAGGAAGGTACCGTCATTGGCGACGGGGTCGCAGACCGCGTCGGGGTAGTCGACCGGCTCGCGGTGCACATCGCCGAACACCTGCACTTCGGCGATGTCCAGCGCGTCCTGGCCATTGCCGCCCAGCGACTGGACGCGCACATAGCGTCCGCGCAGCGGCGCCCCGGTGTCGGGACTGCGGGTCCAGACGTTCCAGCGGTCGACGCCGTTGCCGGTACCCGGATCGGGCGCGAAGCTGGCCATGCCGGTGGGCACCGCATCGCCAAGAATCGGCGTTTCGGAAACGTAGATGCGCACGTCGCGGAAGGTGTTCACGCCGAGGATGTTGGTCAGCCTGCGACTCGGCCAGACGCGGATGTTGCTGATGTCGCGCACCTCGCCCAGATCGATCTGGGCATACGGAAACGTCTCACCGAAGATGCGCGAGTTCCAGCTGGACGAGAAATCGCCGTCGGTGATCGCCGTCGGTATGTTCGGCTGCTGCAGCAGGGCCGGGGGCCGCGTCGAGGTCGGCCGGAACAGCGCGAGGTTGGCCCAGTCCGGGTGCAAAGGCTTCCACTGGGCCGGCGTAGCGCCACCGCCGGGCGCGCCCGCGGTGGCGGTGTCCCAGGTGTCCAGATCCGTGGCCACCATGGCGCGCGGGTTGGTCCCGCCGTCGCCGACGCGAACGATCTCGCAGGCGCGCAGGGTGCTGGCCGGCAGCGCCTGACCGCCGCGCAGGACCTCGTAGGAGTAGCAGTCGAACAGGTTCTCCTCGACCACCACCAGGCCTTCGCCGACCGACTGCGACTGCGCTTCGGACAGGGTGGTGGTCTGCTCGCTGCCGCGCAGTTCGGTGCGGCTGCTCTGCCAGTTGCCGCCGGCCTTGACCTTGGCCGAGAACTTGAAGCCAAGCGTCTCGCTGCCCGCCTGGACGCCGAAGTAGCCGGACACATCGTGCGAACTGAAGGTGCCGAAGCGCTGCTCGACGGTGGCCCCGGCGCTGGTGGTGCGGCCGATCGTGGCCAGGGCCTCCGGCGCGCCGCCCTGCAGCCGCTCCCAGTAGGGCGGCAGCTTGACCACGCTGCGCACCAGCGGTTCGCGCACCCGGCGACAGGTCGCGCTGACCGTCGCCACGGTCGAGTCCTGGTCGATGTCGGCGAGGCGCAGCTCGATGTTGCCGGTGGCCGCGAAGCTGGTCGGGAAGTCGTAGCTCGCGCGCAGGCTGAAGCTCGCCGTGTCGGCGAGTGCATCCGCGCTCGGCGGTGGGGTCATCGCCAGGCGGCGCACGCGGGTGCCGAAATTCACCGCATCCTGGAACGCGAAGTAGACGTCGCCGATACTGTCGCCGTCGGCATCGCCGATGGCGGCGCGCAGGCGACCCGTCGGGTTCGCCGGCGCATCGGCGAACACACCGCGCGCATCGGGGCCGAAGCTCACCGGCACGCCCGCGGCGCTGAAGCCCACGTCCAGCAGCTCGGTACGGACCACCGCCTGGCCGCCGCCCGTGAACGGCCGCAGGAAGGCGATCTCCTTGCCGGGCAGGCGATCGACCTCACCCACCGCCAGCGCGAAGCGCTGGCCGCTGATGTTGGGCTGGTAGTTCAGCGCCGCGCCGGACAGCGCCGCGCCTTGCACGCTGTTGCCGGCGTCGCGGGTGGTGGCGTACCAGCGCAGGCGCAGACGCGGCGGGTTCAGGCTGCCGTTCTCGGAGCTCTGGGTGCTCACCAGCACTTCGTGTGCGGCGCTGCCGCCGAAGTCGGCCACCTGCACGCTGAAGTCTTCGAGGTCGCCCGGAGCGTCGAAAGCTTCCTCCGCATAGGAACCCGGGAAGTCGACGAAGGTGAACTCGCCATCGAAGGTGCCGGTGCGCAGCACGGTGTAGCCCAAGCGGGTTTCGCCGCCGGTCTGGCGTCGGGTCACCAGCATCACCTGCTCGGCGCGCTCCAGCAGCGGGTTGCCGCCGGCGATGCGCAGGGCGTCCACGCCCGAGAAGTTGCTCACGAAGGCGGGGCTGACGTTGGCGATGTAGTTGATCAGCGTCTGCTGATCTGGATGGACAATCCCGCCGCCCGGCGCGGCATCGAGCGCGACGATGCGGAAGCGGTTATCACTGTCGATCCAGCCGAGCACGATCTGCCGGGAACCGTTGCGGCGGCCCAGCACATCGGCGGTGGTCACCTGCAGATCGCGTGCGGTGGTGCTGAAGGCATTGGTCCGCCAGGTATCGATCTCAATCAGCGCGTTACCGGCGCTCGGGCTGCGCCCGAAGGTGGTGACCTGGACGAAGTCGGAACGGTAGACCACGACGATGTGTTCTTCGTCGCCATCGCCGTCGAGGTCGGCGGCGGTGGTCACCACCCGCTGTCCGGCAGCCAGACTGCCGCTGCCGCCCAGCAGTTCGCGCTCGGGCTGGATCGGCCCGCC
>JBIJCA010000019.1:0-27715 GCA_044344935.1 Aquimonas sp. | reverse complement strand
CAGATCCGTCGATCGCGTAGAGGCGTTGCGCTCGTCAGGCCTGCCTGCGCTCTGACTCTCTGCGCGGCTGCATGCGCGTCCGTGCGGGTGGAGAGGCGGCGCGAACGGTGGCTGAGTAGCGGGCCCGCCGAGCGACGCCAGGCTTCGATCCGGGCTCCGCCCGGCCTCACTCGGACTCCGCTGGCCCGAGCTTCTTGTCAAAGAACTGCCTGGCCCGATCCGCGGTCAGCGCGTGCACCTCTTTTCGCGCCACGCCTTCGCCATCCGCGCAGAGCGGCCCCGCGAACCAGCGACCGCGCAGGGTGCAGGGGGCGAGAAACACGTAGTGCGTAGCGCCTTCGATGGGCGCGGGCTTTTCCACGCTGGCGCGATCCGGCAGCCGCTGGAGGCTCTCGGTCAATGGCGTCTGCGCGTCCCGGCTGCCCAGGATGATCACCATCGGAACATCAAGGGCTTCGAGACTGCGCGGATCCAATGCGGGCACCAGCGCCGGCGCCATCAGGAACGTTGCGCGCACCAGCGGCTCCCGATAGTCGTCGCCGGCGCGCTCAAGGCTCGCTCGATAGTGCGCATCGGCGGCCTCAAGCGCTTCAAGTGCGGCGAAATCAAAGCCGGCTTCCGGCGGCAGGGCGCAGCTGGGGCTGTCAGGTTCTGCAGCGCAGAAGTCGGCGTGCGCTGCGCCTGAGTGACGCGCGCCTGAGAGCAGCAGCGCGGTGTAGCCGCCCAGCGAGAATCCGGCTGCACCGATCCGCGCGCGGTCGATTCGCGGGCCCCACTGCGCGTCCGCCAGCACGGCTTGAAGGGCGAGCCGCAGATCCTGGGCGCGCTCCCAGGGCAGCACGAATCCGTGCGGGTAGGTCTGGGCTTCGGCAGCGGTGTTGCCGTGGTGGCTGACGGCGAGGACGACGTAGCCGGCCTGGACCAGCGCTTCCGCCAGCCAGGACAGCTGCGCTGCCGAACCGCCGGTGCCGTGCGAAAGCAAAATCAGTGGCTGCGGCGCCTCGCTGCGCCAGGGCGCATCCACCGCACCGCGCCCAAATGCGAATGGGCCGATCGACCACTCCGTCTCGACTGTGTTCACGGCCGCCGGATACCACAGCGTCATCGCAATCGGGCGCGCACCCTGGCCTGACCAGTGTGGACGCGCGCTGTCTTCCAGCAGGCGATGGCTGCGCCCCACCGCGACCTCGCGAGCGGACTGCGAACAGGCCGCAAGCAGAAGAAGAACAAGGCCAGCACTGAACAACAGTCGGATCGAAGCGGTCATGGGCGGCGGTTCCCGAGCTCGAAGGGGCATGAGCTCAGATGCTTTCTCAGATCGAAAGGTTGAGGCACACGCCCAAGCGTCTGCAGCCTTTCACAACCGTCAATCCGGGAGCGCACGAGGCGCAGCCGGGAGTGCTTCCTTCGGAGCGGCGCCGCAAGGCCACTCGCTCGGAACCCGTGCGTCACAGCTTCTTGGCGCAGCGCCTTGCATGCCCCGCGAAGGGGCTTCGCCATTCCAAGCCGAAATGATTGCGTCCACCCTGCATGCCATAGCGCAGGATGCGCGCGCATCAAGCCGACCGGTCGCCGCCGCACAGATCTCTCAGCGCAGCGCGCTGTCGCCCACTTTCCAGGCGCCATCCACGTTCTTCATCTCGATGCGACCGCGTACGCTCTGGCCGAAGGCGTGGGTCCCCTTGACACGCAGCTGTGCGCGCTCGCCATCGATCCAGCCGCCGACGACTTCCGCCGTGGTGGGGTGGTTCATCGTGGCGATCTCGAGCAGGGACTCTTCGCCGAGGATCTCGATCATGTCCTCGGGCAGGGCTTGCAGGGCCAGCACCGACTTCGCCTCGCGCTTCTCCAGCACCTTGAGAAAGGCGAGATAGGCTTTGCCGGGATCGCCACCGTCCGCCGGCAGCGGCTGGCCGGGGTCGGTGATCGGCGTCAGCGCGAGGTCGAAGTCGACCCGCATTTCGTAGCTCCTGCCGAAGAAGTCCGTGGCGGGCTTGGTCCATTCGCCGCGGATACGATCGCCTTCAACGGCGATCTTCTCTTCGCCATCGCCATTGGTGTTGAAGCTGTCCGGGCGTGCGATCAGCGAGCTGACCAGCAGGCTGCCTTCGATGTCGCGGCGGATCGTCAGCAGCAGCGTGCCGCTGTCCGGCGGCGCGGAGCTGGCGATGGCATCGATCGGGTCGAGCGCACCGGCCGCTGCCCCGAAGTCGAAGGGGCCCTCGCAGATGACGACCCCATAGGTTTCAAGCTCCGCGTCTTTCCAGAGCCGGAAGGCGACGCCTTGGGCGACCTCGAAACGCGTGTCGCCCATCCGGTAGTGGCCGCTGGCGGAATCGACCGCGTGACTTGCGGCGAAGGGCAAGAGCAGGCAGAGCATCAGCGCAAAGGTCTTGATCGGTGACATGAGGAACTCCCGCAAGGTGGCTGCAGCGCCGATCACCTTGACCGGCGCAGTCGGCCGCGTGGCTGCGCTTGGGGGCGACCAGCACGGGGCATGCAGCAGGGAATGCCCGGCGAGGGCGGAAGCGAACGCGGTGCGCACGGGAATTTGCGCCCGGCAGCGGCATGCGGTTCGGGCGTTGCGCCTGGGCCCATCGGACAGGCGGATCCGCAGCCGTCGCGTGAACCGATTCAGGGCTGGACGGGCTTGCCCTTGGCCTGCTTGAACAGCGACTGCAGCTGGGCGGGCAAACCCCGCAGCTTGCCGGACATCAGGATGCGCCAGCCGGATTCGGTGCGGCGCAGCGAAAGCACTTCCATGGTTTCCATGTCCACAGCACCCATGGAAATGCGGTTGCGGGTGACCAGATGAATCACCTCGGCGCCTTCTTCGACGCCGCCCAGCACCTCCAGGCTGTCGAAGCTCAGCGTTCCGACGGCCTCCGCCTGGCGCATCACCGAACGCAGCAGGGCGGCAAAGAACTCCGCGTCGCTGAGCTGGCGGACGGATTTCGCCGAAGCGTCGGGGCCGAAGAAGGACTGCAGGAAGCCGGTTTGCGACTCGGCGGGCAGCTGCTCGTGGAAGTCCATCATGCGGCGGAACTCGGTCAAACCGGCGGGCTCGAAAAGCTCGGCGGCCTGCACGTAGTCGCCGTTCTGCAGCGCGCTGAAATAGCGCCCCGCCAGGTGTTCCGGCGTATTGGTCGCGGCCGCTGGGGCGGACAGCGCGAGCAGCATCAACAGGATCAGTGATCGCATGGTGGTCTCAATCGACGGCGGGAGTGAGTGAGCGCGTGTTGCGCACGCGCGCCTGTCAGCGCGATGTGCGCTGGGCGTCGGTCTTCGCACGCTCGGCGACGAACTCGCTGTCGGGATTCCAGTGCGGCCAGTCGCGACTGTTGGCGATGGCATCGATCAAGCGATACAGGGTCTGCGTGTCCCGAGTCGGTCCGCGCATGTCCCAGCTGTCGTCGTACTCGTCGGCGGGCTGGTGGTAGCGCTCGGCGAAATACTTGGCGCGCGCAGCGCGGCCGGCAGTGATGCCGCCTTCGAGCAGGTCGGTGCCGGGCCCCAGGGTGAGTGCGGGCACGCCGGCCTGAGCGAAAGCGAAATGATCGGCGCGGTAGAACAGACCCGCTTCGAGGTTCTCGTCGAGGGAGCGGGTGCGGCCGTCGATCGCCGCGGCGGCGTCCAGGCTGCTCTCCAGCGAGACCTTGCCCAGGCCCCAGGAGGAAATGTCGCGGGTCGGGCCATCGGGGCTCCACATCTCGATGTTGAGCACGGCCGCCGTGGTCGCCAGCGGGCGCAGCGGATTGGCGACGTAGAACTTGGCGCCGAGCAGGCCGCTTTCCTCGGCGGTGGGCGCGAAAAAGACCAGGCTGCGGGCCGGGCGCTCGCCAGCGGTGAACACCCGCGCGAGTTCGATCATCGAGGCCAGTGCGGTGGCATTGTCGACCGCACCGTTGATGATGGTGTCGCCGCGGGCGTCCGCATTCGGGGTGATGCCGAAGTGGTCCCAGTGCCCGGAGACGATCACGGTTTCCTCGGGCGCGGCGCTGCCCGGCAGTACGCCCAGCACGTTGCGGCTGACGATGCGGCTGTGCTCGACGTCGAAGGTGATGCTCAGTCGCGCATTGTCCAGGGCATGCGCCTTGAAGTCGGGGCGCTGGGCGGCCTGCTTGGCAGCCTCGAAGTCGAGACCCAGGCCAGCGAACAGGCGTTCGGCGGTGGCGCGCTGCATCCAGCCGCGCAGGGTCAGATGCTGCGCTTCCGCGTCGCTTCTGACGATGTCGAGCTGCGGCCCGTTGCGGCCATTGCGCACTGTCGCCCAGGGGTAGGCGGCGGGTGCGTCCTCATGGACGATCAGCACGCCGGCAGCGCCCCGGCGGGCGGCCTCTTCGTACTTGTAGGTCCAGCGTCCGTAGTAGGTCATCGCACTACCGCCGAAGCGGCCTTCACCCGTTTCGAAGTCCGGGTCGTTGACCAGCACCACAAGCACCTTGCCGCGGACGTCGAGGTCGCCGAAGTCGTCCCAGTCGAGCTCGGGGGCATGCACGCCGTAGCCGGCGAAGACCAGCGGCACCTCCTTCAGCTCGACGCGCGTCGCCGGATGCAGGCTCTCGACCGCGATGTCCTCGCTATTGGTCAACCCCAGCACGCTGTCACCGAGATGGAACTGCGCCTTGACCTCACCTTTGACCTCGCTGCGCGTCAGCGTGACCTCCTGGGTCCAGCCGCCGTCCTCACCCGCTGGCAGCAGGCCGGCTTTCTCGAACTCCTGCACCAGATACGCGATGGTCTTGTCTTCGCCCGGTGTGGCGGGCGCGCGGCCTTCGAATTCATCGGAAGCGAGGATACGGATGTGTTCCGCCATCGCATCGGCGTTGATGCCACCGCCGGGCAGGTCGGCTGCCAGAGCGAGCGCGGGCAGCAGCAGAAGGGGCAGGGCAACGAGACGGTGCGGTCGCATGGCGGCTCCGGGATTTCGTGGAGCCCGATGATAGGGCTTGGCCGGATCGGCCGTCGGCTCCAGTCTTCTTCGCTCGGTCTGCGACATCTGCATCGCAGCCGTTTCGCCCGTCGGACTGCGAGCATGCGAATGCCAGGATTGCGACTGTGTGGCCGGGATCTTGCTTGCTAGCATGCGCGCACGCCGGGGCATCGGGCCCCGGCGGCGCTGTGTTCCCGGAGAACCTTCATGCGTGGACTGCTGTGTGGCTTGGTGCTGCTGTTCGCTTCCTCCTCGGCCTTTGCCGAGTACGCGTTCCAGATCGAAAACAACACGGACAACGATATCGTGGCCATCGTCGTCTCCGAAGACGGTGAGGACTGGGGTGCTTTCGATATCGGCAGCGGCATTCCCGCGGGTGTCACGGCCGACATGGTGTGGGACTCGAGCACCGACGAGAGCGGCTGCGTGTGGTACTTCATGGCGGCGTTCGAAGACGGCAGCGATTCGGATGTGGTCGAGTTCGATTTCTGCGACAACCAGCTGGTCATCCAATTCGATTGAGGCGCTGTTCGCCCGGCGGCCCTGAGCCTTGAGCTCCGGCGACAGCTCGGCTGTCGCCGGAGTGGTCTGCAGGTCCGCACGGCGGTGACCGCAGAGCCTGGCCTGACCGCTCAGCCGGTGGCCGCGTGGGTCTTGCGGCGTTTGCGCGACGAAGCACCCAGCACGCGCTGCAGTTTGCCGCTGCGACCGCGCAGTGGCGGACAGTCGAGCCGGATCTGCACGCGTACCGCGCTGAGTCCACGCGCTGCCAGCCAGTTCAGCAGAATCGTCCGCGCTCGTGCTGCGCCGGTGCGGTCCCCGCCGGGCAACTGCAGGCGCAGGCTGCTGGGCCCTGACTGCACGAGCTGGTAGTCGAACACGCCGGCCTCGTCCTCGATCAGTGTGCTCAGCGCGAGCGGCAGCAGTCCCTGGACGCTCCCGTCGGCGCCCCGCAGGTGCAGCACTTCGTCTTCGCGTCCCTGTACCTCGATCAGCGGCAGCCGGTTGCCGCAGGCGCAGGCACTGCCGGTGAAGCGCACGCGATCACCGAGCTCGTAGCGGATCAGGGGCTGCACGTGATTGGCGAGATTGGTCAGCAGCGTCGTTTGCCCCCAGTCGCCGATCGGCACCGGCTGACCCTCGGCATCGACCGGCTCCAGGATCACCCAGTCGGCATTCAGGTGCAGGCCGCCATGCCCGCACTCGCTGGCGATGCAGAAGAACTCCGAGGCCCCGTAGCTGTTGCGCACCGGGCAGTCGAAGGCCGCTTCGATGCGTGCGCGCTGCGCCGGCCGCAGGGTCTCGCCGCCGCTCCACAGTGCGCGCAGCCGCAGATTCAGGTGGCCCGCGCGCGCCTGTTCCGCCAGCAGGGTGGCGGCCGTCGGATAGGTGGCCAGCACGCTGGGCTGCCAGTCGTTCAAGGCCTGCACCAGCGCGGGCAGCGGCTGCAGGATCGAGAACGCGCGCATGCGCTCCGCCATCCAGGGGGCTTCCCGGCGCAGGCGCTCGAAGCTGGCGATGCTGGCAAAGTGGCCGCCCGTGGCGACCAGAAGCGCCATGCGATGACCGCCGCTCAGCGTGTCCCAGGCGCTTGCGCCGGCGCCGCGGAGGCTTTCGAGCGCGTCATAAACCGCGAGCGCAGCCTCGTCCTGCACGAACCACCCGGGCTGGCCCTGCGTGCCTGAGCTTTCCCAGACCTGCCAGCGATCTTCGATCCGTGCGCCCACGCGCGCCGGCTCCGCGAGCCAGACCTTGATCTCGTCCGCGCTCGGGTGTGGCGCGCAGAGCCCGGCCTCGAAGTCGTTCATGAGGTCGCTTCGCCGCAGGATCGGCAGGGCCGTCAGCCGGCCCTCGTCGTGCGTGGAAAGCCCCTGCAATCGGGCGGCGTGCAGGGGTGAATTACAGCGCGCATGTGCGACCAGTCGCTGCAGGCGCTGCTTCTGGAGCTGTTCGAGTGCCGCCGGGTCGAGCACTGCCGCGAACAGCAGCCCACAGCCCACCTGGGCCCGCTGCATCTGCTGCAGGCCAGCGCTGAACAGCTGCGGGAGCACAAGGATCGCCATCGTTCCGATGCTACGCCCGACCTGTGTGCCGGACGCAGTCGTCTTCTCCGTTGTGAACCATTGCAAAGTCCGGTCGGCTGCGATCGTGCAGGCTGTGCGCCGTGCCGGGTCGGCATGCGCGCTGAGTCGGTGGAGCCGTGAGGTGACTCTCACCGGCGGAGCGTTGCAGCAGGCCGGCTTCGCCGGCAGCGGTGTTCGCGGGCCTGAGCTCGTTCACCGGGCGCGGATCGTGTCTGCCGCCGCGGGTTCGCGATGGCCGACTCGGCTGGCGCATTGTCAATGGAGTTGTTGGATGTACATGAATGCTCGAACCCTAGAAGCTGTCCCGTGCGCTCCGATGCGCTTCGGGCTGTGTTTGGTTCTCTGTCTGCTGGCCATGCTCTGCGCTTCGGTCACCGCAGCGCAAAGCACTTTCCATGTGGCCACGACAGGCGCGGACGCGCCCGCCGGCGGCAGCCAGGCCCAGCCCTGGGCCACGATCACCTATGCGCTGGACCGTGTGCCCGACGGCAGCCTGATCCTGGTCGAGCCCGGCACTTACACGGGCCGCATTCGCATCCGCGGCAACTTCGTGCAGGGCGTGACCGTGCGTTCGCGTGTGCCCTATCAGGCGCGGCTGCGTGCAAGCGAGGCGGTGCTGACGGTCTACAACGATGCGGCGGACATCGCCGGCATCACGATCGAGGGCTTCGACATCGCCCACACCGGCTCGGGCGCAGCCGCGCTGGTGGTGCAGATCCAGGACGGTTTCGCCCGTGAGACGCGGCGCATCACCCTGCGCGACAACATCCTGCATGACAGCTGGAACAACGACCTCCTCAAGATCAATAACGGCGCCAGCGAGATCCGCATCATCGGCAACCTGTTCTACAACCAGCAGGGTTCGGACGAGCACATCGACATCAACTCGGTCGATGACGTGCTGGTCGAGGGCAACGTGTTCCTCAACAACTTCGCCGCATCCGGCCGCGGCAACACCAACGACACGTCGGCCTACATCGTGGTCAAGGACAGCAACGGCAGCGAGGACGAGTACCTCGGCGCCCGCAATGTGGTGATCCGCCGCAACGTCTTCCTCAACTGGCAGGGCTCACCCGGCTCGAACTTTCTGCTGTTCGGTGAGGACGGGCAGGCTTATCACGAGTCCTTCAATTGTCTGGCCGAGAACAATCTCTTCATCGGCAACGCCAGCAATCCGATTCGCGCGCCCTTCGGTGTCAAGGGTTCGCGTGACATCACCTTTCGCGCCAACACGGTGGTGGGGGATCTGCCCGGCAATGCCTTCGCCATGCGCCTGAACCGCGAAGGCAGCAACCCGACCGTGCAGAACATCCGCTTCTTCAACAACCTGTGGGCGGATCCGGCCGGCACCATGAACGACTTCAGCGATGTTCTGTCTGCGGATGTCAGCGGCATCCAGCTGCGTCGCAACGGCTACTGGAACGCCGGCAACGCTATCCCCCAGGATCCGGGGGATGCGGTCAACAGCGCCAACGATCCCGAGCCTCGCCTCGGTGATCCCCGCCTGCCAAGCCTGACAGACATCGTCACGCCGCACTGGCTGTCCGCTCAGTCGCAGTTCAATGGCGGCTTCGCGCGTATCGCGGAAGTCTTCCAGCACTACGCGTTGACCTACGGCCAGCCGGCGGCGGGCGGTGCAGGCATCGATCAGGCCGACCCCACGCAGATGCCGCCCGACGACCTGCTGGGCCGTGCGCGCGGCGCGGCGCCGGATCTCGGTGCGGTCGAGCGGATCGAGAGCGTGCCGGTGCTGTTCGCCAACGGCTTCGAGCCCTGAGCTGCGAGTCCGCGGCTGCGGCCCGACGCGTTCCTGCAAGCGCTCCGCTACGTTGCACGCCTAGTCGCGGAAGACGCAGGTGGTGGTGAGCGGCAACCGTTCGATGGAAGGTACGAGGCAGTCGGGCGCCGGATGGCCGACCACCAGCAGCAAATACGGCATTTCGTTGCGCGGCCGACCGAGCAGGCTGCCAAGGAAACCCATCGGGCTTGGGGTGTGGGTCAGGGTCGCCAGGCCCGCCTCGTGCAGAGCGGCAATCAGCATGCCGCAGGCGATGCCGGTGGACTCGTGCGGGTAGTAGCGCTTGTGTTTCTCGCCGCCGTCGTCAACGCCAAAGCGCTCGTAGAAGATCGCGATCAGCCAGGGGGCAGTCTCCAGAAAGGGCTTGTCAGCGTCGGTGCCCAGTGGCGCCAGCGCCTGCAGCCACTCCTCGGGAGCTCGGCGCGCATAGAACTCGCGTTCCTCGGCCTCGGCCGCCTCGCGGATGCGGCGCTTGAGATCTGGATTGCCCACCGCCACGAAGCGCCAGGGCTGCTGGTTGGCGCCGCTCGGCGCTGAGCAGGCGGCGCGCAGGGCTTGCTCGATCACCGCGCGCGGGACCGCGCGGTCGCTGAAGTCGCGGACGCTCCGCCGGCGCTGGAGGCGGTCGGCGAACGCCTGCGCCAGCGCGATGCGCGCTTCGTCATCGAGACTTGGAAGCGCTGGCAGCGGTTGTTGCGGTGCGGACATGCGGGAATTCCTGTGGTGGTGCACTGGCGCTTGCGGACACTACCTCAAGCGGTCCTCTGGCAAGCGTCGCAACGCCGCAGATGTGGTCGGCTCGCAGGTTCCCACGGCCGCGGATTGAAGCCGCAAAGACAGTGCGCATGTGCGTGAACTGTGTCGGCAGGGGGCAGGTTCGGACGGATACTGCCGCGCGGCCGGGCGATCCAGGCGCCGCCGTCGCCGGCGAGCCTGAGTGAGAGCGAAAAACGAGACGTCTCGGGATAGACTCGCGCGGCGGGCTCGAGGGGGCTCACGAGGAGAGAGTGGATGGCCGCACCGGTGCGCACGGAGGGCCGAAGTCGTCGCGGTTCGCTGATCGTTTCCCTGGTGCTCGCGCTGGCTGCGGTGGCCGCCCTGCCGCTCGCCCTGATGGCCTATCAGGTGAGTCTTTCGCGCGAGTCGATGGTCGAACAGGCGCAGCGCACGCACCTGATCGCCGCACGCGCCACGGCCGACCGAGTTGAGGCCGAACTGTCGGCGCTGGTGGCCGCCACCGAGGGGGCTGCCCAGAACCCGCAGCTGTTCGACGCGCCGGACTCGCTGGCCGCGGGTGAGGTGCTGGCGGGACTGCTGGTTGGCGAAACGCGGCTGCGCGCCGCGGCGCTGTTCCATTCCGAATCCGGCCGCGAGGTGCTGGTGCAGATGGCGCGAGCCCCCGCTGCCGCTGCGCTGCCGACGGAGTCGCTGGCCGGGCTGGGGCCCCGTGTGCTTCTGCAGCGCGAGGGGGGCGACTTGCTTTTGGGGCTCAGCAGGGACACGGCACGTCCGGGTCTGCGCCTGGCCGTGCTCGCCGATGCCGCTGCTATCGACGAACTGCTGCAGCCGCGCGAGCTCGGCCCTTCGGCGCAGCTTCTGCTGCTGCAGGACGCATCGCCCCATCCGGCGCGGCCCGTCGATACCGTGCTGCCGGAGTCGCTGCTGCAGGCGCTGGGGCAGCGCGCGTTGGATGCGTTGGCCGTTCGGGCCGATGGCGACAGCGGCGTGGAGGTGTCGGCCTTCGCGCGGGTGGCCGGCACCGACTGGTCGATCGCCTCGCTGCAGCCGGCTGAAGAAGCAGAGGCGGCAGCGGCGCGCATGCGTCAGGGCGCCCTTGTTGCCAGTGCCGTCGTTCTGGTCCTGATCGCCCTGCTCAGTCTGTTCGCCTGGCGTCGCGTGGTGCGCCCGGTGCGCGCACTGCTCGACTGGCAGCGCAGCGCGCTGTCAGCCGACACCGGCGGTGGCAGCGACCTCTCCAACCTGCGCGAAGCCTTTGCTCAGATCCAGCGCAACCAGCGAAACCGAGAGGCGCTGGGCGAGGTCTTCGTCGGCCGCTATCGCCTGCTGAGCACCCTCGGCCAGGGCGCGATGGGGTCTGTGTTCCTGGCCTGGGATCCGAGGCTCAAGCGCCATGTCGCGATCAAGACCCTGCACCTTGAAGCGCTGGATGCGCGCCAGCAGGCGAGCCTCGCACGGGCGCTTGAAGCCGAGGCGATCAAGATCGCCAAGCTGCAGCACCCGAATATCGTTGGCGTGCACGACCTGGTAGCGGCAGGCGAGTTCGTCTTCGTGGTGATGGAGTACGTCGAAGGCGGCAACCTGCGCGGTCTGATCGACCATCACGGCTTGCTGGAGCCGGCGGAAGTGGTGCTGATTGCGCGTGCGGTGCTGGGGGCCTTGCACGTGGCGCACCGGGGTGGCCTGCTGCACCTCGACATCAAGCCCAGCAACCTGCTGGTCTCGCCCGAGGGTGAGGTCAAGCTGGCTGACTTCGGGGTGTCGGCCTGGCGCTCGGAGCTGCCAGAACTGTTGACGCGCGAAGGCGCGGCCGGCACACCCGGCTTCATCGCGCCCGAGTACGTGAGCGGCGCCCAGCCCAGTGAACGCTCGGATCTTTTCTCGCTGGGGGTGGTGCTGGTGGAGTGCATGACCGGTGTGCGCCAGAACCTGCCGGGCGCGCGCAGTGCGGATCTGCTGCGCGCCGCTCGTTTGCGTCGTACCCCGCCTGCGGGCTCGCGGCAGGACACCGTCGCGCTGTGGATGGCAGTACAGGCGCTCTGCCATGCCGACCCGGAGCTGCGACCCGCCAGCGCTTCGGCGGCGCTCGAGATGTTCGCGCAGATGGATACGGCAGGCGCGGCAGGTCATCTGGCCGAACGGATCGCAGCCATGGGCGCTCACGCGGCGATCCTGCCGAGCGATGCCTCCACGCGCGCGCGTGACCTGGCGACGACACAGCCACTGCCGGTCGTGGCTGCGCCCGCAGTCGCGGCCGTCGGCGAGCCACCGCGAGCGACCACGCCCCAGCCCTGGGCGGAAGCCACGCGTCCGCAGCCGTGGGCGGAGCCCACTCGAACCCAGCCTTGGGCGGAGCCCACCCGAATCCAGCCGTGGGCGGAGCCCACCCAGCCGCAGCCCTGGGCAGAGGACACTCGCGTGCAGCCGTGGGATCAGGAACGCGAGCCCTTGTCCGCCGATCGCGTGGGGGCCGCTGCTGGCGACACGCTTGAAGACACCACTCGACCCGCGCGCTATCGTCCTTCGGCCGGGCCTGACGGCAGCACCGCGCCGCTCCCGCGCGGCGATCTGAGTGCACTCGACGCCACCACGCGTCCTGCGCAGCGGCGACCGGAGCTGCCGGGCAAGGCTCCACCGGGCCATGAGGGGAAGGACTGCACATGAAGCCGCGCGTCCTTTTGCTGGGCATGTTGTTTGCCGGCGGCGCGAGCGCGGGCCCGCCCGAGCTTGGCAGCGGTGATTCGCTGCAGCGGCTGCTGCCCGAGTCGGCTGCGGCCGGAATGCGCTTCGGGCTGAACGGTGCCCCGCCCGGTGCGGCGGGCGTGTTGCCCACGGCGCCGGCGCAGGCCGGCGCACACTGGCTGGTCGGCTATGGGGCCGACGGTCGTCCGCTGCTGTGGCAGCGCTTCCGGGTGTCTGCCGGGCAGGCGGCATCCGGCTCAGATCCGCGACCGATCGAACTGTCGCTGGATGTCGATGCGCCGTCCGCGCGCCTGCGCTTCGAGGGGCCCCAGAGTCGTCTCGAAGGGCGTCGCGTACTCGCCGCGGAGACACGAATCCACGTCGAAGCCATGGATGACAGCGGGGTGGCCCAGTCCGTGCTGCGGATCGACGGGCGTGCGATGGAGAGCGATGCCCGATGGTCCGAGGGGCTGGTCGAAGGACCGGTGCAGGTCGCAGTGGAGGCCGTGGACGCGCTCGGCAATCGCGCGCTGCGCGCGCAGACCGAGGTGTGGCTGGATCTTGGCCCGCCGGAGCTGGTCTGGGAGCGGCTCGACGCCGAGGCAGGCGCGCCTGCCGATGTGTTCGACGGCCGACGCGCACAGCTGCGGCTGCGTGCTTCCGACGCACTTTCCGGAGTGAGCGGAATGACACTGGGCGGACGCGCAGTGGACGCCGCCCGCCTGAGCGCGGAGGGCATCCAGCTGCGGGTCGACCCGCAGAACCTTGACTATGTGCTGGTGGATGGCGTCGGCAATCGCCTCGAAGCGCTGCTGCCGCTGCGGGTCGATCGCGAGGGGCCGGCGCTGCAGGTGTTCGTGGACGATCAGCCGGTGGATGTCGCGTCGCTGCGGATCACCCGCGCGCAACGGATGCGTCTGCAGGCGGTGGACGCGCCGGCGGGTGTCGCCGGCGCCTGTGTCGAGGCATCGGTGTGGTATGGCGAATGTCGCGAGCTGCCCGTCGACCTGGTTGGCCTGTCGGCAGGGCGCTATCGCCTCGACTTCCGCGCTCGCGACAGTCTTGGCAACCGCACGTCGCAGCGCTTCAGCGTGGAGGTGCGGCGATGAGGGCGAGGCTCGGCTTCGTCGCGCTGGCGCGCGTGTTCGCGATGTGCAGCCTGCTGTTCGCGGCCGCGGTCTCGGCGCGCCCGCAGTTCGAGGACACGGTGGAGGACTACACCGTCGTCGCCGGTGACACCATCGCCGACATCACCCGCCGCCTGCTCGGCGATGAAATCTGGTGGGAGGACAACTGGCGTCTGAATCCGCAGGTGCGCGATCCCGATCTGCTGCGCATCGGTCAGCGCCTGCGGATCATCACCCAGCGCCGGGTGATCGCCGAACGGGCCGAGGTCGTGCAGGCCATCAATCGCACCGAGAAGATGCTGGAGCGACCGCACTGGCTGCCAGCGGCGCCCGGCGACACGCTTGGTGGCGGTCAGGGCCTGCGCACGCGCGAAAGCTCGACCGCCGAGCTGCGCTTCAACGCCGAGTCGACGCTGCGGCTGGACGAGTTTTCGCAGGTCTTTCTGGCGGCAAAAGAGACCAGCCTCCGCGGCGTCGACCGAGGCAGCATCCAGATCGAACGGGGAAGCGTGGATCTGGTTTTCGCGCCGATCGAAGCCCCGCGCACTCGGATCGAACTGATCGCCGGGCCTTCAAGCACACGGCCGGCACCCAGCGCAGGGCGCGCCACCGAGGTGCGCACCGGCGCGACCGAAGACGGCGGCGCGCGGGTGATGGTCTACAGCGGGCGCTCCCAGGTCAGTGCGGGAGGGGCCGAGGTTGCAGTTGAACAGGGCATGGGTACCCGAGTGCCCGAGCAGGGCCCGCCCACGCCGCCCGAGCCACTGCTGCCCGCGCCCACGCCAGAACTGGCCGAGCAACGCTGGAACTACAGCAACGGTCGTCTGCGCTGGGCCGAGGTGGCGGGTGCCGCCGCCTATCAGGTGCAGGTCTGCGCCGACGCCGCCTGCACACAACGTCTGCAGAGCGCGCGCGCTGAGGCGCCTGCGCGGTTCCTGCAGGTGAGTCCGCTGCCGGTCGGAGCGCACCACTGGCAGGTGAGAGCGTTGAGCGCCAACGGCCTGGAGGGCTATCTGAGTCCGATGGCGCGGGTGCAGGTGGACAACGCCGCGCCTGATCTCGACCCGCCGATGCTCGCGCTGCAGCCGCTCGATGGCTTCGTGCAGGGCGCTGATGGCGCAACACGTCACGGCCCGCGGGCACGCTGGCTGCCGGTGGCGCACGACGAAGCCAGCGGCGTCGAACGCATCGAGCTGCGTCGTGGCGATGGCGCATGGCAGGCCTGGGATGGCAAGCCCCTGGAGATGGAGGCGGTTCGCGGCGCGGTGACGCGGCTGCGCGCGATCGATCGTCTCGATCAGGTCTCGCCGGAGCTTCGGCTCAAGGTGCACGAGGCGCCCTTGGCGGGCCCCTCGCGCTGATCCGCAGCGCGCGTGTCCCGGCGCGCTGCGGCGCGCCTGCGGCGGCTTTTCCGGTGCCGAGCGCACGCTGGTCCACTGCCCGCGCGAATTCGTGCAGAGCTCGTGAAGTGCGGGCCTTCTGGGACATGCGACCGTCTGTGCGCTGTCGCACTTTCCGCCTCGTTCGTCTCGACGAGACCTGCGCTTTCCGCACTGAATGGAGTGTTCCGATGCTGTCTGTTCGATCCCGCCTGGCCTGCGTCAGCCTGGCTTTCGCCTCCTGCGTCTTCGCCCTCAACGCCCAGGCGCAGCGCAGCCTTGCTTTCGACGACTACGCGTTGCCCACAGGGGGCGCCGTGGCAGTCACCCTCAAACGCGGCGCACCGCTGGAAGGCGCCTATGCCGAGGTCAATGCGGCGACAGACGGCGCGCTTGCGCGTGCGATCGCCAATGCCGGATTCATGGGCGATCGCGGCACCGTGCTCAATCTGCATGGGGTCGGCGACTTCGCCCAGGTGGTGCTGGTCGGCACCGGCGAGGAAGCGCCCAGCGCGCGATTGCTCGAAGACGTCGGTGGCCTGGTCGGCCAGGCCGGCGTGCTGAGCGCTGCGCCGCGCATCGAGCTGCTCTGGCCGGATTCCGCGCTGCCGACGGCGGGCCTCCATCTCGCGTTGGGTGCGGACTTCGGGCAGTACACGTTTCGGCACTACCGGACTCCCAAACCCGACCAGCCCACGCTCGGCGAAGGAGAAATCGTCGTGCGGGTTGCCGGGGCTGAGGCCGCCAGACGCGCCTGGGAGTCAGAAGGCCGCGCCTTGGCCGAGGGCGTGCGACTCGCCCGAGATCTGGTCAGCGAACCCCCCAATGTTCTGTATCCGCAGAGTTTCGTCGAGCGCATCCGAGCTGCCTTCGTGGGCGTAGAGAAGGTGCGTATCGAAGTGCTGGACGAAGGCGACATGGCCGAACTCGGCATGGGCGCGATTCTGGCGGTCGGGCAGGGCAGCGCGCGTCCTCCGCGCTTGCTTGCCATCCATTACCGTGGCGGCGCCGCCGATGAGGCGCCGCTGGTATTCGTGGGCAAGGGCATCACCTTTGACACGGGCGGCATTTCCATCAAGCCGTCGCAGGACATGTGGCGCATGAAGTACGACATGACCGGCGCCGCCAGCGTCAGCGGTGCGTTGCTGAGTCTCGCCCGTCGTGGCGCCGCGGTGAATGCGGTGGCGATCGCGGCACTGGCGGAGAACATGCCTTCGGGCACCGCGGCGCGCCCGGGGGATGTGATTCGTACAATTACCGGACAGACCTTCGAGATCATGAGTACCGATGCCGAGGGCCGGATGGTCCTGGTCGATGCGATCGCCTGGGCGCAGCGCGAGTTGAAACCGCGTCTGCTGATCGACCTCGCCACTCTGACCGGCTCGCAGGTCACCGCGCTCGGTGACGAGTACGCCGGTCTGTTCACCCGCCACGATGAGCTTGCAACGCAGCTGCAGGCGGCGGGAGCGGCCAGCGGCGAAGAGGTCTGGCGCCTGCCGCTGCACCCCAGCTATGCCAAGGATCTGGAATCGCCGATCGCGGATCTGCGCAACGGCGGCAGCAGCAGTCGCGCGGGGGCTGGCGTCGGTGCGTTCTTCATCGGCGCATGGGTCGCGCCTGAGCTGCCCTGGGCGCATCTCGACATCGCCAGCATGGCCTGGCGCGACGATCCGATGATGCCCACGATGCCGCTGGGTGCGACGGGCTTCGGCGTGCGTCTGCTCGACCGCTTCGTACGCGACCACATAGAGTCGGCCGGGCCCTGATCCACCGGGTGGCCGTTCGCGGTGTGGTTCTCGATCTGCGCCGCAGGGGCATGCTGCAGTCGCACATCGAGAAACGTCAGCTGCACGAACAGTTGAAACGTGCGGCTTGCCACTCTGTAGCGCGAGCGCAGCAATCCGGAATCCCTGTAGCGATACCCGCCCCCTATGCCGATCATCGGCATAAACGATTTCATCTATGACTCCGGCGGGCGCATGCTCGCGGTCGTTGTCGGATCCACAGCCAAAGGAGGATCAACCATGTCCAACGAAGCCAAATGCCCCGTCCACGGGTCCAGTGATCACATCGGTATGGGCAAGGGCCCGCGCAATCTCGACTGGTGGCCGAACGCGCTCAAGCTCGACGTGCTGCACCAGCACTCGACGCTGTCGAACCCGCTCGGTGAAGCCTTCGACTACGGCAAGGAGTTCGAGAAGCTCGATCTCGACGCCGTGGTCGCCGACCTGAAAGCGCTGATGACCGACTCGCAGGACTGGTGGCCCGCGGACTACGGCCATTACGGCGGCCTGTTCGTGCGCATGACCTGGCACGCTGCCGGCACCTACCGCATCTCGGACGGTCGCGGCGGCGGCGGCACGGGCGATCAGCGCTTCGCGCCGCTGAACAGCTGGCCCGACAACGGCAACCTCGACAAGGCGCGCCGTCTGCTGTGGCCGATTAAGCAGAAGTACGGCAAGCAGCTGAGCTGGGCCGACCTGCTGGTGCTGGCCGGCAACATCGCGATGGAATCGATGGGCTTCAAGACCTTCGGCTTTGCCGGTGGTCGTGCGGACATCTGGGAGCCGCCGGTCATCGACTGGGGCTCGGAGAAGGAATGGCTGGCGACCAGCGACAAGGCCAACAGCCGCTATTCCGGCGATCGCGACCTGGCGAACCCGCTGGCTGCCGTGCAGATGGGCCTGATCTACGTGAATCCGGAAGGCCCCGACGGCAAGCCGGATCCGCTGGCCTCGGCACGTGACATCCGCGAGACCTTCGCCCGCATGGCGATGAATGACGAGGAGACAGTCGCACTGACGGCCGGCGGCCACACCTTCGGCAAGGCCCATGGCGCCGGTGATGCCTCGAAGGTCGGTCCCGAGCCAGAGGCTGCCGACATCGCCGAGCAGGGCTTCGGCTGGATCAGCACGCACGGCAGCGGCAAGGGCAACGACACCATCACCAGTGGCATCGAAGGCTCGTGGACGCCGAACCCCATCCAGTGGGACAACGGCTACTTCGACGTTCTTTTCGGCTACGAGTGGGAGCTGGTCAAGAGCCCGGCCGGTGCTCACCAGTGGCATCCGATCAACCCGCGTCCCGAGCACATGGCCCCTTCGGCGCATGACCCCTCGAAGAAGGTCACGGTGATGATGACCACGGCCGATATGGCGATGCGCATGGATCCGGCCTACGAAAAGATCTCGCGCCGCTTCCACGCCAACCCGGCCGAATTCGCGGACGCCTTCGCCCGCGCCTGGTTCAAGCTGAACCACCGCGACATGGGTCCGCGCTCGCGCTACCTAGGCAAGCTGGTGCCTGCAGAAGTGCTGATCTGGCAGGACCCGGTGCCCGCGGTCGACCACCCGCTGGTGGATGCCAGTGATGTGACGGCGCTGAAGGCCAAGGTGCTGGCCTCGGGTCTCTCGACGCAGGAGCTGGTGTCTGCCGCATGGGCGTCGGCGTCGACTTTCCGCGGCAGCGACAAGGGCGCCCGCGTCCGCCTCGCCCCGCAGAAGGACTGGGAAGCCAACCAGCCCGCGCAGCTTGCCAAGGTGCTGGGCGTGCTCGAAGGCATCCAGAAGGGCTTCAACGCTTCGGCGGCAGGCGGCAAGAAGGTCTCGATCGCTGACCTGATCGTTATCGCCGGCAACGCAGCGGTCGAGGACGCAGCGAGCAAGGCAGGTGTCAGCGTGACCGTGCCCTTCAACCCCGGCCGCACCGACGCCACTGCTGAGCACACCGACGTCGACAGCTTTGCCGTGCTCGAACCCAAGGCCGACGGTTTCCGCAACTACGTGGCGAAGGGCTTCGAGGGCTCGCAGGCCGAGCGTCTGATCGACAAAGCGCAGCTGTTGACCCTGACGGCGCCCGAGATGACCGCGCTGATCGGCGGCCTGCGTGCGCTCGATGCGAACGTCGGCGGCGCCAAGCACGGCGTGTTCACCGCGCGCCCGGGCGTGCTGAGCAACGACTTCTTCGTCAACCTGCTCGACATGGGCACGAAGTGGAGCCGCACCGCAGCCGATCCGAACGTGCTGGAAGGGCGCTGCCGCAAGACCGGTGCCGTCAAGTGGACCGGCACCGTGGTTGATCTGGTGTTCGGCTCCAACTCGCAGCTGCGCGCTTTGTCCGAGGTGTACGCCGAGAGCGATGCGCACGGCAAGTTTGTGCAGGACTTCGTCGCCGCCTGGACCAAGGTAATGGAAGCCGATCGCTTTGACCTGAAATAAAGGTCAGCGCTGAACGAGACCCCGCGGGCGCTGCCGACCGGCAGTCCCCGCGGGGTTTCTGCTTTCTGGCGCCTGCACCGTACTGTCAGCCACAGGTGTGCGTAAGCTGAGCGCCCCATGCTGCCCCAAGACCCGCCCATGCACGCTTCGGATTCGAGTGTCCGCCTTCGCCGCAGGCACAGCCTGCTGCGGGCGTTGATCGGCCTGTCGATCGCGCTGGGTGTCGGCAGCGAAGTTTCGGGCCAGGAGAATGCCGGCGTGGCGCCAGCCAGCGTCGCGGCCTGCGTCGGCATCGCGTCCGACCCTGTGCGCCTGCAGTGCTACGACCGCGCCGCCGGGCGCGATCCGCGTCTCGCCGCAGAGGCCGCAGCGGAAGCTGCCAGACTCGCCGCGCAGTACGACGCCTTGGACGCGCGCCTGCACCCTGAGGGCGTTCGCAACCAGGCGGAAGAAGCCGTCGCTTCTCGGCTGGCCGCACGCGAGCTGTCCGCGCTGGATCGACGCTGGGAGCTGAGCCCGGAATCCAAGCTCGGCAGCTTCAACCTGCGCGCCTACAAGCCCGTGTACCTGCTGCCGTTCTCCTGGAACGACCGGCTGAATCCGCGGCCGCAGAGCCCCAACCCTGACAATCAGGCGGTCGACGCCTTCGACCTGCAGCCCGCCGAAGGACGCTTCCAGCTCAGCCTGAAAACCAAGGTGGCGCAGGGTCTGCTTTTTGGTGAGGGCGATCTGTGGTTCGCCTACACCCAGAGCTCGCGCTGGCAGGTCTACAACAGCCGCACCTCGCGGCCATTCCGCGAAACGGTGTACGAGCCCGAAGCCCTGCTGGTGTTCAGTCCCAAGGCCCACCTGTTTGGCTGGGACCTGCGCATGGCCAGCGTGGGCCTCAACCACCAGTCCAATGGCCGCAGCCTGCCCCTGTCACGCAGCTGGAACCGGGTGGTCGCCGCGTTCGGCTTTGAGCGTGAGAACTGGCAGTTGAGCCTGCGCCCGTGGTGGCGGGTGTCCGAGGACGTCGAAGACGACGACAACCCCGACATCGACGACTATCTGGGTCGCGGCGACATCAACCTGGTGCACCGCCGCGGCGACCATGAGTTCGCCCTGCTGCTGCGCCACACGTTTGGTGCCGGCGAGGCGTCGCGCGGTGCCCTGCAGTTCGACTGGAGCTTCCCGATCTCATCGAGCCTGCGCGGTCATGTGCAGGTGTTCGAGGGCTACGGAGAAAGCCTGATCGACTACAACGTGCGCAGCACCCAGATGGGCGTGGGCATCTCCCTGTTCGAGTGGTTCTGAAGATCGCCGTGGCGGAAGGCACACGTGGCCCGCGCCCGCCGTTGCTAGAGTCATCGGCCCTCTCAGTCACGAGCCCACCGCAATGAGCACTGACGGTCTGTATCCCATCGGAACCCCCGGTCAGCCCTGGGCTGCGGACGAGCGCGCGCAGTGGCTGGCGATGCAGCGGCGGCAGCGCAGCTACGCCGACGACGTGGTGCGCGTCATCGACACGCTGCGCGACCGCTTCGACGTCGTCGAGTACGGCGGGCTGGACTACGGTGACCAGCACTTCGTCCTGTATGCGCTGCGCAGCGTGGACTGGGATGCGGCGCTGCCGATCGCGCTGGTGACCGGCGGCGTGCACGGCTACGAGACCAGCGGCGTGCACGGTGCGCTCGAATTCCTGCAGCGCGAGGCTGCGCGCTACGCCGGTCGCGTCAATCTGCTGGTCGCGCCCTGCATCAGCCCGTGGGCATACGAGCGCATCCACCGCTGGAATGCGCAGGCCGTGGACCCCAACCGCAGCTTTCGCGACGACAGCCCGGCGGGTGAATCGGCGGCGCTGATGCAACTCGTCGCCTCGCTGGACGGTGATGTGCTGGTGCACATCGATCTGCACGAAACCACCGACACCGACGAAACCGAGTTCCGTCCCGCACTGGCCGCGCGCGATGGCAAGACCAGCACGCCCGGCGAGATTCCCGATGGCTTCTACGTGGTGGGCGACAGCGAGAACCCCCAGCTGGCGTTCCAGAGTGCGGTGATCGACGCTGTCGCCCGCGTCACCCACATCGCACCGGCCGATGCCTCGGGGCGAATCATCGGTTCGGAGATGGTCGCTCCGGGCGTGATCCTGTATCCGTTCAAGGCGCTGGGCCTGTGCCCCGGACTCACGAACGCGCGCTACACCAGCACCACCGAGGTCTACCCCGACAGCCCGCGCGCCACGCCCGCACAGTGCAATGCGGCGCAGGTCGCAGCGGTGTGCGCAGCCATCGATTTCGCCCTGGCGCAGCGCTGAACGTGACGACTCGCGCTACTGGAACGCGGCGCGTACTGCGGCCGTGTTGAGGTTGCCGCCGAGCTGGCGGAGCATCTCGTCGGTGCTCTCCGCGCTCAGCGTCCAGCCCAGCGGCAGCTCGCGATCGCCGCGGCAGAGCCGGTAGTGCCAGAGCTCGCCGCCGACCGCGGCCACCTGGTCCATCAGCGCCTGACGGGCGTACTCGCCGCGTGCTTCGCGGGTCGCGAGGATGGCGATCAGCGGCGCCCGCGCTTCGCCGAACAGTGGCGCCTGCGCGGGCATGGTCTGTCCCGATGGCGGACAGCGGTCGAGCTGGTTGCGCGCGAAGGGCGGCACGCTGACGTCGTTGCTGATGTGGATCACGCGGATCCGCGCGCCCGGAGCGATCGCGGGGCTTGGATGGGCGGCGTCGGCCGGTGCGGCCGCGCCCGCCTGGGTGCCTCGGAGGCGATCGATCAGGCCCTGCAGGGTGGTGGTGGCGCTGTTCTCGAAATACCCGCCGTCGACGACCTGCCCGAGCCGGGTGATCGCGCCGTCCGCGTCGTCGCCGTCGCGCCTTGAGACCGTGCCGGCTGGACTGACGAAGGTGAAGCGCGCGCTGTTGTGGGCCGCACTGAAAGTGGGCAGTTCCCGCGGCAGCCAGCGGGCGCCGTCGACCACGCCCGGGAAAGCATCGGAGAGGTGATTCCTCGACAGCGTGCTGAAGGGGTGCTGGATCAGGCGCAGGCCGCTGTCGACCACCGTGCTGTTGAGCAGCAGTGCCGGCAGCGGGCAGCGCGCCGGATCAAGCGCGAACAGGGTGTCGGCCAGCGGGCCGCGCAGCGAGTTGGCGGCGACCGGCGCGGTGGGGTCGGGCACATGCCGCGCGTAGGCTGCCAGCCAGGCGTTCTCCAGCGCTTCGCCGCGGTCGCTGAACACGCGCAGCGGCAGGAAGCGCTGCACCGCATCGAAGCCGAACATCGAGCCCAGGACGGGGGCGAGGAAATCCGCTTCCAGCAGGGCGCGCAGTCGCGATTCGGCAGGCGGGTCGATACGGCCGTCGAGGTCGCGATAGGCGCCGGCGAAGACCGCCAGCCCGAGGCTGCCGCCGGAGACACCGCTGACGGCGAAGGTGCAGGGCCAGAGGCGTCCTCCGGTCTCGCGATGCAGTTCCGCCAGGACCAGCACGGTCCACATCGCCGCACGGATGCCGCCGCCTTCACTGGACACCAGCCAAGCCTCGTCGCGGCAGGACTCACGTCGCTGCCGCCACCAGGTCTCACCGAAGCTGGCCAGACTGGGGCGACCCGCGGCGGCATAGCGCAGACCGCGCGGTGGGTCCTGGTCGGACTGCTGCTCGACGGTGAGCCGCACCGCGTGATTGTCGTTCAGCCCGATCGCGGTCATCAGCACCGCCCACGCCGCCATCGCGCTCAGCAGCGGAAAGCGCAGGCGCGCGGCCAGATAGATCGGCCAGGTGCTGGCCCAGACGCTGAAGCTGGCGGCGCCGAGAATCAGCGCCAGCGGGCCGAAGGCGTCGATGCTGCCTGGAAAGTACAGCCCCACGAACCATGAGGCCGGCAGCGCGACCAGGCCTGCGTAGTGGACGAGGCGGGTGAGGCGGGGCAGTTCGCGCCAGTGCTCGAACAGCGCCACTTGTGGCTGTGCGTCCAGCCCCAGCGGACGGTCGGTGGTGGGCACCAGCCGGTGCACCAGTGCACGCCGGTAGGTGGTGAACAGCCAGAGGCCGATCGCGAGCAGCACATAGGCCGCGCTCCAAGCGAGACCCGTGCGTTCGCCCGCCGGCGGGCTGGCCTGCAGGTAGGCGCCGGCAAGCGTGAGCGGAGCGCCGGCCGCAAGCAGACGCGGAAGGCGCTGCGCCAGCCACTGCTGCAATGGCGCGGAGGCCTGCCAGTGTGGCCAGTGGAAGCAATACAGCGTGCGTGCCGAGTACCAGACCAGCAGGCTGAAGCCGCCTGCGAACACCCAGGCAGCGGCCGCCCAGCGGGGCTTTTCGAGGCTGATATCGAACAGTTCGCGGATCTGTGCGACATAGGCCGAGAGCACGAATCCGGCGAGCACCATCAGCAGCGGTACGCGGATCAGCACCAGCAGGTCGGCGAGCTGCAGGGTGAGCAACCAGAGCGAGCGGAACAGGGCCTTCATGGCAACTCCTGGCGTGGCGTGCAGCGATTCGATCGCGGGTGTGGATGCTCAGCGCAGGCGGCACCCGGCAACCGCGACATCGTGCCTACGACGGCCTGCGCCTTCAGCCTGTCGGTTCTTGCAGGGAGGGCGCGCGAGGGCATCAGGGGGACGCGTTCGGCAGCGCGTGTCCCGGTGCCGTAGCACGGATCAGCGGCAGCCGCTGCAGATGCACCCAGGCACCCCAATGGAAGGGGTGGCGAAAGGCGCGCGAGCGCTGCAGCGCTCGCTGCGCTGCGTGCAGGGCCGCGCCTGGATCCAGCGCTTCGCCGCTGTCAGCCTGCGCCTGCAGCGCGCGGTAGTAGGCAGGCACCCAGACGTGGCTGGCGGAGTCGCTGACCGGCCAGCGTGCAGCAATGACGTGTTCCGCGCCCGCTCTCACGAGGCTGTGGGCGAAACTGGTCTGACTCGCCCGCAGGCTGCCCGAGGCGGTCTCGGTGGCCGCCAGCTGGCAGGCATTGAGCACCACATGACCGGCACGCACGCCGATCGCCTGGACGTCGAGCGCACTCATGTACTGCGGTGCCGCCCCGGGCTCCGAGGGATCCAGCCACAGGCCGCTGCCTGCCAGCAGGCCGGGTTGCAGATGACCGTGCGCGGACACATGCAGCCAGGCGTCCGCATGGGCCAAAGCGTCCAGCAGGGTCTGCCGTTGAGCGAGCGGTTGTGGCTCGACGCTGCGCCCGGGTAGTGCAGTCCGGATCAGTGCGGATTCGGCAGCTGCCGCCTGCAGCGCCGGTAGTCGCGGGTCGCCCCGGATGCCGTCGGCGGCCGCAGCGTTTTGCCACTGCGCGGCTTGCAGGAGCTGCACCGGCAGCGAGGGTTCGATGCGCGAGTGGGCCGCCGAGGGCTGCAGCAGACGGATCGGGCGACCTCCGCCCAGCGCCTCGCCCGAATCATCGGGCAGCAGGCTCCACTCGACCTGCAGGGCCAGACCCTCGGCGAGTACGTGCAGCGTGGGATTGTCACCGAACGCAGCGGCAAGCTGCAGTCGCGAGGCCAGCTCGGCGGCCGCGTTCTGCACCGTCTGAACGGGCGCCTGGGGCGATTGCGCCAGCGCGCTCAGCGTGCGTGCGGCCGCGCGAAGCTCGGGTAGGTCTTCGAGTACTCGCAGGCGCACGGCTCCAGTGCGCCACACCACGCTGAGGCCGTGCTGCTCGCCCGCCAGCAGCACCAGCAGGGGCGCTTGAACCGCAAAGCTCGCGCGCAGATCCTCAGCTGCGAAAGGTGGTTCGAGGATGTCCGGCGCCGAGGTTGCCAGGGCAGCGAGCAGTGCGCTTCCGCTGGCCGCGGCAGGATCGCCCAGCAGCAGTCGGCCGATCTCCGCGTCGAGCGCGCTCGCGGCAGTGGTCTGTCTGCCGTGCTCGATCGGCAGCGTCAACGCGAGCCAGTCCAGGATCAGGCGCTGGGTTTCGGGTCGGGCTTCGCGTTCCTTGAGGTCGCCCGATTCGCGAACAAGCAGTTCGATGGCGCTGCCGCGCAGTCGAACGATCAGTCCTTCCAGCGCCTGCGCAAGCAGCGGGTTGCCGCTGCGAAGACGAAGTGCCGAGAGCGCACGGGCTGAATCCAGCAGGCGCGCCTGGGCGTCGCGCGTGCGGCCCGCAGCGGCCAGCGCCTGCGCGGCGCGGCGCTGCATTTCGATGCGCTCGGACAGGCCGAGGGGCACCGATTCCGGCGTGGCATCGTCGTCGCCCGCAATCGGTGCGAACGCAAGGTCGATCAAGGCCGGACTCAGCGCCGTATCGCCCGTCAGCGCGCGGTAGTAGTCGGCACGCAGGCGCTCGCGCGCGCTGGGTTCCTGCAGTGCATCGAGCGCGGCAAGCGCTAGCGCGGGACTGCCGAGTTCGATGTGGGCCGCGGCCTGCTCCAGCAGCGCCAGATTGAGCAGCTCGCGCTGCGAGCCGGCGCGCGCAGCCGCAGACGCCTCCTCGATCAGAGGAAGGCTGTCGGCGGGCAAGCCTTCGGCACGCAGCAGGCGCGCCTGCAAAAGCTGGCCGGACGCGAAAGGAATCGGCGCGTGCACGGGGTCCAGAAGCGCCTGCGCTGCATTCAAGGCAAGCTGCGCGTCGGCGTCGCCACCGAGTTCCAGCAGCACGGCCGCAAGCCTGCGCAGCACATGTGCCTGCCACCGCGTCTCGCCGGCAGCGTCGAAGCTCAGCTGTGCGCGCTGAAGTCGTGTCAGCACCTCCTGGGTATCACCTTGCTGAGCGGCGGTCTCCGCCAGCGAAAGCTCGGCGCGGCCGCGCACCGCCTCTGACTGCGGCCCGGAGAGCGCTGTCAGCGCCTGCAGCACGCGCGATCGAGCCTGCCTGTGTTCCCCCCTTCGCCGCAGCAAGTCCGCTTCATTGATGGCGCTGTTGGCCGCTTCCAGCGGCTCGCCGAGCGCTGCGAACGCATCCTGGACCCAGGCATAGCAGAGCGCGGCGGCTTCCAGCTCGCCGGCGTCGAACTGCGCTCCGCAGCGGGCAGCCTCTAGGCGCACGCCAAAGTAGTGTCCGGCTTCGGGCGCAGCGGGCGCGGCCCGACTCAGCGCGATCGCCTCTGCGCCTTGTGCGGCCAGCCGAAGATTCTCGGCCGCCGCGACCCGGGCTGATGCAGCTTGCTCGCGCGCACCCACGGTCTCCCAGGCAGCGGCGGCTTCGATGAAGGCCGGCGCTGCGTCCGCGCTCAGCCCCGCCAGCAGCAGCCACTGGGCGCGGATGTGCAGCGCGAACGCGCGCCAGCGCGGACTTGGCGCCTGTTCGATCAGGGTGTCCACGCTGGCCGGCAGCGCTTGGCCTCGCAGGCTGCCCAGACCGCCGCCGAAGTGACGGGTGAGCGCATCGGCGGCATCCAGCCAGGCGTTCAAGGCGTGGGCGGGCGGCGCGCACTCCAGTCCCACCCGGACCCGCGCGGCGGCGCTGTTCTCGAGAAGGCGTTCGATGTCGATCGTCCGTGCGCCGTCGAAGCTCAGCAGGCTCAATCCATAGCGCGGCGGAAGCTGCAGGCGTTTCTCATCCACGCTGTCGTCTGCACTGATGCGCAGATCCTGACCGGACTCCTCGATCCACAGCCAGGCGCGCTGGCTCGGCGCCAGCGCAAGCCGCAGCACGCGCTCGGTCGGCGCCAGGCTGAGCTCGATCGGGCCGGGGTGTGAGCAGTCGATTCGCAGAGTGCGGTCCGGTGAGGCCGTGGCGCCAAGTGCAAGCACCAGCGCAACGACGCCGCCTGCCGCGCGTGCGCGCGCCAGCTTGCTTCGATTCTGCTGATTAGCGACGCGGTGGTTCATTGCCGGTGCCGGTGTCGGTCTGCTTGCCGCCGACCTGGTCCGTTCCGCGCTTGGCCATTTGGGCGTCGCAGTCCGCGCCCTCGCGAAAGTCCTCCGACTTGCAGGTGGACAGATGCGGCAGATGCGCGCTGCAGTCCGCGTCAAACACTTCCAGCACGTAGTGCTTGTGTGGACGCGCCCCGGCGATGTCCTCGCTGGTGTCGCGAAGATGGACATAGAGTTCCGCATCGAGCTGGGCATCGGCCTTGCCCAGCAGCCAGGTCACGTGCTTCTGGTCAGGCCTGGGTGCGTAGGCCGGATGCAGCGTGCGTCGCAGCGGCGGAAGCGCGGAGCCGTCGGTGGGAAGCAGCTCAAGCGCATAGGTGTCGCCAGCGGCGTCGCGGGTGATCCTGAGGCTGAACTTCTCCGGCAGCAGCGCGCGCGCGGTGCAGTCCGCACTACCGCTCGACCGTTGTGCGTTCATAGGCACCGGACAATCGGTTTGCCACGCCTTGGAGTCGCTTTTCAGCGAGAAGACCGGAAGCAGGTTGGGCTCGCCTTGCCGGTGAAGCTGGTTGCGCCCGCCGACGGCGCCCCGGGGCATTGCCACGGTGCCGCTGCTGCACTCGCGCGCGGCCTCGGCACTCCCATCCACTTCGGCCGCCAGCGCTCGCGTTGTCGAGTCCTCCGGAGGCGGCGCGGTTTCAGGCGCAGGGCCCGAATTCGAGCAGCCCTGCAGCGAGACGAATGCGGCAGCGCAAAGCAGGGCGAGCAGCGGACGACGCAGTGATGGTGTCTTGGACATGGTTTCCCCCTGTGGACAGTCGCCCCGGGCTACTGTGCCATCGGGGCGACTGTCGAGGGGCGGGCAGGGCGCGGGATGTCTCAGCGGCCAGCGCTTCTGCACTCCAGGCCAGGCGGCGGGCGATCCCGTGTTGCCGCCCGCCGGCCATCCGCGGGCGCTGCGCGTCCGCGTGCGACGAGATCAGCGCGCCGCGCTGTCCGCGCCGGTCAGGCTGCGCGCCAG
>JBIJCA010000204.1:0-8638 GCA_044344935.1 Aquimonas sp. | reverse complement strand
AGCGGACGTTTCCCGGGCATCGAGCTGATCGCCGCGCACGAGTTGAATGACCTCGTGGCGCGCGCTGATCGCAGCCGGATTGCGGCAACACTGGAGGCGCTCGGAATTCCCGCCGCGCTGACCGAGCCGCTGCCGATCGGGCTGCGCGTGGTGCTGGGCTGGGACGCCGACAACACCGACATCGATCTGTGGGTGATCGATCCGCTGGGCGAGGAGGTGTACTACGCACGGAACCGCTCGGTGAGCGGCGGCCGGGTCAGCAATGACTTCGTGCAGGGCTATGGCCCCGAGGTGTTCACCCTCACCCGCCCGCTGCCCGGCACCTATCGCGTACAGGCCAACTACTTCGGCGACAACCGCCAGAACCTGGCAGGACCGGTGACCGTGCAGCTGGAGTTCCAGACGGCATTCGGCACGCTCCAGAGCACCCGCATCGCCACCACGCGCCGGCTCGAAGACGTGAGCGGTCGCATCGACGTGGGCGAGTTCAAGGTCGAGCTGGAGTAAGGACGTGGCGAAGCCGACCGGGCCGCATGAACGGCGACAGGGGAGCGGTGACCAAGGCCAGGCTTGATGTCCCGATTCCGCGAAACGCGCCACCGGCGCGGGTCGCACCTGGATTGAAAACCAAAGCCCTGGCCCGTCCATCGCCGCGCTTCCCCGCCCCCGCCAGCGACGCGCCCCTCAGCTCTCGAAGCCGTTTCCGAACAGCAGCCCGACCGCGCTGCAGGGCTGCATCGTGCCCTGCGGGTCGCTCTGGTAGCCGAACCACAGGAAGTAGTAGCGGCTGCTCATGTCGATTCCGACACCGATTGAGCGCCAGCTGAGTTGTGCCCATCCTCCCTGGTTGAGGATCACCTGATTGTGCGCCGAACTGCCCTGCCACCCCGCCAGCGCGGCCGCCGGCGACGCAAAGCCCTGGGCGGCATTCTCGAAGCCCTCGGTTGCGTAAGCGCCGTCGGAGAGCTCGGCCGGTTTGTTCCACATCATCGCAGCGTTGGCATGGTCGCCCGTGTAGCAGCCGCCACTCCACAGCTCCGGGCGCGTATTCGACCAGCTGTGCAGGTTGCAGCTGACGTTGAAGATGCTGGCGCCGTTGAGCCTTGCATCGCGCGCATGCCACTGCGCAACCGTCATCAGGGTGCGCGAGACAGGCACTGCGCCCAGGCCGTTCTGCTGCCGGTAGGCATTGACCCGGGAAAGCAGATCCGCCTCTTCCGCCGAGATGCAGGTGCCGGGCGCCGCGGACTGCGCCGAAGCGGGCTGCGTGTTCAAGCCCAACCATCCGATCGCGGCACACAGGACCCAGTGTGAAGGCAAAAGAACAGGCTTCATGGAAGGCTCCAATAAGCGGATCGTGGAAACGAGACCCGCCTGTTGTACCACCGACGCCTGCACTCGGGAGAATTTGGCCGGCGGAAAATCAACCCGGACTGGACGCCGCCAGCAGCCGGACCAACTCTCCGCTGGCGATCAGGGCGTCGAGATCGGTGGCGCCCCCGACGAGCTGTCCGCGCACGAAAATCATCGGAAACGTCGGCCAACCGCTCCACATCTTCAGCGTATTGCGGCGTCGCCACTGCGACAGGTAGCCGCCGAAGGCGATGTAGTGGTGGGCGATGCCGGCACGGGTCAGCGCACGGCGTGCGCGGCCGACGAAGGGGTTGGCCGCCATGCCGATGACCACGACCGGCTCGCGCTCGATGGCGAAGCGCACGGTGTCGATGACATCGGCATGCAGTCGCGCGACGCGTTCGCGAATGGCGGGGTGCAGCTCGCTCTCGGGCAGTACGGGGCGCGACATGGCGGAGCACTCCTGAAAGGATTCCGACTGCTAGTGTAGTGATTCGTAGGTGGCGAACAGTCGTTGCGAGCAGCGTTGCGTGGCTGGCAAGGCGCGACGACCAGTTAGGCCTGCGCGATGGCAAGTAGGACCGAGCGCAGAGAAGGCGCAGCCGCACGGACGCCGAACAACGCCGCCAGCCTTACTAGGGACGTCGCAGATGCGTTCGTCCAAGTGCGAAGCACTGCACTGGCGTGCGGCATGCCGATACGGCTGCCATGCTGCAGAGCGCTGCCGACTCGGCGCTGTCGATTGCCGACAATACGCGGCGACGAGAACGGCCAACCAGACCCGGTGCGCCGTATCCCCATCGCGGATTGCTCCAGGAAGCCCTGCCCCATGTCACGCTGGCGCCCGCCCGCACCCGGTTCCACGCCCCTGATCACGCGCGAAGGCTTCGAAACGCTGCGCGAAGAGTTGAACCTGCTGTGGCGCGAGCGGCGGCCCGAGGTGGTCAAGGCGCTGGCCGCAGCCGCCGCCGAAGGCGACCGCAGCGAGAACGCCGAGTACACCTATCGCAAGAAGCAGCTCGGCGAGATCGATCGAAGGGTGCGTTACCTGAGCAAGCGTCTGGAAGCACTCAAGGTCGCCGAGGGGTCGCCGGCCGATCGCGATGCCATTTTCTTCGGCGCCTGGATCACGCTCGAACGCGTCGACGACGGTGCCGTGTTGAGCTATCGGATCGTCGGCCCCGATGAGACCGATGCCGCGAGAGGCTGGATCAGCATCGACTCCCCGCTGGCGCGGGCCGCGCTGAAGAAACGAGTCGATGATGAGTTTGATGCACCGCTGCCGGGAGCCGCCCAGCGCTTCTGCGTGTTGACGGTCGACTACGCGCCGAGGGAGCGAAGCGACTAAGCCGTGTCCGACCACCACGGGCGAGCCTTGGGTCCATGCCGCTGGGCTTCTCAGAGGCGTGTACACACGCCCTCGTAGAGCGCTTCGGCCGGCCTGAGGATTCCGCCAGGCTTGGCAAGGAGTAGACAACGGGGTACGCCTCCACCGGAGGCATTGGCGCGAGTGCAAGGGGCATCCCAGCTTCGCGGGAATCAACCCTCACGAACCGCGCCCCGACCGGCGGGCTCCTTGCGCCCCGGCATTCACCGGGGCGCAAGGACATCCCTTGACTCAGTGACCTGCGCGCGTGCTGCGCAGGGCGATGAAGCCGAATCCGAGCAAGGTCAGAACCAGTGCCAGCAGGCCCGAGATCGACTGCGCGGGCACCATGATCGGCGGCGGGAACACCCCAAGCGTGACGCTGGTGGTGCTGGTGAAGCCATTGGCGTCGGTGATCCTGACTCCGAATGTGTAGCTGCCGACCGCGCCCGGCGTTCCGGCGAACTCACCCGCGGAGCTCAGGGTCACGCCAGGCGGCAGGGCGCCCGAAATGACGGCGAAGGTGTACGGCTGTGCGCCGCCCGCACCCTGCAGCGGCAGGCTGAAGGCGCGGCCAAGGAACAGACGCTCCGGGAACGTGGTGGCGATCGAGATCACCGGCGCCGCCACATCCACGGTGTAGTTGCGCACAGCCGTCCCCGGCGTACCGGACGTGCCATCCGCCACCTGGACACCAAAACTGAAGCTGCCTGCGGCGGTCGGCACGCCCGTGAGTGCTCCGTTCGGGGTCAGCGCCAACCCAGGCGGCAGCGCGCCGCTGTTCACCGTGAAGGTATAGGGCGGGTTGCCGCCGCTGGCGGCGAACTGCGCGCTGTAGCTCTGGCTGCCGGTTCCGTTAGGCAGGGTGGCTGGTGAGAGGCTCAGGACTGGAGCACCCACCGTCAGCGTGTAGGCCAGCGCGCCCGTTTGCGCATTGGCGTCAGCGGCCCTTACGGTGAAGTTGAAGCTGCCGGATGCCGTCGGAGTACCTGCCAGAACGCCCGCCGTGGACAGAGTCAGCCCTCCAGGCAGCGCGCCTGCAGTCACCGAGAAAGCGTAGGGAGCAACGCCACCGCTCGCCGCCAGCGTCTCACTGTAGGCGCTGGCCGCTGCTGCCGCGGGCAGCGTGGCCGGCGTGACGACGATGGTCGGTGCGGCGATCGTCAGGGTATACGCCCGCGCAACCGTAAAGGGCGACCCTGTGCCCGAGGAGCCCGTGTCCGTCGCAGTGATCGTGAACGGGAAGCTGCCCGAGGTCGTCGGCGTCCCCGACACCGTTCCGCCCGCCAGGCTGAGCCCCGCAGGCAGGGCGCCGGCGGTCACGGCATACGTGTACGGACCGACGCCGTCGCTGGCCGTGAACGCCTGCGTGTAGGCGGTGTTGTAGGTCGCGGTCAGAGCAGGGGCGGCAGGAGCCAGCGCAAGTGTCGGACCCGCTACGGTCAGCGTGAAGACCTGGCCCACGACGAACGGGCCGTTGCCGGTGCTGCTGTCCGTGGCCGAAGCATTCAGCGCGAAGCTGCCCGCCTGGGTGGGCGTGCCCGAGATCGTCACACTGTTCGCGGTGCTGCCCGTGATCGCCACGCCAGCCGGCAGGTTGGTGACCTGGTAGCCGCTCCAGGGCTGCGCCCCGCCGTTCCAGGTGAAGGTCTGGGTGTACGGCGCGGCCACGGTGGCGGCGAAACCGCCAGTCGGCGTGATCGTGACGACTGGATCACTGACCGTGATGGTGACCGTGGCGGGCGCCGAGGTGCCACCGCTGTTGGTTGCGGTGTAGGTGAAGCTGTCGGCTCCGGCGTAACCGACCGTCGGCTGGTAGGTGATCGAGGTGCCGGCGGCGACTGCCGTGCCGTTGCTCGCTGGCGTCACGACGGCAACCGACACCGCGCTTCCGCCGGTGATGTTCAGCGTGACGGGGCCCGCCGCGGCGTTGTAGGCCACGGTCGTGGTGACCGCATTGGCCACCGGCGGGATGTCGATCACGGTGATGCCGTAACTCTGCGTCGCGGTGTACGGGCCGGTGCCAGTGCTGCTGTCGGTGGCGGTGATACTGAAGTTGAACGATCCCAGTGCGCTCGGCGTGCCGGTGATTGCACCGGTCGAAGCGTTGAGATTCAGGCCGCCGGGCAGTGCACCGGCCGTGACCGCATACGAGTACGGCGCAGTGCCGCCCGAAGCCGGCGTGATTGAGGCCGAATAGGCCACTCCCAGGGTGCCGCCCGCCAGCGACGTCGCAGGCAGATTGATGGTCGGCGCTGCAATGATCAGGGTGTAAGCCTGAGTACCCGCGAACGGACCGGGCGCGCCGCTGCTGTCGGTTGCGCTGACGGTGAAGTTGAAGCTGCCGCCCGCCGTCGGCGTGCCGCTGAGGATGCCGCCCGGACTCAGGGTGAGGCCAGCCGGCAAGGCACCGGCAGAGACAGCGAACGCATAGGGCGCGACGCCGCCGCTGGCCGTGATGGTCTGGCTGTAGGCCGCTGCCACCGTGCCGCCCGGCAGCGTGCCCGGGCTGACCGTCACCGGCACATCGTCGTTCGTGATCGTGCCAAGGCCCTGGTTGTCGCTGATGGTTGAGTTGGTGGCGCCGCTGAGATTGACGAAGAAGGTCTCGTTCGCCTCGGGGATGGTCTCGCCGATCACCGGCACGGTAATCGTCTGGCTGGTCGTCCCCGCGGTGAAGGTCAGCGTACCGCTGGTATTGGTGTAATCCGCTGGCTGGGTCGCAGTGCCGTCGGCCGTGGCGTAGTTGACCTGCACGGTCTGCCCGCTGGCTGCGCTCAGGGTCACGTTGAACACAGCGTTTGTCGTGCCACTGTTGCCTTCGGCCACGGTGACGTCATTGATCGAAAGGCTGGGTAGCGGATCATCGTTGGTGATCGTGCCCACGCCCTGACCGTCGACCACGACCGCGTTGATCACGCTGGTGACATTGACGAAGAAGGTCTCGCTCGGCTCGTTGAGAACGTCGCCGTTGACCAGCACGGTGAAGATGTAGGTGCTGCTGCCAGCCGGGATGGTCTGGGCAGTGAGCGACTGAGCGACGTAGTCCACGCCCGCCGTGGCCGAACCGTTGGCGGTGGCGATGTTGAAGGTGACGCCGCCCGGGCCGGCCGGTGCGCTCAGGGTTACCGTGAAGTTGAAGTTGGTGATGCCCGCATTGCCTTCGTTGACCGTGACATCGTTGATCGTCAGGTTCGGCAGATCGTCGTTGAGGATGGTGCCAGTGGCGCTGTTCGGCACGCCGACCGTGTAACCGGTGCCCGCGGCAAGCGTGAGGATGACTGTCTCGTCCGCTTCGATGGTGGCGTCGGCGGTCGGATTGACTGTGATCGTGCCCGTGGTGGCGCCCGCCGCGATGACTAGCGGCGAGGTGATCGTCGCGTAGTCGGTGCCATTGGTCGCGGTGCCGCCGATCGTGTAGTTCAGCGACGTCGCCGCGGACGGATTCGCCTGGTTCAGGGTGATCGTGTAGATGAGATTCGGCGCACCGTCTTCGCTGACGCTGGCGGGAGCGACCGCAATGGTCGCGCTCGGCACATCGTCGTTGAGGATGGTGGCAGTTGCGCTGGCCGGTACACCGACCGTATAGCCGGTACCTGCGGCGACCGTCATGATGACCGTTTCGTCAGCCTCGACGGTGCCGTCGACGCTCGGATCGATGGTGAAGGTGGCGGTGGTCGCGCCGGCCGGGATGACGATGGTGGCGACGGCGCCGGTGTAGTCGGAGCCGGAGGTCGCGGTGCCGCTGGTGGTGATGTTGACCGTGGTCGGCGAGCTCAGATTGAGGCTGCGGGTGACCGTGTACGTCAGATTGGTGGCGCCGTCCTCGCTGACCGAGGCTGGCGACACCGCGATCGACACCGAGGGCGGCGGGCTGACAGTGAGGGTGAAAGCTTCGACCTCGAAATAGCTGCCCGGGCCCGTGCTGGCGTCGGTGACGCGAATGGTCACCGGATAGTTGCCGGGCGCGGCAGCGGTGGTGCCGCTGACCACGCCGGCGCTGGAGACGGTGATACCGGCCGGGAAGGCGCCGGTTTCAAGCTGATACGTATGTGGAGCAACGCCGCCGGCGGTGCTGAGCGCCAGCGAGAAAGGCGCACTCTGGATGGCGGTGGCGCTGGCCGGAACGAGCGCGAGGCTCGGGTTCTGCACGGTGCCGGTGTAGCCCCTGTCGACGAACTGTGCCGTCGGCGAGGTCGAATCGGTCGAGCGAACGCTGAAGCTGTAGGCGCCACGCTGGGTTGGCGTGCCACTCAACACGCCCGCGCTCGAAAGCGTCACGCCGATCGGCAGCACGCCGCTCTGCAGGGTGTAGGTGTAGGGAGCAAGGCCGCCGGCGGACGTCAGGGTCTGGGTGAAGGGCGTACCCGCGGTCAGCGTTGGCAGAGCAGCCGGCGATACCGTGATCGGCGAGGCCGAGGGGTTGATGGTGATGGTGACTCGGACATCGCCATTGCCCGTTGCGGTGGCCTCGGTGATCTCGAAGACGTCTGTCGAGCCGATACCCGTGGTGCCGTTATGGCTGTAGTCGAGGAACCACTGACTGCCTGGGCCGGGGGTGATGCGGGTGGTGGCCGCGCCGTGATCCTCGAAGTCACCCGCGCCGGAGCTGCCGCCATCGATATCGCCGATACCGGCAAACGCGACGTTGGACGCGCAGTCGGTGATGTTGATCGACACCGTGCCACCGCTGGAAACCGTCGCGGTCTGCGGCGGACACTCGAGCGAGGTGTGCTGCGCGCGCGCAGGCCCTGAGGGCATCAGCGTGGCGGCTGCCAACAGCAGCGCCGCGAACGAAACACGCGCGGATCGCGCGGCGAAACCGAGAACGAGTGACATGCGTCTGATTCCCCTGAAAGATCGACTCGGATGGACAACTGCAACTTGGCGACGCGCCGCGAGCCGTGCGACCCAAATTCGCAACAGGCCCGGGAAGAAGTATCAGTCCTCGCCCCGACGCTGCGGACTGACTTGGTCGCCATTTGAACAGATGCGGATAGCTTGCGAAAGCCCGAAAAGGCATCGCTGTGAGAGTCCAGAGGACGCGCGGCGCAGGCAAATCGCGGCGTGCAAGATCCATGCTCGAAGATGCGAGCGCGGGTCCCACCGGGCAACGAAACGCTGAGCCGGCGAGGTCAGTGCCCGACAGCTGGTGCCCTCGGGGTGGACCGACGAAGGCACCACATCCGCGGGTCAATGGCGCAGCACGCGTTTGGGGCTTGTAGGACCTCACGTTGCGGTTCAGAGTACGCCGACGCGACGGATCGGACGTCTGCGCGCACCATCTACGGGGAGGAAAGCGATGAGCGAATTCTTCATCGGCCAGATCATGATGGCCGGCTTCAATTTCGCGCCAACGTTCTGGGCGCTGGCCAACGGGCAACTGCTGCCGATCAACCAGAACCAGGCCCTGTTCTCGCTGCTGGGAACCCAGTACGGCGGCAACGGCACCACCAACTTCGCCCTGCCGGATCTGCGCAGCCGCACACCGATCGGATACGCCTCGTCGGTGGACCCAAGCTGGCAGCCACCCTCCGTGCAGATCGGTCAGGCCTCGGGCGTCGAGAACGTGACCCTGCTGTCGACCAACCTGCCCTCGCACACGCACGCGGTCAACGCATCCACGGCCAACGGCGACAACCGCAGCGCCAGCGGACGCGTATTCGCCACCAGCACCAATGCGGGGTCGCCGCCGCCGAATATCTACGCAGCGAGCACCGGACCGCTGGTGCCGCTGAATGCCCAGAGCGTTGCGCCCTCTGGCGGCAACCAGCCTCACCCGAACCTGCAGCCCTACAGTGTGGTCAATTTTTGTATCGCGCTGAGCGGCATCTTCCCCTCGCGCAACTGAGCGCCAGCACTTTCCCTCTGCGGCCCGAGCCCTACGCGAAGCTCAAGCCGCAAGACTCTCGGAGTGAA